>NZ_JBSKHT010000005.1:268522-286129 GCF_057128745.1 Pseudomonas rosaeacicularis
TCGCTGAGGGTGAAGTCAGCTGCGATTTTGCCTGGGCCTTTGCCCGGTTGGGTAACGTCGCCGCCCGCTGCGGTTTCATTCCAGGTATTACCGAACTCTTTGCCGTCGCCCGTGTGGCCGATCACCGGTGCGTCGTTGGTTGCGGTCAGACGAATCGTCGACGTGGTGGTCGCGATGTTGTTGATCGCACCGCCGTCATCGATGGTGATATCGATGTTGCGGTTGTCGACCACGTTCGGGTTGTGCGACGTGCTGTCGAAGGTGATCGACTGGATCGCGGTTTGGTACTGCTGGGCAGTGCCGCCCTGGAAGACAATGGTTTGACCAGTGATGTTTCCAGCACCGTCTTTGATGAACGTCGAGGTGTATGTCACGCCTGCAGCATCGACCACGGTGAGGAAATCACCCTCGTGGTAGTTGGTCAGAGTGACGGTTGCCGACTTGAGAGTTGTGGTGTCGACATCGCTCAGTGCGAAGTCAGCCGCAATCTTGCCTGGGCCTTTACCTGGCTGAGTCAGATCGCCGTTCGCCGCCGTCTCGTTCCAGGTGTTGCCGAACTCAGTGCCGTTGCCGGTGTGAGCGATGACCGGTGCGTCATTCACAGCAACGACGTTGATCGAACCGTTCAACACAGTGCTCAACGCCGGATCGCGGCCGATGTCCCACGCGCCGCCGCTGTCGGTGACAGTAACGGTCACGCCACGCACGCCAGCAGTCGGATTGTCGCCTGGGCTTTCGAACTTGATCGAATCGATCAGGGTTTTGTAGTCCGCCAGGGACGCGGTGCCGTCGATTTTGAAGGTGACGGTGTTGTCGGTGCCGATGACTTTTTCCACGGTCACGCCGCTTGGCGTGGTGCCGGTGAAGGTCAGCAGATCACCTGCCTGCACGTTGGAGATTTTGACTTCCGCGTGCTGCAGGGTGCTGTTGTCCAGGTCGCTGATGTTCAGGCCGGCGACAACGGATTTCGCAGCATCACCTTCGGTGAAGGTGACGGCAGTGCCGTTGACGGTTGGCGCATCGTTTTCCGGGATGATGTTGATCTTCGAGATCACGGTGCTCACGCCGTTGGCGCTACCGTCGTCGATCGCGATGGTGATCAAGCGCTGGGTCGGATCAGGATTCTGCGACGGTGTGTCGAAGGTGATCGAGCGCAGTACCGCTTGATACTCGGCAGGTGTGCCTGGACCGGTAAGGGTCAGCTTGATCACGCCAGCGGTGTCTGTGTCGTAGCTGACCACGATTTTGCTGTTCGGCGAACCGACGTTCAGCACGTCTTCAGGTTTGGCGTTGGTCAGGGTGACGGTCGCGCTTTTCAGCGTGAGGCTGTCGGCATCGGTCAGCTTGATGTCGCCCGCGATCAGGCCTGGGCCCTGGCCCGGACGTGGAGCGACGCCTTGCAAAGGTTCTTCGACGAAAGTGTTACCGAAGCTGCTGGTGTCGTTGGGGTTTTCATGGCCGACAACCGGTGCGTCGTTCACAGCAACCACGTTGATCGAGCCGTTCAGCACAGTGCTCAACGCTGGATCACGGCCGATGTCCCACGCGCCGCCGCTGTCGGTGACAGTAACGTTTACGCCACGCACGCCAGCAGTCGGATTGTCGCCTGGGCTTTCGAACTTGATCGAATCGATCAGGGTTTTGTAGTCCGCCAGGGACGCGGTGCCGTCGATTTTGAAGGTGACGGTGTTGTCGGTGCCGATGACTTTTTCCACGGTCACGCCGCTTGGCGTGGTGCCGGTGAAGGTCAGCAGATCACCTGCCTGCACGTTGGAGATTTTGACTTCCGCGTGCTGCAGGGTGCTGTTGTCCAGGTCGCTGATGTTCAGGCCGGCGACAACGGATTTCGCAGCATCACCTTCGGTGAAGGTGACGGCAGTGCCGTTGACGGTTGGCGCATCGTTTTCCGGGATGATGTTGATCTTCGAGATCACGGTGCTCACGCCGTTGGCGCTACCGTCGTCGATCGCGATGGTGATCAAGCGCTGGGTCGGATCAGGATTCTGCGACGGTGTGTCGAAGGTGATCGAGCGCAGTACCGCTTGATACTCGGCAGGTGTGCCTGGACCGGTAAGGGTCAGCTTGATCACGCCAGCGGTGTCTGTGTCGTAGCTGACCACGATTTTGCTGTTCGGCGAACCGACGTTCAGCACGTCTTCAGGTTTGGCGTTGGTCAGGGTGACGGTCGCGCTTTTCAGCGTGAGGCTGTCGGCGTCGGTCAGCTTGATGTCGCCCGCGATCAGGCCTGGGCCTTGGCCCGGACGTGGAGCGACGCCTGGCAAAGGTTCTTCGACGAAAGTGTTACCGAAGTTGCCGGTGTTGCCAGCGTTTTCGTGACCGATGGTTGGAGCGTCGTTTACGGCTGTGACATCAATCTGAGCAGTGTGCGAATCAGGCAGGTTGTTGGTGCCGTGAGTATCCGCGTCAACGACTGCAATGGTCACACCGCGAGGGGTGACGTTCGGGTTCTCGCTGCTGTTTGCGTAGGTGATCGAATTGATCAGCTCTTTATAGCTGTCAATCGAAGCCTTGCCGGTCAACTCGATGGTGATAGTGCCGTTGCCGTCATTCACCAGCTTGTAGTGGATGCCGAGCGAGGTGTCGCCTTCGTCGCTGCCGGTGTAGAAGGTCGAGTTCAGGACATCTTCGGCGTGCATGCCGGTCAGCGTGATTTTTGCGCTGGTCAGGTCGCTGCCGTCCTGATCGTTGATGACCAGGTTGGTGACGATTGGCGTAGCGGAACCGTTTTCGGTGTACGAAACGTTGCCGAACGTGATGACCGGAGCGTCGTTGACCGCAACCACGGCGATGGCGCCTGTGTGCGAATCCGGCAGGTTATTGGTGCCGTGAGTGTCCGCGTCAACGACTGCAATCGTCACACCACGCGGGGTGACGCTCGGGTTATCGCTGTTGTTTGCGTAGGTGATCGAATTGATCAGCTCTTTATAGCTGTCAATCGAGGCCTTGCCGGTCAACTCGATGGTGATAGTGCCGTTGCCGTCATTCACCAGCTTGTAGTGAATGCCCAGCGAAGTGTCGCCTTCGTCGGTGCCTGTGTAGAAGGTCGAGTTCAGGACATCTTCGGCATGCATGCCGGTCAGCGTGATTTTTGCGCTGGTCAGGTCGCCGCCGTCCTGATCGTTGATGACCAGGTTGGTGACGATTGGCGTGGCAACACCGTTTTCGGTGAACTCGGAGTTACCGAAAGTGATGACAGGCGCATCGTTAACCGGCGTGACGTTGACGGCGGTGCTGACCGGCGCCGAATCGAGTGCGCCGTCATTGACCACGACCGAGATATTGCGCGGCAGGGTGCCTGGGTTTTCGCTGCTGTTGGCGTAGGTGATCGAGTTGATCAGCGCCTGGTATTCAGCTTTGGTCGCTTCGCCGGTCAGCGTCAGGACAATCTTGCCGTCGACTTCAGCGGTGCTGACAGTAATTTTGTCGTTAGGCGTACCAACTACCAGCGAGTCGCCGGTTTGAGCGCCGTTCAGAGTGACCGAGCCACCTTTGAGCGTAGCGTTATCCACATCAGCCAGTGTGACTTTGCCGTCCAGGGAAACGCCGGTCTGGCCTTCGGTGAAGGAAACCGGGCCTTCGATGGTGGCAGTTGGAGCGTCGTTAACTGGAGTGACGTTAACAGCGGTGCTGACCGGCGCCGAATCGAGTGCGCCGTCATTGACCACGACCGAGATATTGCGCGGCAGGGTGCTTGGATTTTCGCTGCTGTTGCCGTAGGTGATCGAGTTGATCAGCGCCTGGTATTCAGCTTTGGTCGCTTCACCGGTCAGGGTCAGGACGATCTTGCCGTCGACTTCGGAGGTCGAAACAGTGATTTTGCTGTTCGGCGTGCCGACAACCAGCGAGTCACCATCCTGCGCGCCATTGAGCGTGACCGAGCCACCTTTGAGCGTGGCGTTATCAACGTCAGCCAGAGTGACTTTGCCGTCCAGCGAAACGCCAGTCTGGCCTTCGGTGAAGGAAAGCGGGCCTTCGATGGTGGCAGTTGGAGCGTCGTTAACTGGAGTGACGTTAACAGCAGTGCTGACCGGCGCCGAATCGAGTGCGCCGTCATTCACAACGACCGAAATATTGCGCGGCAGAGTGCTTGGGTTTTCGCTGCTGTTGCCATAGGTGATCGAGTTGATCAGCGCTTGGTATTCAGCCTTGGTCGCTTCGCCGGTCAGCGTCAGGACGATCTTGCCGTCGACTTCAGCGGTGCTGACAGTAATTTTGTCGTTAGGGGTGCCAACTACCAGCGAGTCGCCGTTTTGCGCGCCGTTCAAGGTGACTGAGCCGCCTTTGAGCGTCGCGTTGTCGACGTCAGCCAGCGTGACTTTGCCATCCAGCGAAACGCCAGTCTGGCCTTCGGTGAACGCGATTGGCCCTTCGATGGTTGCAGTCGGTGCGTCATTGACTGGCGTTACGTTTACAGCGGTGCTGACCGGCGCCGAGTCCAGCAAACCGTCGTTGACTACGACCGAGATATTGCGCGGAAGGGTGCCTGGATTTTCACTGCTGTTGCCGTAGGTGATCGAGTTGATCAGCGCCTGGTATTCAGCTTTCGTCGCTTCGCCGGTCAGGGTCAGGACGATCTTGCCGTCGACTTCGGACGAGGTGACGGTGATTTTGCTGTTCGGCGTGCCCACAACCAAAGTATCGCCGTCTTGCGCGCCGTTCAGAGTGACCGAGCCACCTTTCAACGTGGCGTTATCAACGTCAGCCAGAGTGACTTTGCCGTCCAGCGAAACGCCGGTCTGGCCTTCGGTGAAGGACACCGGGCCTTCGATGGTGGCAGTTGGAGCGTCGTTAACTGGAGTGACGTTAACAGCGGTGCTGACCGGTGCCGAATCGAGTGCGCCGTCGTTCACAACGACCGAAATATTGCGCGGCAGGGTGCCTGGGTTTTCGCTGTTGTTGCCGTAAGTGATCGAGTTGATCAGCGCCTGATATTCAGCTTTCGTTGCTTCGCCGGTCAGGGTCAGGACGATCTTGCCGTCGACTTCGGACGAGGTGACGGTGATCTTGCTATTCGGCGTACCGACAACCAGCGAGTCGCCGGTTTGTGCGCCGTTCAACGTAACGGAGCCACCTTTCAACGTGGCGTTGTCCACGTCAGCCAAAGTGACTTTGCCGTCCAGCGAAACGCCGGCCTGACCTTCGGTGAAGGAGAGCGGGCCTTCGATGGTGGCGGTAGGCGCGTCGTTCACAGGAGTGACTTTGACGGCGGTGCTGACCGGCGCCGAATCGAGTGCGCCGTCGTTCACCACAACCGAGATGTTGCGCGGTAGGGTGCCCGGGTTTTCGCTGCTGTTGGCGTAGGTGATCGAATTGATCAGCGCCTGGTATTCAGCTTTGGTCGCTTCACCGGTCAGGGTCAGGACGATCTTGCCGTCGACTTCAGCGGTGCTAACAGTAATTTTGTCATTAGGGGTGCCGACCACCAGCGAGTCGCCGGTTTGCGCGCCGTTCAACGTGACCGAGCCACCTTTCAACGTGGCGTTATCAACGTCAGCCAGAGTGACTTTGCCATCCAGCGAAACGCCGGTCTGACCTTCGGTGAAGGACACCGGGCCTTCGATGGTGGCGGTAGGCGCGTCGTTAACCGGCGTGACATTCACAGCCGTGCTAACAGGTGCCGAGTCCAGCAAACCGTCATTGACGACGACCGAAATGTTGCGCGGCAGGGTGCCTGGGTTTTCGCTGTTGTTGGCGTAGGTGATCGAATTGATCAGCGCCTGGTATTCAGCTTTGGTCGCTTCACCGGTCAGGGTCAGGACGATCTTGCCGTCGACTTCGGAGGTCGAAACAGTGATTTTGCTGTTCGGCGTGCCGACAACTAGCGAGTCGCCATCCTGTGCGCCGTTCAGGGTGACCGAGCCACCTTTGAGCGTGGCGTTGTCCACGTCAGCCAAAGTGACTTTGCCGTCCAGCGAAACGCCGGTCTGGCCTTCGGTGAAGGACACCGGGCCTTCGATGGTGGCAGTTGGAGCGTCGTTAACTGGAGTGACGTTAACAGCGGTGCTGACCGGTGCCGAATCGAGTGCGCCGTCGTTCACAACGACCGAAATATTGCGCGGCAGGGTGCCTGGGTTTTCGCTGCTGTTGCCGTAAGTGATCGAGTTAATCAGCGCCTGGTATTCAGCTTTCGTCGCTTCGCCGGTCAGGGTCAGGACGATCTTGCCGTCGACTTCGGAAGTCGAAACAGTGATTTTGCTGTTCGGCGTGCCGACAACGAGCGAGTCGCCATCCTGTGCGCCGTTCAAGGTGACTGAGCCACCTTTAAGCGTGGCGTTATCCACATCAGCCAGTGTGACTTTGCCGTCCAGCGAAACACCGGTCTGGCCTTCGGTGAAGGAAACCGGGCCTTCGATGGTGGCGGTTGGGGCGTCGTTGACTGGCGTGACATTGACGGTAGTGCTGACCGGTGCCGAATCGAGTGCGCCGTCATTGACCACCACCGAGATGTTGCGCGGCAGGGTGCCTGGATTCTCGCTGCTGTTGCCGTAGGTGATCGAGTTGATCAGCGCCTGGTATTCAGCTTTCGTCGCTTCGCCGGTCAGGGTCAGAACGATCTTGCCGTCGACTTCGGACGAGGTGACGGTGATCTTGCTATTCGGCGTACCGACAACCAGCGAGTCACCATCCTGCGCGCCATTGAGCGTGACCGAGCCACCTTTGAACGTGGCGTTATCAACGTCAGCCAAAGTGACTTTGCCGTCCAGCGAAACGCCGGTCTGGCCTTCGGTGAAGGAAACCGGGCCTTCGATGGTGGCGGTTGGCGCGTCGTTGACTGGCGTGACATTCACAGCTGCGCTGACAGGTGCCGAATCCAACAGACCGTCGTTGACTACGACCGAGATATTGCGCGGCAGGGTGCCGGGGTTTTCGCTGCTGTTGGCGTAAGTGATCGAGTTGATCAGCGCCTGGTATTCAGCTTTCGTCGCTTCGCCGGTCAGGGTCAGAACGATCTTGCCGTCGACTTCGGACGAGGTGACGGTGATCTTGCTATTCGGCGTACCGACAACCAGCGAGTCGCCATCCTGCGCGCCATTGAGCGTGACCGAGCCACCTTTGAGCGTGGCGTTATCAACGTCAGCCAGAGTGACTTTGCCGTCCAGCGAAACGCCGGTCTGGCCTTCAGTGAAGGAAACCGGGCCTTCGATGGTGGCGGTTGGGGCGTCGTTGACTGGCGTGACGTTTACAGCGGTGCTGACCGGTGCCGAATCGAGTGCGCCGTCGTTCACAACGACCGAAATATTGCGCGGCAGGGTGCCTGGGTTTTCGCTGTTGTTGCCGTAAGTGATCGAGTTGATCAGCGCCTGATATTCGGCTTTCGTCGCTTCACCGGTCAGGGTCAGAACGATCTTGCCGTCGACTTCGGACGAGGTGACGGTGATTTTGCTGTTTGGCGTGCCGACGACCAGCGAGTCGCCGGTTTGCGCGCCGTTCAGGGTGACCGAGCCACCTTTGAGCGTGGCGTTGTCCACGTCAGCCAAAGTGACTTTACCGTCCAGCGAAACGCCGGTCTGGCCTTCTGTGAAGGAAACCGGGCCTTCGATGGTGGCGGTTGGCGCGTCGTTAACTGGAACAACGCTCACAACCGCATTGACCGGTACGGAGTTGTTCTGGCCATCGTTCACAGTGATCGTGATGTTGCGATCAATCGCGCTTGGGTCTTGGCTGTTGTTGCTGAAGGTGATCGATTTGATCACGGCTTCGTATTCTGCCGCGCTCGCGGCGCCACTCAGTGTCACGACTAACGCGCCATTGACGGTAGCGGTAGTAACAGTGATTGCCGCGTTGCTGCTGCCAACTACAAGCGTGTCGCCGGATTGCGGGTTGCCCAGGCTGACGGTTGCGCCGGTCAGGGTCGGGCTATCGATGTCGGTGATGCGCAGATCGCCAACGATCGGCACGCCGTTGTCACCCTCAGTGAAGGTTGTGGCGAAGTTGGTGCCGTTGGTGTTGTTGTCCAGATCCACTACGGGCAACGCGTCGTTGTCGATGATGGCGGTGGTGACGCTGCCCTGCGTTGGGCTGACTACGATTTGCTCGAAGTTGCCGCCAGTGATGGCGCCAATGGCGACCGTCAGGTTTTCAACGCCTTCAGGAATGGTGTCGTTGATCGTGCCAATGTCGAAGGTCACGCTGCTGGCATTGGCCGGCACTTTGACGCTGACCACTTGGGTGTAATCGCTGCCATCGGCCGCGGTGCCGCTGTAGGTCAGGTTGATGGTGACTTCGGTCTGCGCCGGATTGCTCAGCGTGATGGTGTACGTCGCGCTTTGGCCCTCGATCACGGACGCGCTGCCGGTGATGCTGGCAGTGGTGGTGTCGATGGAGTCAGTAATGCCAACAACAGCCGGCGCCGGATTTGGTACCAGGTTCTCGAAGTTGCCACCAGTTGCGCCGGTGATCGTCGTAGAGATCGTGGTGTTGGTGTTGTAAACATCATTGGCAGGCGCAGGAACGCTGATGCTGCCAGCCGATTCGCCTGCACGGATAACAATCGTTGAGCCGTCGGACAGCGTGACCGTCACTGGCGTTTGTGCCGGGTTAGTCAGTGTCGCGGTGTAGGTGATCGATGTGCCTTCGGTACTTGTTGCGCTGCCCGCCGTCAGAGTGACGGTGGTGGTGTCTGGCGAGTCGGTGATGTTCACGACTGCTGCTGCCGGATTCGGAACCAGGTTCTCGAAGTTGCCGCCAGTTGCGCCCGTGATCGTGGTGCTGATCGTGGTGTTGGTGTTGTAAACATCATTTGCAGGCGCAGGAACGCTAATGCTGCCAGCCGATTCGCCTGCACGGATAACAATCGTCGAGCCATCGGACAGCGTGACAGTCACTGGCGTCTGCGCAGGATTAGTCAGTGTCGCGGTGTAGGTGATCGACGTGCCTTCAGTGGTGGTCGCGCTGCCAGCCGTCAAGGTGACAGTGGTGGTGTCAGGCGAATCAGTAATACCAACAACAGCCGGCGCCGGGTTCGGCACCAGGTTTTCAAAGTTGCCACCAGTCGCACCAGTGATCGTGGTGCTGATCGTGGTGTTGGTGTTGTAAACATCGTTTGCAGGCGCCGGAACGCTGATGCTGCCAGTCGACTCGCCCGCACGGATGGTGATCGTCGAGCCGTCGGACAGCGTGACGGTTACTGGCGTTTGCGCAGGATTGGTCAGCGTCGCGGTATAGGTGATCGACGTGCCTTCGGAGCTCGTGGCGCTGCCGGCAGTCAGAGTAACGGTCGTGGTGTCAGGCGAATCAGTAATACCAACAACAGCCGGCGCAGGATTCGGCACCAGGTTTTCAAAGTTGCCGCCAGTTGCGCCAGTGATCGTGGTGCTAACCGTGGTGTTGGTGTTGTAGACGTCGTTGGCTGGAGCAGGAACGCTGATGCTGCCAGTTGATTCGCCTGCACGGATAACAATCGTCGAGCCATCGGAGAGCGTGACAGTCACTGGCGTTTGCGCAGGATTAGTCAGTGTCGCGGTGTAGGTGATCGACGTGCCTTCAGTGGTGGTCGCGCTGCCAGCCGTCAAGGTGACAGTGGTGGTGTCAGGCGAATCAGTGATGCCAACAACAGCTGGCGCCGGGTTCGGCACCAGGTTTTCAAAGTTGCCACCAGTTGCGCCAGTGATCGTGGTGCTAACCGTGGTGTTGGTGTTGTAGACGTCGTTGGCTGGAGCCGGGACGCTGATGCTGCCAGTCGATTCGCCCGCACGGATAACAATCGTCGAGCCATCGGACAGCGTGACAGTCACTGGCGTCTGCGCAGGATTAGTCAGTGTCGCGGTGTAGGTGATCGACGTGCCTTCAGTGGTGGTCGCGCTGCCAGCCGTCAAGGTGACAGTGGTGGTATCTGGCGAATCAGTAATACCAACAACAGCCGGCGCAGGATTCGGCACCAGGTTTTCAAAGTTGCCACCAGTCGCACCAGTGATCGTGGTGCTGATCGTGGTGTTGGTGTTGTAGACGTCATTAGCCGGAGCCGGAACGCTGATGCTGCCAGCCGATTCGCCCGCACGGATAACAATCGTCGAGCCATCGGACAGCGTGACAGTCACTGGCGTCTGCGCAGGATTAGTCAGTGTCGCGGTGTAGGTGATCGACGTGCCTTCAGTGGTGGTCGCGCTGCCAGCCGTCAAGGTGACAGTGGTTGTATCTGGCGAATCAGTAATACCAACAACAGCTGGCGCCGGGTTCGGCACCAGGTTTTCGAAGTTGCCACCAGTTGCGCCAGTGATCGTCGTAGAGATCGTGGTGTTGGTGTTGTAAACGTCGTTAGCAGGTGCAGGAACGCTGATGCTGCCAGCAGACTCGCCCGCACGAATGATGATCGTCGAGCCGTCGGACAAAGTGACGGTTACTGGCGTTTGCGCCGGATTGGTCAACGTCGCGGTGTAAGTGATCGACGTGCCTTCGGTGCTCGTTGCGCTGCCAGCAGTCAGAGTGACGGTGGTGGTGTCTGGCGAGTCGGTGATGTTCACGACTGCTGCTGCAGGGTTCGGAACCAGGTTCTCGAAGTTGCCGCCAGTTGCGCCCGTGATCGTGGTGCTGATCGTGGTGTTGGTGTTGTACACGTCGTTAGCAGGTGCAGGAACGCTGATGCTGCCAGCAGACTCGCCCGCACGAATGATGATCGTCGAGCCGTCGGACAAAGTGACGGTTACTGGCGTTTGCGCCGGATTGGTCAACGTCGCGGTATAGGTGATCGACGTGCCTTCGGTGGTGGTCGCACTACCAGCCGTCAAGGTGATAGTGGTGGTATCTGGCGAATCAGTAATACCAACAACAGCCGGCGCAGGATTCGGCACCAGGTTTTCAAAGTTGCCACCAGTCGCACCAGTGATCGTGGTGCTGATCGTGGTGTTGGTGTTGTAAACATCGTTTGCAGGCGCCGGAACGCTGATGCTGCCAGTCGACTCGCCCGCACGGATGGTGATCGTCGAGCCGTCGGACAGGGTGACTGTTACCGGCGTTTGCGCAGGATTAGTCAGTGTCGCGGTGTAAGTGATCGTCGTGCCTTCGGTGGCAGTAGCGCTGCCAGCGGTCAGGGTCACGGTGGTGGTGTCGACGGTGTCGGTAATCTGCGTGACCGCAGGCGTCGGATCAGTCGTGACCACAATGCCCGCGCCGCCGGTGGTGCCGGTGACGGTTGTAGAAATCTGGGTTGGATCGATGTACGGCGAATTGTTGCCCGGAATCTGAACGGAAACCGTACCTGTGGTCTGGCCGCCAGCGATAACGATGGTCTGGCCGTTGGACAGCGTGATGTTCAGGTCGGTCGTTGGCGCCTGAGTCACGGTCGCGGTGTAGACCAGTGTCCCGCCGTCTTCGGTCAGCGTTGGCGTCGCGGTGACGCTAAGGGACGAAGCGGTTGCCGGCGTGGTTGTATCAAGAATGCCAGCATCTTGCTGGACGGTGGCTACGCTTTGATTGTCCGGGCCTGCAGTCTGAAAGCCAATGGTTGGATCAACCACGCCAGCCGTTTCGTTGAGCATGACGAAGCTGTGTCCGCCACCGGCATCGCCGCCGCCTGTGCCAGCTTGACCTGCAGCAGTGGCTTCGAGGTCTTTGGTAGGGTCAGCGCCGGCAGCGATGGCTTGCTGCAATTCGGCAACCGACGGCGCGGCCTGGGCGGTGGCTTCCGACAGATTGACGGTGGAGGTCGGGGTTTCCGAGCTCCACTGGCTATCACGGCCCATGTCCAGGGTGCGGCCATCAGGCAGTTCGAGCGTGACCGCTCCTGCCGGGCCAGTCAGCACCTGTTCCCCGGCGAACAACCGGTCCCCCTCGATCAGTACACGGCGAATCCCTTCCGGGGAGACTGCGACTACTTGGCCAACAATGCTTTTGACGATGGCAACAACACTGCTCATTCGGGGAACTCTCCGCGTTTACCGTTCAGTTGGTATCCATGATGCCGTCCGGCTTTTCTATGCCGCTTCATACTGGAGTACGTATTTTTTACACTATTATTTGACGTCAAATAATTAACTGATTGTTTTAATTATTATTTAAGTTTTGACGCCAATTTATTAACACTGGGTTTGCAGTTTGGGAATTAACTTTTAGCCAAACTATTGACCTATTCGGCGACATCCTAAACAATCGCTTCCGTAATGTCACATTGATATTCAATGGAATCGCGTCTTTCTGCTGTGTGATCCCAAGTCCCATTCAGAACACTCCGACAACGGTCCCATTCAATTGCCATTTTTATGATGCGGCGGCTGTACTGCTGCGTTTTGAACAAGAACGTTCTCGGGATCAACCAACATGCGTGCGCACTTCCTTACCGCAATTCCATTCGCTCTCACCGCCAGTCTGGCCCATGCAGAAAGCCTGCCACAGGCCATGCAGAAGGCGATGGATGTGCATCCCGAGGTTCAGGCCGGCGTCAACGCGCGTATCGCTCAGGACTACGCCGTTCGCGCCGCCAAAGGCGGATACCTGCCACGCGTGGACCTCACGGGAGGCTATGGTCGTGCTGGTTCTGATACTCCAAGTACGCGTGCGACCACTGGCAGCAATGACTGGCAGACGCTCAATCGCGGCGAGTCGGCCATCCGCTTGCAGCAAATGCTTTTTGACGGTTTCCAGACCTCCAACGAAGTAGGGCGTCAACAAGCCACCGCCAACTCCCGTGGCTACTCGCTGTTGAACACCACTGAACGTACTGCGCTGACAGTTGCGCAAGTTTATCTGGACGTTCTGACCCAGAGAGAAATGGTCCGCCTGGCAGAAGAGAACTTGAAAAGCCACGAGCGTATTTACGATCAGATTAAGTTGCGCACCAGCCGCGGCGTAGGCCGTATGGCCGACATGGATCAGGCCGATGCGCGTCTGGCTCAAGCACAAAACAACTTGCTGACTGAAAAAACCAATCTTGCCGATGCTCAAACTAACTACTTGAGCGCAGTGGGTGGGTTTCCCGATCAACTGGAAGCGCCATCGCCGGTCATGACCATGATGCCGGCCACCCTTGACGAAGCGCGCCAGCAAATGCTCGAAAACAGCCCTGTGCTGCGTTCGGCCGAGTCCGACATCGCTGCGGCTGAAAAGCAGTACCAGTCAGCCAAATCGACGTTCTACCCACGTTTCGACGCTGAGCTTGGCCGTAACGCCGACAACAACATTGGCGGCGACGAAGGCCACAACAACGGCTGGGAAGCGATGGTGCGCATGCGCTTCAACCTGTATTCGGGCGGCAGCAACAAGGCTGACCTTGAGTCCAAGTCGTACCTGGCATCGCAGGCGCTGGACATCCGCAACAACGCACTGCGTCAGTTGAACGAAGAGCTGGGCCTGGCCTGGAACGCCTACAACAACGCCACTTCGCAGATCCCGATTGCCCAGCAGTACGTCGATCGCACGGCCAACGTGCGCACCTCTTACCAGCAGCAATTCGGCCTGGGCGAACGTACCCTGCTCGACTTGCTCGATTCCGAAAACGAGTTGTTCACCTCGCAGCAGCGTCTGGTGCAGTTGAAGAATCTGCAGCAGTACACGCAGTACCGCATTAAAGCCGACATGGGCGTTTTGCTGAAAAGTCAGGGCGTCATGGCACCGATGGCATCAGTTGTGCAGAACGATATAAAACCGACAGTTCAACTGCCGGGTATGAACTGATTTTTGACGCAATCAGCTTCTCCAACAGTTAGCGATATAAAGAGAGTGTCAGCGTGGATTTGGAATTACCTTCGGTTCAACTAGGCCATGATCCCCGCAGCCAGCACGATGATCCCTTACTGGACGGCCTGCTGACGCTCTGCGCGCTGCACCACAAACCTGCCAGTCGGGCAATGCTGACCACCGGTTTGCCATTGCCCGATCAGCGATTGAGCGCCGATTTATTGCCGCGAGCAGCCGCCCGTGCCGGTTTGCAGGGGCGTTTGCTGCAACGAAAGCTTGATCAGATTCCGTCGATCGCATTGCCTGCGCTGTTGCTGCTCAAGGACGGCCGAAGTGCTGTTCTGTTGAGCTGGAACGACGACAGCGCTCGCCTGCTGCTGAGTGAAAGCGATGGTGGCGAAGTTGAAGTGGCCCGCGAAGTACTGGCCAAGGATTACGGCGGACGGGTGTTCTTCGCCCAACCGCAACATAAATTTGACGTGACCAAAGGGTCGCTCATTCCCCGGGCGAAATCCTGGTTCAAAGACACCCTCAAGCGTTCGCGCTGGTTGTACGCCGATGCGATCGCTGCAAGCCTTGTGATCAACCTGATCGCCTTGGCTGCGCCGCTGTTCGTGATGAACGTTTACGACCGCGTGGTTCCCAACCAAGCCACCGCCACATTGTGGGTGCTGGCCGCCGGCATCTGTGGCGCTTACCTGTTTGACCTGCTGCTCAAAGGCCTGCGCAGTCTGTGCCTGGACCTGGCTGGCAAGAAAACCGACCTGATCATCTCCGCGACGCTGTTCGAACGCATCGTCGGCATGGCCATGAAAAACCGGCCGGCGCGGGTCGGTAGCTTCGCCCAGAACATTCATGAGTTTCAGGGCATGCGCGACTTCTTGACGTCGCTGACCCTGACCAGTCTCATCGATTTGCCATTCACCTTGATCATCTTGCTGGTGATCGCGTTGTTGGGCGGCAATCTGGTGTGGATTCCGATCATTGCCTTCCCGTTGGCGCTGGGCATCGGCCACTTCCTGCAAAAACCGCTGACCGCCACCCTCGAACGCACCATGGCGCTGGGTGCCGAGCGTCAATCCAGTTTGATCGAAACTCTCGCCGGGCTTGATGCGGTGAAGGTCAACAACGCCGAAAGCGAGCGTCAGTATCAGTGGGAACAGACCATCGGCACCCTCAGCCGTCTGGAGCTGCGGGTCAAGATTCTGTCCGGTCTGGCGATGAACATCACGCTGCTCATCCAGCAACTGGCTGGCGTGGCGATGATCTGCTTCGGCGTTTACCAGATCATCGACGGCAACCTCAGCATGGGTGGCCTGGTGGCGTGTTACATGCTCAGTGGCCGCGCGCTGGGCCCGCTGGCTCAGTTGTCCGGTTTGTTAACCCGTTATCAGCAAGCAAAAGTGACCATGGTTTCCGTGGACCAGATGATGGAGCTGCCGCAGGAACGCAACTTCGACGAGCGCCCGCTCAGCCGTCAGGTGCTGCAAGGCGCGATGGAGTTTCGTGGTCTGGACTTCACCTATCCCAATCAGCAGACCCTGGCGCTCAAAGGCATCAGCCTAGTGGTTCGTCCGGGTGAAAAGATCGGCATCATCGGTCGCAGTGGTTCGGGCAAAAGCTCGCTCGCCAAATTGCTGGTCGGTCTTTATCAGCCCGACGCCGGTTCTTTGCTCGTCGACGGCGTGGACATTCGCCAGATCGACGTGAGCGAATTGCGCCACAACATCGGCTACGTCGCTCAAGACATTCAGCTGTTAGCCGGGACCCTGCGCGACAACCTGGTTTCCGGCGCGCGTTATGTAGATGACGAAATGGTCCTGCAGGCCGCCGAACTGGCTGGCGTGCACGAGTTCGCCCGTCTGCACCCACAAGGTTACGAGTTGCAGGTGGGGGAGCGCGGACAGAACCTTTCCGGCGGACAGCGGCAGAACGTTGCGCTGGCCCGCGCCTTATTGCTTAACCCGCCAATCCTGCTGCTGGACGAACCGACCAGCGCCATGGACAACACCGGTGAAGAGCGTCTGAAACAACGTCTGCAGGCCGTCGTCGAGAGTAAGACCGTGATCCTAGTTACTCACCGGGCATCGCTGCTCAGTCTGGTTGATCGTTTGATCGTGATCGACCGTGGTCAGATTCTCGCCGACGGCCCGAAAGCCGCCGTCATGGAAGCGTTGAAGAAGGGGCAGATCAGTGTTGCTTAAGTCAGGTCCGGGACAGTCCGGCGGCGGGATCTTTCGCTATTTTCGTGGTTCTTCTTCGCTGGAAGGGCAACCGCTGCCCGAGGTCGAAAAGGCACTGGTAGACGACGCGCCGCGCATCGTGCGCCTGACCATCTGGGCGGTGATTCTGTTTTTCACGTTCTTGGTGCTCTGGGCCAACTACGCCGTTATCGATGAGGTGACGAAGGGCGAGGGCAAAGCGATTCCGTCGACCAAGGTCCAGAAGATCCAGAACCTTGAGGGCGGCATCGTCGCTCAGATCTACGTCAATGACGGCCAGATCGTCGAGGCGGGCGCACCTTTGATTCGTCTGGATGACACGCGTTTTGCCTCCAACGTGGGCGAAACCGAAGCGGATCGGGTGTCGATGGAATTGCGCGTGGAGCGCCTGAGCGCTGAAGTGGATAACCGGCCGTTGAACCTGTCTGCAGAAGCCCGGAAAACCGCGCCCAATCAGGCCAGTAACGAAGAGTCGCTGTACCAGAGCCGACGTCAGCAATTGGCCGATGAACTGGGCGGCTTGCAGCAGCAGTTGATTCAACGCCAGCAGGAGTTGCGCGAGTTTGCTTCCAAGCAAGAGCAATACCGCAACAGCCTGGGTTTGTTGCGCCAGGAAATCGGCATGTCTGAGCCGCTGGTCAAGCAGGGCGCCGTATCCCCGGTTGAAGTGCTGCGCCTGAAACGTTCGGAAGTTGAAACACGCGGTCAACTCGACGGCACCACGCTGGCGATTCCCCGTGCGCAGGCGGCGATAAACGAAGTGCAGCGCAAGATCGACGAGACCCGAGGCAAGTTTCGCAGTGACGCATTGACGCAACTGAACGAAGCGCGGACCAACCTGAGCAAGGCGCAATCCACGGCCAAGGGGTTGGAAGACCGGGTCAATCGCACCATGGTGACATCGCCGGTGCGGGGCATCGTCAAGCAGATGCTGGTCAACACCGTGGGCGGTGTGATTCAGCCCGGCAGCGACATCGCCGAAATCGTGCCGCTGGACGATACCCTGCTGGTGGAAGCACGCATTCGCCCGCAGGACATCGCGTTCCTGCACCCGGGGCAGGAAGCGATGATCAAGTTCTCGGCGTATGACTACACCATTTACGGCGGGCTCAAAGGCAAGCTGGAGCAGATCGGCGCGGACACTATTCAGGATGAAGAAAAGAAGAACACGTACTACGTGATCAAGCTGCGCACCGACCGCAGCCACCTGGGCACCGATGAGCATCCACTGCTGATCATCCCCGGCATGGTCGCCACCGTCGACATCATCACCGGCAAGAAAAGCGTGCTGAGCTACCTGCTCAAACCAGTGCTCAAAGCACGGGCCGAGGCGCTGCACGAGCGTTGACATGTTGAACTTTGGATCAATCACAGATTGGGGGCTAGCCGAATAAGTGGGAGCGGCTGGCCTCAACACTTCTGATCAAGCAAAAACTGTATTAGCGGCTGGCCTCAACACCTCTGATCAAGCACAAAACTGTATTAGCGGCTGGCTTCAACACCTCTGATCAAGCACAAAACCGTGGGAGCGGACCTGTCCGCGAAGACTGAGTATTGGACGATGAAGATGCATCGGTTGTACCGGCCCCTTCGCGGACAGGTCCGCTCCCACAAGATTTCGACCTGCCTCAAATTTCTGATCAAGCACAAAACTGCATTAGCGGCTGGCCTCAACACCTTCTGATCAAGCACAAAACTGTATTAGCGGCTGGCTTCAACACCTCTGATCAAGCACAAAACCGTGGGAGCGGACCTG
>NZ_JBSKHT010000006.1:0-159372 GCF_057128745.1 Pseudomonas rosaeacicularis
TTCGCTCCTACAGGGAATGCATGCGGTTCGGCTGTTGCATCTTCTGTAGGAGCCAACTTGTTGGCGAGCCGCTTTACGCGGTGTGTCACATACAACGCCTCGCGAACAAGTTCGTTTCTACAGGGAATGCATGCGGTTCGGCTGTTGCATCTTCTGTAGGAGCCAACTTGTTGGCGAGCCGCTTTACACGGTGTGTCACATACAACGCCTCGCGAACAAGTTCGCTCCTACAGGATTCCCACCGCTTACGGCATGCCCAGCCAGGTCGGCAACGCCAAGGATATAAACGGCACGTAGGTCACAAGGATCAGGAACGCCAGCAGAATACCCAGCCACGGCAGCGCCGCTTTGATGGTCTCGCCCAACGTCAGACCGGTCACGGCAGAGGTCACGAACAAGTTCAGCCCCACCGGCGGATGCACCAACCCGATTTCCATGTTGACCACCATCACAATCCCCAAGTGAATCGGGTCGATGCCCAGCTTCATCGCAATCGGGAAGAAGATCGGCGCGAGGATCAGCACGATGGCCGACGGCTCCATAAAGCTGCCCGCCACCAGCAACACGATGTTGACCATGATCAGGAAGCCGATCGGCGTCAGTCCTTCGGAAATCACCCAATTGGTAATCTGCTGCGGAATCTGTTCAGTGGTCAGTACGTGGGCGAAAAGCATGGCATTGGCGATGATGAACATCAGCATGATCGCCAGGCGTCCGCTCTCCAGCAGCACCCGCGGGCAATCGCGAAAACGCATGTCCTTGTAGACGAACAGCGCAATAAACGCCGAATACACCGCTGCCACTGCCGCCGCTTCCGTCGGAGTGAACATGCCGCTGTAGATACCGCCGAGGATGATCACCAGCAGCAGCAAGCCCCAAAACGCACGTTGGGCGGTGTGCAGCCATTGGCGGAAAGTCACCCGTGGTTGCGCAGGCAATTTCTTGACCCGGGCGACGATGTAAATCACCACCATCAGGATCACGCCCAAAAGAATCCCCGGAATCACCCCCGCCATGAACAGCTTGCCCACCGAAGTTTCCGTGGCCGCCGAATACACCACCATCACAATCGACGGCGGAATCAGGATGCCCAAGGTGCCGGCGTTACAGATGATGCCGGCGCCGAATTCTTTCGGGTAACCGGAACGCACCATGCCCGCCACCGCAATCGAGCCCACTGCCGCCACGGTTGCAGGGGACGAACCCGACAACGCCGCGAACAGCATGCACGCCAGGACAGCAGCAATCGCCAAGCCACCGCGAATGTGACCGACGCAGGCGTTGGCGAAATCGATCAGCCGCTGCGCCACCCCGCCGGTGGTCATGAAGGCCCCGGACAAGAGGAAGAACGGGATCGCCAGAAAGGTGTAGCTGTCGGACGTTTCAAACAGCTTGATCGCCAGCGAACTCAACGAGTCCTGGCTGAACATCAGGATCGATACCGCGCCCGACAGCCCAAGGGAAATCGCGATCGGCACGCCGAGAAACATGAACACGAACAGCAGCAGGAACAGACAGATAACCGTCATCAGTGTTGCTCCTCGGCAGGATTGGCCAGTTTCGTCGCTTCCGCCGCTTCATCCGCCAGGCCCAGCCCGGTCTGACGATGGGTGTAGATGCGGTACATGATTTCCAGGTATCGGGCGATGATCATCGCGAAACCGATAGGCACGATCACGGTGATGTAAGCCACTTTGATGCCGTAGCGGTCCAGGTCTTCGGCACCAATGCCAGCCACGAACAAGGCCGACACCCATTTGTAGCTGGCCGCCAGAAACAGCCCGGCGTAGACCATGCAGCACAGGCACGCGAGCATCGACAGCCAGCGCTGCACCGGTTTGCTGGTCTTCTTCACCAGCACGTCCACCCCAAGGTGGCCGGCGGTGCGAACGCCATAAGCGATGCCGAAGAAGATCAACCAGCCGAACAGCGCTTTGGTCAGCGCCACGCTCCAGGTCATGCCTTGGGCGTAGCCCATCAAGTGATCGCCAATCCCGGCGAAGAAGTCGCTGCTGACCGCCCACTGATCGCTGAGGGTGTAAAACAGCGTGTAGATGTTGTTGAGCGCCACGTAAACGAATGTCACCAGCGTCATGGCAGCCAGCAGAAAGGCAATCATGCCTTCCTCGAAATGCTCCCAGACTCGCCTGAGCGATTGCATAAGAATTCTCCGAACGTCGAGAGAGCAGCCACCCTGGACCGGGTGGCCGCGCAGGCATCAGGGCCTGCTCAGATCACGGCTTGAAGCATCGGTTGAACCGGATTCAAGGCGCTTTGTTGGAGTCGTCTGCGGCCTTGATCAGGTCTGCACCGATCTCTTCGGAAAACTTGTCCCAGACCGGCTTCATGACTTCACGCCATTTGGCCCGCTGCTCAGGGGTCAAGGCATCGATTTCGCTGGTCTTGGCAGCGATGATTTTTTGCTTGGCGGTCTGGTTCAGCGCTTCGGCCTGTTTGTTCACTTCAACCGTCACTTGATCCACGATCTTTTGCAGTTCGGCGCGCACGTCTTCCGGCAGGCCGTTCCAGAACTTGGAGTTGGTGATCACCATGTAGTCGATCAGGCCGTGATTGGTTTCAGTGAAGAACGGCTGTACTTCGTTGACCTTCTGGCTTTCGTAGTTGGACCAGGTGTTCTCGGTGCCGTTGACGGTGCCGGTCTGCAGGCCTTGGTAGACCTCGGCGAAGCTCATTTTGCGCGGGTTGGCGTGGAGGGCAACGAACTGCGCTTCAAGCACGCTGGAGGCCTGAACGCGGAATTTCAGACCGCGAGCGTCTTTGGGCTCGATCATCTTTTTGTTGGCGGACAATTGCTTCAGGCCGTTGTGCCAGTAAGCCAGGCCGTGAATGCCCTTGTCGTCCATCGAAGTCAACAGCGCTTTACCCTGCGGGCCTTGCTGGAAACGGTCGACAGCGGCCAGGTCGTTGAACAGGAACGGGAGGTCGAAAATCTGCACTTTCTTGGTGTACTGCTCGAACTTGGCCAGCGACGGCGCCAACATCTGCACGTCCCCGAGCAACAGCGCTTCCATTTCCTTGCCGTCGCCGAACAGGGAAGAGTTGGGGTAGACCTCGACTTTCACTTTGTCCTTGAGCTGCGGGTCGGCGGCGACCATCTTCTGAAACATCAAGGCGCCCTGCCCCTTGGGCGTGTTTTCAGCCACAACGTGGGCGAACTTGATGACAATGGGGTCGGCTGCCTGCGCCAGGCTGGCCAGAGAGACGGCGGCGGCGCAGAAAAGCACCTTGGTCAGCTTCAACATCGATATCACCTTTTTATTGTTGTAGGAGAAGTCAGCCTCTGACGGGCTGATGTTTCGAAGCAATGTCGCACAGCGAGTGTGGCCCAAAGATGGCTCATTACCAGGCGTTTAGAGAATTAGCTTTTATATAAGCCAGCGTTCGGTTGGGCTGAACGCTGGCCGGTAATCGCGATTCCCCCCTGTAGGAGCGAATTTATTCGCGAGCCAGACGCCGCGGTGTGTCAGGCCAAAAGCCTCGCGAACAAGTTCGCTCCTACAGAGGGTGCACGCAGACCCGGGCGCATTACCTGTAGGAGCGAATTTATTCGCGAGCCAGACGCCGCGGTGTGTCAGGCCAAAAGCCTCGCGAACAAGTTCGCTCCTACAGTGCTTAGCCGGCTGCCAACGCCAATAAACGCTGGGCGCGGAGCAACACCGGGGCGTCGACCATCTGGCCATCCAATTGAAAAGCCCCGGCGCCGTTAGCGGCAGCGCTGGCCTCAACCACCTTTTGCGCCCAGCTCAAATCGTCACCGCTGGGCGCAAACGCGGCGTGGATCACGGGGATTTGCTTGGGATGAATGCACAGCGCGCCGCCGTAACCCATGTCGTAGGCGTGCCGCGTGGCACATTCCAGCCCTTCGGGATCACCGATGGCTGGGAATACGCCGTCCAGCGGGGGCAGCAGATTGGCCCCACGCGAATGCAACTGAACGGACATGCGTGCCTGATCCAGAAACAACTGCGCCGCCACGGTGCCGGTATTCAGGTTCAGATCCAGCGCAAGGTCGAGGCCGCCAAACGACAAGCGCTCGACTCCTTGGGCATGGGCGATCTGCTCCAGCGCCAGCAAGCCTTTGGCGCTTTCGATGATCGGCCAGACAGGCTTACCTGTTTGCCAGACAACCGCAACGTGAGCGGCGCTTTCGACTTTGGGCAACAGGACCCCGGCAACGCCTGCCTGCTGTCTGCAAAACGCCAGGTCAGCGGCATGTTCGGCGTGATCAGGCGAATTGACCCGAACCCACACCGACGCCTGCGGGTTTCCCTGCAGGAAGGCGGCAAGATTGTCTCGCGCTTGGCGTTTCAGGCGTTCTTCCACGGCGTCTTCGAAATCGACGATCACCGCATCGGCGCCGGCAGCCAACGCCTTGGCAAAACGCTCGGGTCGGCTGCCGGGCACAAACAGCGCGGATCGGACGATGGGTTGGGGCATGATGGTGGTTCCTTCTTTTACAAATCCTGATCGTTCCCACGCTCTGCGTGGTAACGCCTTATCGGACGCTCCGCGTCCAGGTGACGCGGAGCGTCACGTGCTGCGTGCCCACGCGGAGCGTGGGAACGATCAGCGCAGTCTCAAACCACCCCAGCCGCCAACAAGCGCGCCTGCTCTTCAACCGAAAACCCAAGCTCCCCAAGAATGCTGCCA
Organism: Pseudomonas rosaeacicularis; assembly: GCF_057128745.1. Classification (NCBI taxonomy): domain Bacteria; kingdom Pseudomonadati; phylum Pseudomonadota; class Gammaproteobacteria; order Pseudomonadales; family Pseudomonadaceae; genus Pseudomonas; species Pseudomonas rosaeacicularis. Next base: position 4,672 of record NZ_JBSKHT010000006.1, read on the forward strand.
GTGTGCTGCCCCAACCCCGGCACCCCGTCCATGCGCGGGGTAAACGCGGCATTTCGTCCAGGCGGCAGCAACGAAGGCAACGGGCCTGACGGGCTGTCCACTTCGCGCCAGCTGTCCCGGGCCTTGAGCTGGGGGTGATCCCACACGCCCTGCATGTCATTGACCCGCGCATTGGCGATCTGCGCGTCTTCAAGCCGTGCCACCACTTCGTCCACACTCAACGCCGCGAAGCCCTCGACGATGATCTGCCGCAGCACCTCTCTGTTTTCCGAACGCTTGAAGTTGGCCGAGAATCGCTCGTCGGTCGCCAGCGCCTTGTTCAACAGCACCTTTTCGCAAAACAACGCCCATTCGCGCTCGTTCTGCAGGCCCAGCATGATCGTGCCGCCCCCACCCGTAGGAAACGGCCCGTAGGGGTAAATCGTCGAATGCGAAGCGCCCGCACGGGGAGGCGGCGGCGCACCGTTGTAGGCGTAATACATCGGATAGCCCATCCACTCGACCAGGCTTTCGAGCATCGACACATCGATGCGGCTGCCGACGCCGGTTTTGTCGCGCAACATCAGCGCCGACAGAATGCCGGTATAGGCATACATGCCCGCCGCGATGTCGGCGATTGAGCAACCGGCCTTGGCCATCTGTTCTTCGCCGGGCCCGCCAGTTACTGACAAAAAGCCGCCTTCACTCTGGATCAGCAGGTCGTAGGCTTTCTTCTTCTCATAGGGACCGCCTTCGCCGTAGCCGGAAATGTCGCAAACGATGAGCCGAGGAAATCGCTCTTTGAGCGCCTCGAACGACAAGCCCATACGCGACGCAGCGCCCGGCGCGAGGTTTTGCACCAGCACGTCGGCCTTACTCAGCAGCGATTCGAGGATGTCCCCAGCTTCGCCCTGTTTCAGGTCCAGGGTCAGGCTTTCCTTGGAGCGGTTGGTCCAGACGAAATGCGAGGCCAGGCCATCAACGCGCTGATCGTACCCTCGGGCAAAATCGCCGCTGCCAGGGCGCTCGATTTTCACCACACGCGCGCCAAGATCGGCCAGTTGCCGCGTGCAGAACGGCGCGGCGATGGCGTGTTCCAGGCTGATGACAGTGATGCCGTCCAGGGGACGGGGGTTTGTTTGAGTCATGTTCATTTACCTATTCGTTGCGCTGCATGTCCCTGTAGGAGCCAACTTGTTGGCGAGCCAGGCAACGCGGTGTGTCAGCCAGGACGCCTCGCGAACAAGTTCGCTCCTACAGGGTTTTGCATTCAGATCAAATCGCGCAAAGTCTGCGCATCACGCAACTGCCAGACCTTTTGGATCAGCGCCGCCCCTTGCTCCACCGTACGCGCCCCTGAAAACGCCAGCAGCCGCTGGAATTTGCTCTCAAGCTCCGGCCGCGACAGGGTGTTGCCCGGATCGCCTTTCGGGTCATCGATGGCGGCGGTCAGCGTGCGGCCATCGGTGGTGGTGACGATCACCCGGCCCAGCCAACGCGCCGGGTACGCCCCATCGACTTCAGGGTCCAGCTCCATCGTCACCTTCTCGCGGAAGGCATCGACGTTGGCATCGGTCAGCGCCAGATCGCGAAATTCAATCAACTGCGCGCTGCCATGCACGGCGATCAAGCCGAGCACCGCGCCCATGGAAAACTTCGCCTGATGCACCGTGCTCGGCACGACAACACGCCCCAAAACATCGATAGCGCCCTGGTGCACCCGCGTGACCACCTTGGCGATCTGGTCATGGCGCAGGCCTTCGCGCTGCATAAGGTGCAACAACGCATCGGCCGCCGGATGGGTATGACGGCACGAGGCGTGATACTTGAATGAGGTTTCCACCAGCGCCCATCGCGTGCCGAGGCGGTCGGACAATTTGCTTGGATCGGCATCGGTCGACATCCCCGCCGCCATCCCTTGATCGCCCTCCAGAATATTGCGCGCGCCGGTCAGGCCGTCTTCGGTCAGGTAGGCCGCGAGCAAACCATCGGCGGCGGCCTTGGCGGTGTGCAGCTGTTTGGAATCTGCGGCATCGCGCAAGAACTCCCACAAGCCAGCAGCCTGTGTGCCGGCAGTGCCGAGCAAATTGATGAACTGCTCTTTATCAAAATCCAGCAGCTTGCCGACCGCAACTGCCGCCGCCAACGTGCCGACCGTGGCCGTGGTGTGGAAGATGCGGTAGTGCGAGCGACCCATGAACTCGCCGATGCGAATCCCGGCTTCGTACCCGGCCACCGACGCCAACAGCAAGTCTTTGCCGGACTTGTTCAGGTCCTGGGCAGCGCCCAGCACCGCCGAGAACACCACTGTGGCCGGATGCAGAACGGAGCTGTTGTGCAAGTCGTCCTGCTCGACCAGGTGCGAAGACGCGCCATTGACCAGGGCTGCGAAGTACGCCGAGGTGCCGCGCCCGCTGACCAGGATTTTCGACGCGCCGTTCGCTGGCCCCATGCGCTGGGCATAGCGCTCGAACAACGGAATCGGCCGCGCGTTCTGGCTGGCGAGCGCAGAGCCGATCCAGTCAAGAAACAGGTCCTCAGTGCGGTCCAGCACGGGGCCTGGAATGTGCTCGTATTTCAGGTCGGCTAGGAACGCCGCCAGCGCTTGGGTATGGCTCATGTGCGGGTCCTCAGAAACTGCGCGGCAGTTCGAGCAGGTGCTCGGCGACGTAGGAAAGAATCAGGTTGGTGGAGATCGGCGCCACCTGGTACAGACGCGTTTCGCGGAATTTGCGCTCCACGTCGTACTCGCAGGCAAAGCCGAAGCCGCCGTGGGTTTGCAGACAGGCGTTGGCCGCCTCCCACGACGCTTTGGCCGCCAGGTATTTGGCCATGTTGGCGCTGGCCCCGGCGTTCTTGCCGCTGTCGTATTCCTCGCAGGCGCGCCAGCGCATCAGGTCGGCGGCTTCCACCTCGATGTGCGCTTCGGCAATCGGGAACTGCACGCCCTGGTTCTGCCCGATCGGCCGGCCAAACACCACCCGGTCACGGGCGTAGGCGCTGGCTTTTTCAATGAACCAGCGACCGTCGCCGATGCATTCGGCGGCGATCAGTGTGCGCTCGGCATTCAGGCCGTCGAGGATGTATTTGAAGCCCTTGCCCTCTTCACCGATCAGACTGTCCAGCGGCAGTTCGAGGTTATCGAAAAACAGCTCGTTGGTTTCGTGGTTGACCATGTTGGCAATCGGCTGAACCGTCAGGCCCTTGCCGATGGCCTCGCGCAAGTCAACGATGAAAATCGACATGCCTTCGGATTTCTTCTTCACCTCGGCCAGCGGCGTGGTGCGCGCCAGCAGGATCATCAGGTCCGAATGCTGCACCCGGGAGATCCACACCTTTTGTCCGTTGATCACGTACTTGTCGCCCTGCTTCACGGCGGTGGTCTTGATCTTGGTGGTATCGGTGCCGGTGGTGGGCTCGGTCACGGCCATTGATTGCAGGCGCAATTCGCCGCTCGCCAGCTTGGGCAGGTAGTAACTTTTCTGCGCCTCGCTGCCGTGGCGCAGCAGGGTGAACATGTTGTACATCTGGCCGTGAACAGTGCCGGAATTGCCGCCACAGGCGTTCACTTCTTCGAGAATGACCGACGCTTCGGCCAGGCCCAGGCCCGAGCCGCCGTACTCGGTGGGGATCATCGCCGACAACCAGCCAGCGTCGGTCAGCGCTTTGACGAAGGTTTCCGGGAAACCCTTTTCTTCATCGATCTTGCGCCAGTACGCGGCGTCGAAATCGGCGCACAAAGCGCGCACGCCTTCGCGGATGGCATTGAGGTCTTCATCGTCGTACGGATTCATCGTGGTATGTCCTCGGATAGGCCTTGGCCTTTGTAGGAGCGAACTTGTTCGCGAGGCGTTTTACCTGACGCACCCCGCCAGGCCTCTCGCCAACAAGTTGGCTCCTACAGAGATCGCATTTTTTCAATTCATGGAAAAATCAGTCGAAAATCACTTCCGCACTCTGCGCAACGCCCGCTTCATTGCCGGCCCACAGCTGCGCCTTGCCCGGCTCGATGATCTGGCCACCGACACGAAACGGCGTCGGCACGTTCAACGGCCGCACGCCGCGATAGGCGAAATGGCGCACGCGCTTGTCGGGGTTGGCGCGGATGAACGCGCGCAGATTGAAGGTGGCGATCATCGGGCCGTGCACCACCAGGCCGGGGTAGCCTTCGGTGCCGGTGACGTAGGGGTAGTCGTAATGAATGCGGTGGCCGTTAAAGGTCACAGCGGAGTAGCGGAACAACAGGGTGGGCGTGGGCGAAATGGTCTCGCTCCAGTCGCCCTGCGCCGGCGCCTCGCCGCTATTGAGTTTCGGCGCATTGGGCTCGCGGTAGACGATGTCCTGCTCTTCGCGCACGCACAGCTCACCGTGTTGCGAATAGTCGTGCTGCACGGTGACGAACAACAGCGAACCGGTGCGGCCGTGTTTTTCCTCGATGTGCAGAATGGTCGACAGGCGATGAGCCTCGGCGCCGACTTTCAGCGGCACGATGAACTCGACACGGCCACCGGCCCACATGCGATTGCGGTTGTCAGCCGGAGGCAAGAAGCCGCCGCGAGCAGGATGACCGTCGGCGCCGAGCTGGGGTTCGAACACCGGCTCCTGAAAGAAGCACCATTGCCAGAGCGGCGGCAAGCCATCGCCATCGGCCGGCGTCGGCTCGCCAAAGGTGGCGGCGATGCGTTTGATCAGGTTACGGCTCAGGTGGTCGGTCGCCTCTTCGGTGCGCCCGATCCAGGCACTGAAATCCGTCGGCAAATCTGAAGCACTCATAGCGAAGCGGCCTCTGCATTTGTTGTTATCGCCAGATCATGCGAGCCGCTCGGCATTCTGTGAATTTGCATTTGCGTAACCCGGCGTTCATATATGCTGAACGCCCCTGCAACGTCTGGACACAACCATGCACTTCGACCTGGCTGACTTGCGCCTCTTTATTCATATCGGTGAATCCCCCAGCCTGACCCAGGGCGCGCGTCGGGCGTTTCTGTCGCCTGCTGCGGCCAGTGCGCGGATCAAGGCGCTGGAAGGTCAGCTCGATACCCGCCTGCTGTACCGCGACAGCCGTGGCGTGGAGCTGACCCCCGCCGGGCAAAAGCTGCTCAAGCACGCGCGTCTGATCATGAGCCAGGTGGATTACCTGAAAGCCGAGTTCACCCACTTCGGCACCGATTCGGCCGGGCACATTCGCATCTTCGCCAACACCACGGCGGTGACGGAATTCCTGCCCGAAGTGCTGGCCGGATTTCTGGCGAAGCGCCCAGGAGTGACAGTAGATTTGCAGGAACGCTTGTCCCGGGACATTGTGCGCGGCGTGCTTGATGGCAGCACCGACATGGGGATCATCGCCGGGCCCGTGGAAGCAGCAGGTTTGCAGGTGATCCACTTCAGCACCGACCGCCTGGTGCTCATCGTGCCGGTGGGGCATGAGCTGGCCGGTCAGAAGAGCGTCACGCTCAAGCAGACTCTCGCCTATCAGCACATTGGCCTGCACGAGGGCAGCACGTTGTTGAGCTTTTTGCGCGATCACGTCGAGCGCATCGGCCAGAGCCTGTCGCTGCGGATTCAGGTGTCGAGCTTCGAGGCGATCTGCCGGATGGTCGAGGCGGGTGTGGGAATTGGCGTCATCCCAGAATCCGCTGCCGTGCGGCATAGCCGGACCATGGAGCTGGTGACCATCGAGCTGGACGAGCCGTGGGCGATTCGCGAACGCAGCATTCTGGTGCGTGAGCTGGATGCGTTGCCGGGCACCGTTCGCGCATTGATCGCCACGTTGATGCCAGCCAGCCCGGACTGATCAGGCAGACACTGAGTCCTAACGTGGGAGCGGACCTGTCCGCGAAGAGGCCGGTACATCCGGCAGATTTATTTCGGCTGGGCTGACGCATTCGCGGACAGGTCCGCTCCCACGGGGGTCATCGGCACCGGTGAGACCCGGGTGGCCGCAGCGATCATCAGCTGCGCCGCCCCAACAACGGCAACCCGAGCAACGTCAGCAACACCCCGATCAACGCGATACCGGGCAGGGCATCACCGAATTGCAGCCAGCCCCAGAACATCGTCACCGGCGGGGTCAGGAACAGCGCGCCACTGATGTGCTGCATGCTGAACCGTTGCAAACACAGCCAGTAAAAACCGTATCCGCCCATGGTCCCGAAGATCGTCAGCCAGACCACGCCGAAGGCGAACCCCTTTGCGGGAACCGGTTGTAGGCCGCCTTCGTAAAACGCCAGCACAGCAAAGATCGGAATCGTCGCGCAGACCTGAATGAACAAAGCGGTCAGCCCTGACATGCGCGCCACCGGAGCGCGCTTCTGATACAGCGTTGCGCAGGCCAGCGACAGCACCGCAAGTAGCGGCAACGCAAAGGCCCACGCCGATGCAGTGCCAGGCTTGATACTCGATGCGCTGGCAACCAGCATCCCCACCACACAAAGAACCAGTCCCAGCCACTGCCAGCCGCGGGTGCGTTGCCCCGGCACAAAACCGGCCAGCAGCACGATCGACACCGGCAACAGATTGGCAAGTACCGACGACGTACCCGGCGAGACGCCCAGTTCAATGGAGCGAGCGATCGGCGCGATGTAGCCAGCAATTGCGAACACGCCCATCAGACTTTGGCGCAGCACATCACTCCATTGCAGTTGGCGCAATTGCTTGAGCGTAAACGGCAGCAGCACCAGCGCGGCCAGCACGAAACGCCAGAAGGTGGCCAGGAAAACGCCGCCCTGCTCCGCCGCATAGCGATAGCCGATGAACCCCGAGCTCCAGCTGACGACCATCGCCAGTAACAGCAGCAGGCCGATCACTCGTGTGATCGTGCTGCGTTGTGGCGCTTTCTCGGCGGTGAAGTCGTGCGCTTGTCGGATTGTCATCACTTCGCCCTTCTCTATTGACGGTTGGAGATGGTAAGAAGGGATGGCTGATGCAATCAAACGAAATGATCAGCATCACTGATGCAGGAATATTGAATCATGGCTGAAGCGCTGGATATCGAACTGCTGCGCACCTTTCAGGCCATCGTCAGGTTCAGCCAGTTTCTGGCGGCCTCGACTTGGCTCAACCGCAGTCCTTCGGCAGTCAGTCTGCATGTGCGGCGGCTTGAGGAAGTGGCGGGCGGCAGGCTGTTTGAGCGTGATAACCAGACGGTAAGCCTGACTCCGCTGGGTCGTCGATTCGCCCTGCAAAGTTCGGAATTGCTACAGGTACACGATCGCATGCTGGCCAGTTTCAGTCGGCCTTTGGCGAGCGGTCGGGTGCGGCTGGGGATCTCCGAGGAATACGCCGGGGCATTGCTGCAATGCACGCTCTCCACTCTTTCGGCGCTGCACCCGAACATCGAGCTTGAGGTGGAGACCGGGGCCAGTGGGCGTTTAAATCGTAAGCTTGCGCGCGGTCAGCTGGATCTGGCGCTAATCGTGGAACCTGTAAGGGTCGACACGCCGGGAGACCGGCTGGTGATGAAGGTCGGCACCACAGAACCGGTGTGGGTCGCCAGCCATGATTACCGCATGGACCCGGACAAACCACTGCCACTGGCGTTGCACGGCCGGGGCTGCCCGTACCGCATCGCGGCGGTAGATGCCCTGACCAAACAAGGCCAGCGTTGGCGCGCGGTGATCAGCAGCGCCGGGGTGTCTGCGCTGGACGCAGCGATCAGCGCAGGTCTGGCGGTGGGCATCGTCGACCGTGGGCTCGTCCGCCCGACCATGCGCGTACTTGAAAAGGCCCAAGGCTTTCCGGATCTGCCGATGCACGAAATGAAACTGGTACTGGCCCCCGGCGACACCAGTGCTGCGTGTGAGGTGATGGCGCAATTGGTGTGTGACCATTTTCGGGGGTGAATCCCGCCCCCGTCCCTGTAGGAGCGAACTTGTTCGCGAGGCAATATTTCGGACAGAGGACAATGCCCCTTCGCCAACAAGTTGGCTCCTACAGAAACCCACCGGTTTTACCCTTTCAGGACACCTTGGCCCCGTGCGATGATTCGCCCGCTTTGTGACAGACGTGACTGAAGTCACGCAGGCAAAGCGCTACGTGATCGCCTTTTGTTTTGTCTTTATTCTGCTGTGGATTGCCGACCATGAACTTTTTCAAGCGCGTATTGCTGGACCGCAGGCTCAAGCATGCGCTGTTGCAGCACAACTGCCGTCTGGACAGTGGCATCCGGGGGCTGCGCAAGGACGTCCAGCTGACCCTCGAACATGGCGTCAAGCTGCACCAGATAAAAATCCACTCCAAACAACTGAGCATCGGCGCCTACACTGACATTGTCAGCGGCTCGGAGCTGCACGATGTGTCGAGCATCGGTCGTTATTGTTCCATCGCCAAAAACGTCACCATCGGCCAGGATCGCAAATCCCATCCGTTGAGCTGGCTCACCTCCCACAGCGGTCTCGTCGGCCTGCGCCAGCAGTTGAGCGGCGCTGCGCCTCATCACGAAGGCGTAAAGCAGACCGTCATCGGCCACGACGTATGGATCGGCATGGATGTGTTGATTCTGGAGGGCGTGACCATTGGCACTGGCGCAGTCATTGGCGCGCAGTCGCTGATCACCAAAGACGTGCCGCCCTACGCCATCGTCATGGGCTCGCCGGCCCAGGTGAAGCGCTATCGCTTCGATCAGCCGACCATCGACAGCCTGCTCGCCAGTCAGTGGTGGAACCTGACGGCCCATCAGCTCGCCGACCTGCCCATCGAAAACCCCACCGCGCTCATTGAAACGCTCAAGGGTTTCGTCGTGCCGGATAGTCATCCCGGCAAAGTAGTGGTGCGCAATCGGCCGTTCAGCGTCGAGCAACACCCGGCCCAGTAACCAGGCTCAGCCCGCCGGATTCGGGCGCGCCGTATCGTTACTGACAGCGTGGACTTTCGGCGCATCGGCTTTGAGCAACGCCTGAATCGCCTGAGCGTAAGCCTGACGCCCCAGGTTCATGCTGTTGTTGTGATTGCCGCCGGGCACCATCAGCAGGTTTTTCGGCTCTCGGGCGGCATCGAACAACGCCTGACTGAAACGCGGCGCGACGAACTGATCCGCCGTGCCATGAACAATCAGCACCGGCATGTTCACTTCAGCGATCTTGTCGATGGAGTCGAATTTTTGCGACACCAGCCAGCGCACCGGCAGCGAGGTGTAGGTCGTGGCCAGTGAAGCGGCAACATCCCCTAGATTAGTGAACGTCGACTCGATGATCAGACCCCGAGCCTGAATGGGTTCACCCTTTTCGGCGTCCTGTCCCAATTCCGCTGCCAGATCCACGGCGACAGCGCCGCCCAGGGAATGGCCGTAAATGAGGCGTTTTTGAGCGTCTGGCTGCAGCACTTTCAGGCGCTCCCAGGCGATACGAGCGTCTTCATAAACGGACGCTTCCGAAGGCAACTGTCCCTTGCTCTGACCGAAACCACGGTAATCGATGGCGAGCACTGAAAAGCCCAACGCGTGCAATTGCTCGATACGGAAGAACTGGCCGGTGAGGTTCCAGCGCGAGCCGTGCAGGTACAGCAAGGCCGGCGCATCGCGCTTTTCGGCGGGCCACCACCACGAGTGAATATTCTGCGCCACGCCAAACGACGGCGCCTTGAGCTCGAACTCCTGCACCTCGGCGGGCAAGCCGCGATACCAACTGGCCGTGCCCGGCTCGATGCGAAAGACCAGCTCGCGCTCCTTGTGCTGCAATACCGAACAGCCCACCGGCAACCCGATGACGACGACGAGCATGCAAGCGTAGAGCAGCCAGCGTGCCCGGAAGTGCGCGAGGGAAGGTTTGAGCATGGATGACGTCCGATCAACGAAATAGAGCGAAATGCGTGGGCATCTTGCCATCTAAGCGGTCATGCGTCATGGCGGGCTGCCGAATGGAAACCTGGCGCTACAGGTGAGATACGACTTTTTCGCTAATCGTAACGACTCAGTAACCCGAGCCTGACGCCGTTGCACCGCTGACAATCGCGATCCCGGAGCTGGTGCCCAGACGCGTGGCGCCCGCCTCGATCATCGCTACAGCAGTGGCGTAATCGCGCACGCCGCCCGAGGCTTTGACACCGATGTCGGCGCCGACCACTTTGCGCATCAACGCTACGTCCTCAAGGGTTGCACCGCTTCGGCTGAACCCGGTAGAGGTTTTGACGAACGCCACATTGAGCTCGCGGCAGATTTCGCAGGCACTGGTTTTCTGCGCGTCATCGAGCAGGCAGGTTTCCAGGATTACTTTGAGCGGCACCGCACCACAGGCCTGTTTGACCGCAGCGATATCGTCGCGCACCTGATCCAGCAGGCCGTCTTTCAACGCGCCGATGTTGAGCACCATGTCGATCTCGCCAGCGCCCGCGGCCACCGCTTGTTTGGCTTCAAAGGCCTTGGTATCGCTCAAACCGGCGCCCAGCGGAAACCCCACCACCGCGCAGACCTTGACCTTGGCGCCAGCGAGCAATTGCGCCGCGTAAGGGACTTGGCCAGAATTGACGCACACCGAATAAAACCCATGCTCCTGCGCTTCACGGCACAATGTGGCGATCTGCTCGCGAGAGGCATCGGCGGCCAGCAACGTGTGGTCGATAAACTGAGCGAGTGCTGCGGGTTCGAGTTGGGTCATTGAGTCGATCCTGATAGAGAGGCGGTTGCAAGCGACAAGAGTGAAGCCGCTTACATGATCAATATGTTTCGATACTAACAATTTATGTTACTTTTTTACCATAATTAATCGACAGCCGGAATGCCTGTGGACAGCAAAAAATCAGACCGCATCAAAGTCATCCAGCAGGCTCTGCAAGACCAGAAGGCCATTCACCTGCGGGAAATGGCCGCCCTGCTGGACGTATCCGAAATGACTCTCAGGCGTGACCTGGGCCGTTATCCAGACCGCTTTCACTTGCTCGGCGGGCATATCACTCTGGCCTTCGATCCCACGGAAGCTGCCGATTACAAGGTCACCGAGCAAGGCACCCGCCACGTCGAAGAAAAGCGGCGTATCGGCAAGCTTGCCGCTGCGTTCATCAAGCCCGGTGACACGGTGTTCTTCGACTGCGGGACGACCATCCCTTTCGTGGTCGATTTCATTCCCGATGAGCTTGAGTTCACGGCCGTGTGCAACTCACTCAACGTGTTGCTCAAACTCCAGCAAAAACCCAATTGCAGCATCGTGCTGTGTGGCGGGACCTTTCATCGCAAGAATCAGGTGTTTGAGCATCGCGACGAGAGCAGCATTCTGGACAGCGTGCGCCTGACCTGGGCCTTCGTTTCAGCGGCGGGCGTGAGCGAGGCCTTCGGCGTGACCTGCTTCAATTTCAACGAAGTGGAGGTCAAGCAGAAGGTCCTGCGCCAGGCGCGGCATTGCATGCTGCTGGCCGATCACACCAAGTTCGACGCCGTCAAAACCGCGCATTTCGCCACGCTTGAGCAGTTTCATGTAGTGGTCTCCGACAAGAAAATGCCAAAACCGTATCGCGATTTGATTCAAGGGAATGGGGCGCAGGTGGTGATTTGATTCCGCAGCCCGCTGTCCCGCGAATAAATTCGCTCCTACAGAAGGTCGCGATTCTCTGTAGGAGCGAATTTATTCGCGAGGCGATCAGGGTTTCAAATCACTCTCCAACTGCCGCACTTCCCCAACCGCCAGATACCCGGTGGTCACGCTGAACTCGGCACTCTCCCCCGCCGCCAACGAGCGCACATTGCCCTTGGCCTTTTCCGCCAGATACCCCTCCGGCTCGCAAGTCGCAGGCAACACGAACGCCGCCACCTGCTGATCCGGATTGTGCAAAATCCAACGCGCTGCGTGATCGAACTGTTCGGGCTTATAGCGCGTGTAAAACGCCGGACCGTCCGGGTGTTTGAGCAGAAAATGCGCGTCACCGCTGGCATCCGCGCAAGCGCCATCGAAGAAGCACACGATCTCCGGGTCATACAACTGTGGCGTATCCAACGTCGCCAGCCGTGACGGATCCTCGGTCAAGTCAGCCATATAGGCAGACCACGCAGGCGTCGGCTTCACGTGAGCCGGGACACTGCTGCGCACCCGTGTACGCTCCACGCCTAATGGCTCGACGAAACGGCCATCGGCGACGTAGGCATAGTTCATGTGCGCCATGTACATCAGCTCCATGGGCTTGCCGGCCAGGTTGGTCACCTGCATGCCGATGTCGAATAGCCCCGCGCCGGCACGCAGCGTGACACTGGGCCGCGCGCGGTAGTGATCGCCAAAGCCCTGCACGTATTCGTATTCCCCACCCAGACGCAGAAACACGCCCCCTGCGTCCTCGCCCACCTCCAGCCACGAAGCGTCCATCGGCGCGCAGGGCATTTCGCCGTGCAACGGATGATCGTCTTCGGGTGTCGGGCAGCCGTTGCGCAACAGGCCGCTGTGAAACATGAAGCAGCCGTAGGTGCCGATCACCGTCGGACTCGGTCGCGGCTGGCTGAACATGTTGCGCATGGTCAAATCGCAACCATCGAACACCGCCGACCAGATCATCTGCCCCTGATACGGCAGCACCACGACGCGCCCGCGGTTGTTCTCCAACGCCAGCGCCTTCACGCCCGTAGGATAAGTCCAGGCCAGTACGCGAAAGTCAGACGACTCCAGCAGTGTTTTCTCCGCGCCGTTGAACTGCTCCGGGTAAAGGTCGAGCTTGAACGTGTTCATGAGGCGGTCACCGCGCCAACCGGTGCGTGTTCACTGCGCGGATCGCGCATGCATTTGACGGCGTAAATCACGATCACCACAAAGCACAGCAACGGCACGGTGTACGCCAATTGCATGTTGCCGTGAGTAGCGTCAGACAGCAGGCCCTGGAAGATCGGGATCACGCCGCCGCCGACGATGCTCATCACCAACAGCGAACCGCCGACACCGGTGTCTTCGCCCAGACCGTCGATGGTCAGGCCGTAAATGGTCGGCCAGCACGGTCCAAGGAAAATGCTCACGCCCACTGCCGCATACACCGCGCTGATGTTCGGCACCAGAATCGTGTAGGCCAGCAGCACGATGGTCAGCACGCCGTAGATCGCGAGGACCTTGGCCGGGTGCATTTTGCGCATCAGCAGGTTGGCGACCATCTTGCCAACGAAGTAAGCGGCGAATGTGGTCAGCAGGAACCACGAGGCGCTGCGCTCGTTCATGCCGCCCATTTGCATGGCCAGGCGAATGGTGAAACTCCACACGCCGACTTGCGCGCCCACGTACAGAAACTGCGCCAGCACGCCGAAGGTGAAGCGCGGGTTGCGCCACAAACGGGAAAGGCTCTGGCCAATGCTGCTGGTTTTGACGTTGGCTTTGACGTTGCCCTTGCACGCCGGGAATTTGGTGATAGCGATCAGGATGAACATCAGGATCAGCACCGCGATCATCCATTTATAGGGCAACAGCGTGGACTGGATCATTTGCAGTTGTTGGATCGCTGCGTCCGAGGCGCTCATCTGCGTCAGTTGCTCGCGGGTGGCGTCGGTGTCCTTGAACATCACGAAGCTGCCGACGTAGACCCCGGTCATCGCGCCGAACGGGTGGAAGGTCTGGGAGATGTTCAAACGGCGGGTGCCGGTTTCACGGGGGCCCATCAGCGTCGAGTACGTGTTGCACGCGGTCTCCAGAAACGACAGGCCTGCGGCGATGACGAACAGCGCCAGCAGAAACATGCCGTACTTGGCAGTCGATGCCGCCGGGAAAAACAGCAAGCAACCGAACATGTACAGCAACAGGCCGATCAGGATCGTGGTTTTGTAGCTGAAACGTCGGACCACCATCGCAGCCGGAATCGCCACGAAGAAGTAACCCAGGTAGAACGCCGATTGCACGAAGGCGGTCTGGAAATCGCTGAGCAGAAAGGCCTTCTTGAAGTGAGCGATGAGCACGTCGTTCATGCTCGCCGCAGCTGCCCACAGGGCAAAGATGCTGCACAACAGCAGAAACGCGAACCACGGCGTGCGGTTGAGGTAGAAACCGTCGGGGGTTTGTTGGAGCGCGGGTGTTGTCATTGTTGTTCTCCGATTGACGCGCGAATGCGGCAGGCATGAAGCCGAGCGATGTTCACGTCGGAGCGAGGCTTGTCCGCGAAGCTTTTATCGGCCGGCCTTTTCGTAGACGGGTCGAACGCCTTCGCGGGCGAGCCTGCTCCAACAAGAGCGGTTTACAGCGATTCGAGAAATTGCCCGAACGTGGCAGCGTCCGGGTACGAACTTTGGGTGCCCAAACCCGTGACCGAGCAGGCGGAATAGGCCACCGCCTGGGTCATGGCGCGGCGCATGTCGCCGTCCTGGCTCCAGTGGTGGGCGAAACAACCGATGAACGCATCACCTGCGCCAGTGGTGTCCCGCGCCGCGACTTTGTGGCCTTCGACGCGGAACTCGCCCTCTTCGCCTACATACAGCGCGCCTTTGTCGCCCAAGGTAACGATGACGTGACGAATACCCTCCTTCACCAGTCTGCGAGCAGCGATCAACGCAGTGTCCGGGCCGTCCACAGGCATGCCGGTGATCAGCGCCAGTTCGGTTTCGTTGGGGATAAAGAAGTCCAGCTGCGACAAGTGCTCGCGGTTCAGCCCGGCCACGGCCGGCGCGGGGTTGAGCAGCACCGGAATGCCGTTGCGCTTGGCGAAATCGATGGCGTAGTAAACCGTCTCCAGCTCGATTTCCAGCTGCAATACGATGAGCCTACAGTCGCGCAATGCACCTTGGGCGGCGTCGATATCGGCCGGTTTGAGATGGGCGTTGGCGCCTTTGACGATGAGGATGCTGTTGTGGGAATCGCTCTGCACGAAGATCGGCGCGACGCCACTGGAGACGCCCGGTACGCGGGCAACGAATTGGGTGTCGATACCGAATCGTTTGAAATTGGCGAGAGTGTTGTCGGCAAACATGTCGTCGCCAACCTTGCTCAGCATCAGCACATCGGCGCCGAGCTTGGCAGCGGCGACCGCCTGATTGGCACCCTTGCCGCCACAACCCATGGCGAAATTGGGGGCTTCGAGGGTCTCGCCCTGTTGAGGCATCCGGTCGATGTAGGTGATTAAATCCACCATATTGCTGCCGATGACCGCGATCTTGTTCATGGATGATTTACCTTGTGAACGCCTCGATCCACAGATCGATGACGCTATTATTTTTGTTATTTAAATAACATTTATTGTGACTATTCAACCCTTTTTTGAGAAGCGCTGTGCCTGGCAAAAGCAAAACGGGCCAGGCATGGCTGCCTGACCCGCTAAAAGCCCCACGTTAGAGGCGTTCGCGCCGATCCGGTTCCTCCATGACCGGTGGTCGCAATCGATTGCGTCGTCTCTGTCAGACGGCGCGACACCCTGTAGGAGCGAACTTGTTCGCGAGGCTTCTGCCTGAAACTCCCCAAGACCGCTTCGCCAACAAGTTGGCTCCTACAGAGCGGCGTGAAGCTCAATAATCCCCGCCCCCTTCCAGCAACGTCCCCAGCAACCAGGCGCCCGCAGGCCCCAAGCTCTTTTGCCGGGACCAGATCACATCCACCGCCGAACTGCGCGGCCAGCCGGGGACTTGCAGCTCTTTGAGCCGCCCCTGCGCATAGCCCGACACCAGCCAGCGCGGCAGCGCCGACCAGCCAAAACCGAACACAGCCATGTCCATCAGCAACAGATAATTGGGCGCCGACCAGCTGCGCAGCCCTCCCCCCGGCAAATCGCTGGTCGGCACGCTTTCATCGACGATGGTGTTCAGGCGCAGTGCCCGGTGCTTGGCCAACTTCGGATAATCAACCGACGTTTCAGCGGCCAGCGGATGCTGATGCGAAACAAACAGGCCGAAGTCCGCACGTTCGGCGATGGTCGCGTAACCCACTTCCGGCGGGTAATTGGCCTGTGCCGAGAGCAACCCCAGCGAAGCCCTGCCCGACTGAATCAGGTTGATCGCGTCGCCGTGTTCAGCAAACACGCACTCAAGCTCCAGCTCAGGAAAGCGCTGATCCAGTTCAGCCATGCGCACTTCGAATTCGGCGAACTGGTTGGCGTCGGACAGCACCAGGGTTAGCCGCGGCTCCATGCCTTCTGCCAGACGCCCGGCAGCGCGACGCAACTTGTCTGATGCTGCGAGGACGTCTTCGATGCGGCCATGCAACGCACGTCCGGCTTCTGTGAGGGCCGGTTGTTTGGATGAGCGATCAAACAGCTCGACCCCCAAATCGATTTCGAGACGGGATATAGCTTCGCTGACTGTCGATTGGCTTTTGCCCAAGCGTCGGGCGGCGGCGCTGAATGAGCCCAGCGCGACGACCTGGGCGAAGGCTTCGAGGGCTTCTGGGGAATAGCTCATGGGCTGTCCTGACTTACTCGTCCATCGGTTTTTCCGATGGTTACGATTTTCACTTTAGTCCAGTGACAACCGACAATGCACCCCTGCCCTGCAACAAAGTGAACCTGTCATGAAGACGACTCGACCCAATACTGCCGCTGTGCCGGCCAAATCTCTGAAGGAGCGCGCCTTGCACGCGCTGCTGTTTGAAATGATCGGCGTCGTACTTTTCGCCCCGGCGCTCGCCTGGCTGCTGGGCCATTCCCTGGGCAAAATGGGGGCGATGACGGTAATGATTTCCACTGTCGCGATGCTCTGGAACATGCTGTTCAACGCAGGATTCGACCGCGTTCGCGCCCGTTTGGGTTTTGCGATGTCGTTCAAGGTGCGGGCGCTGCACGCGCTATCGTTTGAAGCCGGCTTGATCGTCGCGGTGGTGCCGCTGGCGGCGTGGTGGCTGTCGATCAGTCTGCTGGAAGCGTTCTGGCTGGATATCGGTTTGCTGTTGTTGTTTCTGCCGTACACGATGGTGTTCAACCTGGCGTATGACAAGGTTCGGGCGCGGATGATCGAACGACGCCGAGGACATTGGACAGATCGCGCTTCTGAACGATGAATAACGGCCCTTCTGTAGGAGCCAACTTGTTGGCGAGGCGGCAAGGACAGGTTTCCCGTCACGCCGCCTCGCGAATAAATTCGCTCCTACAGAAATTGCGCAATCACTGGCGCAAAAACGGCAGCACCTCTTCCAGCAACGCCTCGGGCACTTCTTCGGCCAGATAATGCCCGCCTGGCAATGCCCTGCCGCGCACGTCGGTAGCAACGGCTTTCCATTCTCTCAGCGGATCGAAGCACTTGCCCACCGTGCCTTCGGCGCCCCACAACGCCATCAATGGCATGTTGAGTTTATTGCCGGCGTCTATATCGGCGCGGTCGTGTTCCAGATCGATGCTGGCACTGGCGCGATAGTCTTCGCACACGCCACGGGCCGCACCCGGAAGGCTCGCGCAACGGACGTATTCAGCGAAAGCCTCATCGGTGAACGGCGTCAGTCCGGCGCTGCGACTGCCCATCACGCTGCGCAGGTATTGTTCCGGATTGGCCTCCAGCAGCGTCTCGGGCAACGGCGCCGGACGAATCAGAAAAAACCAGTGCCAATACGCGCGGGCGAAGGCTTCGTCGGTCTGGCTGTACATCGAAAGCGTTGGTGCGATGTCGAGCAACGCCAGACGCGTGACCACTTGCCGATGATCCAGCGCCAGCCGATGGGCGACCCGCGCGCCTCGGTCGTGGGCCAACACCGCAAACGTCGAAAACCCCAATTCGCTCATCAGCTCGACGTTATCCCGGGCCATTTCGCGCTTCGAATAACTGCTGTGGTCTTCGGTCGCGGGCGGTTTGGAACTGTCGCCGTAACCGCGCAGGTCAGCAGCGACCACGGTGAAATGCTGCGCCAGGGTTTGCGCGACCTTGTGCCAGATCACGTGGGTTTGCGGGTGGCCGTGCAGCAGCAACAGCCCCGGCCCGGAGCCGCCCTTGCGATAGGCGATGTCTACGCCATTGACCGTGAGCTGCGCTTTTTCAAATCCGGCGAACATGGCATGCCTCCTTGTGGTTATGTGGCCCATGCTAAAGCGTTGAGCGATCCGGACAAGGCGTAAAGCGTGGCCTGCCCGTTCATGAAGTGTGGTCGCTTTGGCTGAGAAAATACGTGCGACCGGCGCAATTGGTCTGCGTGAATACCCCGTTATTGGCTATTCGGGATGTACGAGGTCGGGGGTAACGTGGTGCCACACCTCACAGCATTCACACCGGAGCACACTGAAATGAGCAAACGCATCGAATGGGCCAAAGCCTCGCCTGACGCCTACAAAGCCATGGTCGGCCTGGAAATGGCACTGGGCAAATCCGGCCTGGAAACCTCGCTGCTGGAACTCGTCCGCCTGCGCGCCTCGCAAATCAATGGCTGCGCCTATTGCGTCAACATGCACGCCAACGATGCACGCAAGGCAGGGGAAACCGAAGCACGCTTGCAGACCCTGACCGTCTGGCGCGAAACCACCTGGTTCACGCCGCGTGAAAGAGCGGCGCTTGCCTGGGTAGAAAGCCTGACCCTGCTGTCGATCCACCACGCGCCTCAGGACCAATACCAGACACTGCTCGAACACTTCTCCGAAGCTGAAGTCGCCAACCTGACCCTGGCCATCGCCACGATCAATGCCTGGAACCGCTTTGGTGTTGGGTTCGAGATGGTGCCGGCGTAAACCCGGGAAACGCCTGTAGGAGCGAACTTGTTCGCGAGGCTTTGATTCTGGCCGCAGGCCCTAGGAGTCTGGCTTGCCGACGATCTGCCGCGCAGCGGTAGTAAATTCCGAGCACGCGGTACGTCCGGCGGATCCCGATAAATGTTGGAGCGAGGCTTGCCCGCGAAGCTAACGACGCGCAGTGTCAGGATAAATCGAGGTATGAGCTTCGTCGGCAAGCCGGACTCCTACGCCCTCCGGGCAGAAGCACGCGCCATTGACTCAGCGATTCGAGCTTACCTGTACGAGCGCACCTGTTCGCGAAGCGGTGTGCCTGACACTTCGCGTTAACCCCCTCGCCAACAAGTTGGCTCCTACAGGGGCGTGTTTCAGCCCTTGAGGAAACGCCCGCTCACGGCGACGCCCAGCAGCATCACGGCGATGATCATGAACGCCAGATCAAGGCTGCTGGCGTGGGCGACGAAGCCAATACCCGCAGGGCCGACCAGAATGCCGCCGTAGCCCAAGGTGGTGATCGCCGGAACCGCCACATTTTCCGGCATGGTCGTCTGCCGTCCGACCGCGCTGTAGCAGACCGGCACGATGTTCGAGCAGCCTGCCCCCACCAGCGCGTAACCCAGCAGCGCAGCCTCCCAGGTAGGCACCAGTGTGGCGAGGGCCAACCCGGCTGACGCGCACAGACCGCCAATCAGGATGATGCGCGGACCTCCCAGGCGCCGCACGATGGGGTCGCCGAACAAACGGCCAATGGTCATGGTGGTGGCGAACACGGCATAACCCAGGCCAGCGTACGAGGTTTCAACCCCGCGCTGCGCACTCAGAAACACTGCGCTCCAGTCCAGCATTGCGCCTTCGGTCAAAAACACTGTGAAGCACAGCAACCCGATAAACAGCACGATGCCTCGCGGGATGGCGAAGGCCGGGCCACGGGTCGCGCTGCCGTAAGTGAGCAGATGCGGCGCGGCCTTGAGCAACGCGATGAAGCAGAACACCGCGACCACCAGCATCGCGATCAGCGGTGATGCGCCCAGGCTGAGCATCCCCGCTACGCTGGCCGCACCCACAAAACCACCGACGCTGAACAAGCCGTGAAACCCCGACATCATGGTTTTGCCGCTGGCCCGTTCGACGATGATCGCCTGAATGTTCACCGTGCAATCCAGCGCCCCCATGCTTGCGCCAAACACAAATAACGTGGCCACCATCAACGGCAAACTGGACACTGTCGCCAGCAGCGGCAGGCACAGGCACACCAACACCGTGGAGGCCATCAACACGCGCCGACAGCCAAAACGTGCAGCCAGCGCACCGGCCAGCGGCATGGCGATGATCGAACCCACGCCCAGGCACAACAGCAACAGGCCGAGCGTGCCTTCGTCGAGCCCGATCCGCGCCTTGGCGTACGGCACCAGCGGCGCCCAGGCGGCGATGCTGAAACCGGCAATGAAGAAAGCGATTCGGGTGGAAAACTGTTCCAGTCGCCCGGGCGTGAGCGGCGGCGCAGTGCTGATGGAGGTCATTGAAGCTCCCTGGCAAAAGTCAGCCGAAGATGCTGACAAAAGAGGGAGCCTAACAAAGGTCGCGGTTTAACCAAATGTTTCGTGTTGGATTGAGGCGCTTCAGGAAGACCTCAGTTTGTCCATGGCATTAACGCAAACCCATTTCGAGCGAGGCTTGCCCGCGAAGACGCCAGATCGACCAGCGCGATGCCGGCCGATGAAAAAGCTTCGCGGGCAAGCCTCGCTCCAACAAAGTACTGATCACGCCTTCCACGGCGAATTGCGAATGATGTCGACAAAGTTGAGCGGTTTGAACTTCGGATTTTCATCCACCAGCACGTCAGCATTCACCGTGCCGAACGTGGTATCAGGCTTGTCACGAAAGCCATTGGCGAAGGCACACAGAATGCATTCCTTGAACGCCTCGCCGCGGGGATGGGCATGGGTCACGACCTCACGTTGCTCATCGGAAAACTTGTCGTACTCAATCCCCAGCACGTCCATTTCAACGCCCGCCGTCACCAGCGCGACATTGGGGCGCAAATGCTCTGGCACACCCGGTGTGGTGTGCAGGGCGATGGACAACCACACCTGCTCGATATCGCCCTCAGACAAACCAAACGGCTGCATGAACGCGCGCGCCGCGTTGGCGCTGTCGACCTCGAAACGGTCGGTCTTGCTGCGATGCCCTTCAACCAGCCCCAGGTCATGGAACATCGCGCCAACATAAAGCTGCTCGGCGTCGTACTTCAAACCTTTGCGCTCACCGGTCAGTGCGCCCCACAAAAACACACGCCGGGAATGGTTGAACAACAGATCATCCTGCTGCTCGCGGATGTATTCGGTGGTGGCGCGAGCCAAGGCGCTGTCAGGGATTTCGATGCCGGCGATGGATTGAGTCATGGCGTAATCCTCAGGATAAGTCGCACCGTGTGGCGCGTTGAGGACAAGTCTGTGCTGCATGACATGTGCGCTCAATCGGCAGGGTGTCTCGTTCTCTGCCAAACGTGCGTTGTTTCCTGCCAGACGCTTTCTGCTGCCGAAGCGGTCTGTCTGATAAGCACATGGAGCCCGCGTTATACGCCATGTTCGGATAGACTGTGCGCCGTTTCCGACGCTCAAACCGCCAGAGTCTGACGACGTAAACGCCCAAAACAACAAGCATGAAGAGGCACCTGTGTACAAAGGCGTTACGTTGTCGGTCATGGCCTCCTGCCTGTTTGCGGTCATGTATTACTTTACCTCCCTGCTCAAGCCCCTGACCGGCGAAGAAATCTTCGGCTGGCGGATGCTGCTCACCCTGCCCTGCGCCACCTTGTTCCTGCTGTACAGCGGCGACTGGAAACTGGTCCGCGCCCTCACTGCGCGCGTGCGACAAACCCCGGCCATGCTCGGGGCGATGGTGCTCTCGGCGGCGTTGATGAGCGCGCAATTGTGGCTGTTCATGTGGGCGCCGTTACATGGGCGCAGCCTTGAGGTGTCGCTGGGGTATTTCCTGCTGCCGCTGACGATGATTCTGACCGGCCGCGTGGTCTTCGGTGAGCACCTGTCGCGCCTGCAGAAAATCGCTGCTTGTTGCGCGCTGATCGGTGTGGGCAACGAGCTGCTGCGGCTGGGGAGTTTCTCGTGGGAGACGCTGGTGGTGGCGCTGGGTTATCCGATTTATTTCGTATTGCGGCGCAAGCTCAAGACCGACAACCTCGGCGGCCTGTGGTGGGACATGCTGTTGGTGTGGCCGGTGGCGCTGCTGATTGTCCTGACCAGCAACCCGTCGGCACTGGAACAATCGCCACGGCTGTATGTGTTGATTCCAATCCTCGGCGCGATCAGCGCGTCGGCATTGGTCAGCTACATTCTGGCCAGCCGTCTGCTGGCATTCAGCGTGTTCGGCTTGCTGAGCTACGTCGAACCGGTGCTGCTGGTGGGCGTCGCGCTGTTACTGGGCGAATCCATCCAGCGTGACGAATGGATGACCTACCTGCCGATCTGGACGGCGGTGATGGTGTTGGTGTTCGAAGGGGCCAAGCATGTACTGGCGCAACGGCGGCGTAATAGCGTTTGAAACGCGAGACCTGTAGGAGCCAACTTGTTGGCGAGGTTTGACGCCGGAGTGTCAAAAAAATCGTCTCGCCAACACGTTGGCTCCTACAGATCAGATTGAATGTCAGCCAAACCGCTCCAACTGCATTTCCTGCAACCGGCTCAGCGTGCGGCGAAAGGCAAACGCCAGATAACCTTCGGTATAAAGCTCGGGCATCGGCAGCGCCGCTTCGACGTATAGCGGCACTTTGCGGTCGTAGCATTCGTCCACCAAAGCGATGAAGCGGCGCACGCCGTCGTCATAAGGCGACAACTGCGGCAGCTCGCGATCACCGGCCACCACTTGTTCGACGCCGTCTTCGGTACCGCGAGCGATACGACCTTCGCGCTGGGGCGCACTCAACGCCGGCACCTCGCTGAGCAGCACGGCCTCGTAGCGATCACACAGCTCGATGAAATCCATCGCTGCCAACGGCTGCTCGCACAAATCCCTGTAACGACACCAGACTAACGTCTTACTGCTGCGCACCACCGCCAGATGCCGACGCCCCAACGCCACCGGCTGGGTCGACACCGACAGCCCGCCACTCAAGCGCTCAAACACCTCAACCAGTGCGCTGGCCCCCTGCTGCGGCGTAACCCAATAACGCTGATGCGCTTGGCCTGGATGCAGCCGATGATCTTCACCGCCATCCACCGACACCACGTCCATAAAAAGATTGATTGCCACGATCGCCGGCACGAAGCGCTCACGGTTGTGGCCGGTGGCGTACAGCTGCTCCGGCAGTTGGTTGGACGTGCAGACCAGCACAACGCCTTCGTCGAACATCGCCCGCAACAGGCCGCCGAGGATGACCGCATCGCCGATGTCATTGACGAACAGCTCGTCGAAGCACAGCACACGAACGTCTCGCGCCAATTCGCGCGCGAGGGTTTGCAGCGGATGCGCCGTGCCGGTCAGCTGAAACAGGCGCTGATGCACCCAGCGCATGAAGTGATGGAAATGCTGACGCCGCGCCGGAATCTCCAGGCTCTCGAAAAAACGATCCATTAGCCAGGTTTTGCCGCGCCCCACCGGCCCCCAGAGATAAACGCCTTTGGCGGAGGACAATCCTTTATTGGTGCTGAGCGCCTGGTAGCAAGCCTGCAGTTTTTGCGCGGCATTACGCTGGGCTTCATCCGGTTGAAAACCCTGGCTGTCCACCGCCTGCTGCCAGGCGTCGAGGGGAGGCAGAGCACTCATTGGATGGGATCACCGCGCCCGGCATCGTGGCGTTTGGAATAGGACGCCCCCATCAGATAAAAGCACCCGCCCGCCACAATGAATGCCGCCAGCATGTAGAACATGAAATGCGCAGGCTGTGAGGCCAGCGCAAAGCCACACAGGATCGGCCCCAGCGCGCCGCCGAGGTTGGACAGGTTCTGCGCGCCGTAATACATGCCGCGCAAATGATCCGGGGCGATGCGGTCAATGAACATGTATTCCGCCGGGAACACGATGATCTCGCCGAGGGTGAATATCGCCACGGCCAACGCCCAATGCAGCACGCTGGTGGACAGCGCAAATCCGACCACACCCAGCAGGAACAGGCTGAAACCCGCCGTCAGCCATTGGTTCAGGTGCTCATTGGTAATGCGCTTGCCGACCATGTATTGCAGGCAAATCACCACCGCCGCATTCACCGCCACCACCGAACTGATGACCTGATAGGTGAACTCCGGGGTGCTGGTGGTCACCAGATATTGCGAGATGTAGGCCGTGAATTGCCCGAAGACCACAGCGCTCAAAGCGCCGCCGACGGTGAAGCACACCAGCCGATAATCCTTGAGCAGAATGCGCCCCACCGCGATGAACGATACCGGAGCATTGGCCGGATCGGCGGAGCTCAGAGTCTTGTCGCCCCAGATCATGTACGTCAGGAAGTAGCCCAGGCCAAGGATCGCTGACATCAGGAACGGCAGCTTCATGTCCATGTGCGCAAGCCCGGCGCCAATGAACGGCCCTACCGCATAACCGATGTTGATCAGCGTGTAGCGCACCGAGAACACCTTGCCGCGTTCGGCTTCCGGCAGCAGTTTGCCGAAGGCGGCCTTGACCACGATGTCGATGACTGAATAGGCAAAATTGAACGACACGAGAAACACAAAAAACAGCCACAGGTGCCGCGTGATGCACATGCCGATGAAACCGACGGTGAAGAACCCGGTGAAGGCCAGGATCAACCGGTAGCTTGAAAGTTTGTCGGTGAGATAGCCGCCATACAGGCTGAGCAACGAGCCGACGAACAACGCACTGCCCACCACCAGCCCGATTTCGCTGATGCCTAACGCGAAGTTCGACGACAGATAAATCACCAGATACGGCAGGGTAATGGCGCGGCCCAGCGTCAGAAACAGCGACGAGGACAGCAGCAGGTTGACCGAGAACGGGTAGTGTCTGAAGGCGGCGAGCATCCGTGTTCTTATCCTTTATAGAGGCGGTATCAAGGGCTGGGCCATATATGGTTACACATCCCCCATTGACCTGACAGCAGGATTTGCTGACTGGCGGGCGGGGCCGGGAATCCGTACCATCCTCCCTTTTTTAGCGGCGATAACGCGTCGCGCACGTCCAGGTAAATCATGAAACCAGCCCGTATACGCGCCGATGTCCTGGCGGGATTGACCACGTCCTTCGCTTTGGTGCCCGAGTGCATCGCGTTCGCGCTGGTTGCGCACCTCAACCCGCTGATGGGCCTGTACGGCGCTTTCATCATCTGCACGCTGACCGCGTTGTTCGGCGGTAGGCCGGGCATGGTTTCCGGTGCGGCCGGGTCAATGGCGGTGGTGATCGTCGCGCTGGTGGTGCAACAAGGCGTGCAGTATTTGCTCGCGACGGTGCTGCTGGGCGGGCTGTTGATGGTTGTCTTCGGTCTGCTGCGGCTGGGCAAACTGGTGCGAATGGTGCCATATCCGGTGATGCTCGGCTTCGTCAACGGCCTGGCGATCGTCATTGCCATGGCGCAGCTGGAGCACTTCAAAGTGGGCGAGTCCTGGCTGAGCGGGACGCCGCTTTACATCATGGTTGGGCTGGTGGCGCTGACGATGGCGATTGTTTACGTGCTGCCACGCCTGACCCGCGCCATCCCGCCGGCGCTGATTGCAATTCTCGGCGTCGGCCTGCTGGTCTACTTTCTAGATCTGCCCACTCGCACCTTGGGGGACATGGCGCATATCGCCGGCGGCCTGCCATCGCTGGCGCTGCCGGACGTGCCGTGGAGTCTGCAAACCCTGCGCATCATCGCGCCTTACGCGATTCTGATGGCGCTGGTCGGTCTGCTGGAAACCCTGCTGACCCTCAACCTCACTGACGAGATCACCGAAACCCGCGGCTACCCGGACCGCGAATGCGTGGCGCTGGGTTTTGCCAACATGGCGTCCGGCGTGTGCGGCGGGATGGGGGGCTGCGCGATGATCGGCCAGACCGTGATCAATCTCAGCTCCGGGGGGCGCGGACGCCTGTCCGGGATCGTGGCCGGGGTGATGATCCTGATGTTCGTGCTGTTTCTCTCGCCACTGATCGAGCGCATTCCACTGGCCGCGCTAGTGGGGGTGATGTTCGTGGTGGCGCAGCAGACATTCGCTTGGGCCTCGTTGCGAGTGCTGCACAAAGTGCCGTTGAACGACATGCTGGCGATTATTGCCGTGACCATCGTCACCGTGTTGACGGACCTGGCGACGGCCGTGCTGTTCGGCATTCTGATTGCGGCCATCAACTTCGCCTGGCAGCAGGCCCGCGAGCTGTACGCCGACGCGCACACTGACGCCGATGGCAGCAAGGTCTACAGCCTGCATGGCACGCTGTTTTTTGCGTCCGTTACGCAGTTTCTCAATCAGTTCACCACCGCCGAGGACCCGGCAATCGTCACCCTTGATTGTCGGCATTTGAGCTTCGTCGACTACTCCGCCATCGCCGCACTGAAAACCCTGCGTGAACGCTACGAAAAGGCCGGCAAGCACTTGCGCGTGATTCACCTGTCCGAGCGCTGCAAGCAATTGCTCAAACGCGCGGGCGTGCAGCACGCTTGAGGTAGCGACCCTAAACTCTGTAGGAGCCAACTTGTTGGCGAGGCGACCGACGCGGCGCGCTGCCTAGCGCGGGTTCACAGGTTTTACTGCCGCTGCGCGGCAGATCGTCGGCAAGCCAGACTCCTACGGCCTTCGGCCAGAATCAAAAGCTAGTAGCGCTGCAATCCTGCCTCTGCCCGAAGGGCGTAGGAGCCTGGCTTGCCGACGATGGGGCGCGAAGCGGCCCCAGGATCGGCAGCGCCGAAGGCTTATCTTCTGGGCGAATTCAACACCTCATCCGTCGACAACACCTGCGCGTACTCGCCATTGAGGTTTGCCAGTGACATCGCGTGCACCTCCTCTGCCGTACGCGGCGTGCCGAAAAAATCCGCCTGATCGAAGGTGAAGCATGCGTCGTGAGGCACGATCACCTCCAAGCCCAGATTGCCGCCCGTGCGCGCTGTGGACTCCACCGAGTTGTTGGTCACCACACCGACAATGACGATCTGCGAGATACCGTCCGCCCGCAGCCAGGCTTCGAGGAAGGAATGGCAGAACGCATCCGGCACTTGCTTGCTCAGTTCCTGCTCGCCGTCCCAGGGCTCAAAGGCCTTCTGGTAATCGACTCCCGATTGCTCCGGCCAGAACACCGAGTCGGGCGAGCGCGAAAAATGCCGCACATGAAACACCGGGCGGCTACTTTCGCGCCACTGGGCCAGCAATCGAAGCATGTGCTGTTCGGCCTGCGGGTTATTGCGGCGGCCAAGCTTGGGGTGATTGATACCGTTCTGCATGTCGATCAGGATCTACGCAGCGTTGGCGTGGAGCTTCATGTTCTCTCCTTTAAATAAGCAGCACGCCAATGTACGAAGGCCTGGGGCGTGATGTCCACTGGCGCTGATTCAAAGCGCGCTGAAGTGACGGGCTAGCTGTTGCTCGGCAAATTGCTCGATCACGAAATCGACAAAAGCGCGGGTCTTGCCCGGCAGCAATTTATGCTCGCTGTAGTAGATGGAGATATTGCCGTCGTCGACGTACCAATCGGGCAACACGCGCTGCAATGTCCCTTTCGACAGATATGGCAAGGCGAACGGCATACTGACCAGCGCAACACCCAGTCCCTGCTCCGCCGCTGCGCAGGCAGCTTCCGAGTCACTCATGGTCATGCGCACTTTCAGGCTCAACGGGCGTTGCTGCTGCGCCTGATTGCTCAAGGGCCACGACCGTATGCGCCCGGTTTGCGGCGAACGAATCAAAATGCCGTCGCAGCTGTGCAGATCTTCCGGGGTGATGATTGGAGGGCGCGCTGCGAGTCCGGCCGGGGATGCCACCAAGACCCGATGCGCCGGGGCCAACTTGCGGGCGACCACACCCTGAGGCAAATCGAAGCCACCGCCGATGGCAGCATCAAAGCCCTGCGCAATCAGATCCACTTGTCGGTTATCAAAGTGCCAATCCGGGGTGATGGCCGGGAAACGGCGCAGAAACTCCCCCAGCATCGGCAGGATATAAAGCCGGCCGAAGACCGTGCCCATGCTCACCTTCAGAGTGCCGGCCGGGCTGCCCTCGGCGCTGGCCAGATTGGCCACTGCGTTCTGGATGGTATTGAGGCTGGCACTGACTTCTTCCAGAAAACGCTGGCCTGCTTCGGTCAATCTCAGGCTGCGCGTACTACGCTGGAAGAGCCGCACCCCCAGACGCGTTTCGAGTTTAGCCACGCTTTTGCCTACGGCTGCCGGGGTCAGGCTCAGACGCCGCGCGGCTTCGGCAAAACTGCCGACCTCGGCACTGCGCACAAAGCATTCGATGCTGCTGAAGTTTTCCATCGCACTCATTCACAACTTTTGGTTTACACAGACTATAGCGATTACGGGCTACTGCGCATGCAATCGGCGGCGGATACTCAGTCCATCCACTCAAACCTCAACTGTTCTGGAGATCGAAATGACTCACCCAACGAACCTCACCGGCAAAGTAGTCCTCGTTCAAGGCGGCTCGCGCGGCATCGGCGCCGCCATCGTCAAGCGCCTGGCCGAACAAGGCGCAGCTGTGGCCTTCACTTACATCAGCTCCGACGCCAAGGCGCGCGAACTGCAGGACAGCATCACTGCCACCGGCGGCCAAGCGCTGGCGATAAAAGCGGACAGCGCGAGCGCCGAGGACATTCGCCGCGCCGTGCGCACCACCGCCGAAACCTTCGGCGGCCTGGATATTCTGGTCAACAACGCCGGCGTGCTGGCGATTGCTCCCCTGGATGAATTCAGCCTGGAGGATTTCGACAGAACTCTGGCGATCAACGTGCGCAGCGTGTTCATCGCAAGCCAGGAGGCCGCGCGCCATATGAAAGAAGGTGGACGCATCATCAACATCGGCAGCACCAACGCCGACCGCATGCCCTTTGGCGGTGGTGGCCCGTACGCCATGAGCAAATCCGCCCTCGTCGGCCTGACCAAAGGCCTGGCGCGCGACCTCGGCCCGCGCGGCATCACCGTCAATAATGTGCAGCCAGGCCCAGTCGACACCGATATGAATCCGGCCGACAGCGACTTCGCAGAATCGCTGCTGGGGTTGATGGCAATCGGGCGTTACGGCAAGGCCGATGAAATCGCGGGTTTCGTGGCGTACCTCTCAGGCCCGGAAGCCGGCTACATCACCGGCGCCAGCCTGACCATTGACGGCGGCTTCGGCGCCTGATCCACACCGCCCTTCGCGGACACCTCAGCCCCGACCTCTTGCAGACGCCGGGGCTGGGGGCTTTTCTGCTTAAGCACATGAAAATTCTGAAAAAAAGTTTTGCCTTCGCTAAAGGTTTCGACTACATTAGCGCGCCTCGACAGACGGAACATGTTTGAAGAGATACGGTGAAGTGTCCGAGTGGCTTAAGGAGCACGCCTGGAAAGTGTGTATACAAGAAATTGTATCGAGAGTTCGAATCTCTCCTTCACCGCCAAATTTGATATAAACAAAACCCCTGACTTCTAGATGAAGTCAGGGGTTTTGTGTTTCTGGCGTGCGCATCCGATCATCACAGCGTCAATGCCCGGAGCTCGCACTCGCTAAAGGCCTTAGCAGCGAACACAGGTCTTAGCGGGCACACAGTCCGCGACGGCTAATATTATTATTTGAGTGCTGTCATCGTTTCAAGTTTGTTACTTAAAACATCAACTAACCTTGATATAACGCAATACTAAACTTTTCGACGACAACCCCAATGATTACCCGTTGGTGCGCGACAGTGCATTGAACAAATGACTCAGCGCACTCTGATCGGCCTCAGGCATCTTTCTCAGCGCTACCAGCATATTGTTCTCCGCCACACTCAAGTCACCCAATACTTCAGAAGTACGTTTGCCGGTGATAATGTAAGCGATATCCAGAGTGCCAGAGGTAGCGACCAGATAGTCGGCCTTTGGCATTCTTTGCCCGCTTTCGTAATGTCCCTGGGCATTGGGTTGCACACCGCCCAACTCTGCCAGCGCGTGCTGCGTTAGTTTTTTCCGCAATCGCTCTTGCTTCAGCCTGCTGCTAAACGTGTCCATGCCTATCCGCCTTTTCACGATAGCTGATAAGAATCCGCCTATCTATTGCGCTGACGGCCTCTATATCTATGGGGGAGCAGTCTTTAACGCTATTTAAAGACTGAGTAGTGACACGAGTATGGGCGTGACACCCTCGAATAGATACCGACTTCGAGATTCCAGCCATTTGGATAAATATCCCTGACAAGAATGCCAGCAAAATCAACCGCTCGGCTTCTGAAACACGACTTGATTAATCGAGCAGAGGTCACGGGTATTTTGCAAGTAAGGCAATAACGTGATGGATCGGTGCAATTACCCTCAAACGAATACACAGTTATTCGATGTGACTACCTCGTAACAGGCACAATTATTGTTGCAGCCTTAACCCCACTGCCTTCCTCAGCAGCCGGCCGCCTCGACCGACGGACCCCAAGTGGCTGGCATGCAGGGCGCACATCCAGCACAATCCGGACTCGTTTAAGGCCGCCATTGGCCGGCCAAGCGTGAGCTCAAATCTAATAACAGGAGATAACCGCCGCATGAACGCAAACGACTGGAACGAAGCTGCACTGGCGAAGTACATCGTCACCAATCCTGTGTTGCAGGCTGAAATCCAGGACCTGAGCCCCGAAGAGCAGAAAAACCAGACCCTTTGGGCGTTCGAAGACGAGGCAGAAAGCCAGGGCATTGAAACCTGGGAACTGGCGTTGCAATTCATTGCCGACAGCCCGGAGCAACTCAAGGAGATGCGTCTGGCAGCACATCAACAGGCGGCCGACGCGCTGGGCATGGACTGGGACGAGTACCGCGAACTGAACGAACTCGACGACTGAACTGCCCACGCTCGTCATGCCACACATCATCGGGCCCCCACACTCGCTGGCGGGCCCGCAATCCTGACTTATCGGTCACTCATAGCGCTTTACCTGCCACTTGCGGGTGGGTAACTTCTGCGCACTTCAAAACAAAAAAGGATTCGCGTCATGAGTGATCTGGTCTCTTATCAACTGGACGACGGCATTGCTACGCTGACCCTGAGCAACGGCAAGGTCAACGCGATCAGCAACGATCTGGTCAAAGCCCTCAACGATGCGCTGGATCAGGCAGAGAAAGACCGCGCAGTGGTTATCCTCACCGGCCAGCCGGGCATCCTGTCCGGCGGCTACGATCTGAAAATCATGACTTCCAGTCCTCAGGCCGCGCTAGACCTGGTGTTCGCAGGTTCAACGCTCGCACGCCGCATGCTGGCCCATCCTCTGCCGATCGTCGTGGCCTGTAATGGTCATGCCGTGGCCAAAGGTGCATTCCTGCTGCTGTCGGCTGACTATCGCATTGGTGTGGAGGGCGCATTCAGCATCGGCCTGAATGAAGTCCAGATCGGCATGACCATGCACCACGCCGGTATCGAACTGGCTCGCAACCGCCTGAGCAACTCAGCCTTTGGCCGCTCGGTGATCAATGGCGAGATGTTTGACCCCAAAGGCGCGGTCCAGGCCGGATTCCTGGATAAGGTCGTAGCGCCCGAAGAGC
This sequence comes from Pseudomonas rosaeacicularis, assembly GCF_057128745.1. NCBI lineage: Bacteria > Pseudomonadati > Pseudomonadota > Gammaproteobacteria > Pseudomonadales > Pseudomonadaceae > Pseudomonas > Pseudomonas rosaeacicularis. The sequence continues at coordinate 35,798 of NZ_JBSKHT010000006.1, forward strand.
TCCAAGAAGCCGCACGTACGGTTGCGCTTCAACTTAAAAAAATCAATATGAATGCCCATAAACACACCAAGCTGAAGGTGCGCAAGGCTTTCCTGGAAACGCTGGACAAAGCGATCGAAGCGGATCGGCATCAGGCGCTGTAACGTCATTTCCCATTCGGTAACATTTTCTTAAATATCCCACACCGGCAAGCCTGTCCGACAATTGCCCATTACGATGGGCATTCGTACACTGCGCCCCCTTTTGTCCAGTGGGCCGGTTGAATGCTGTTTGTGCTGCGTATGTCGTTGATGGCTCTGCACTTCATTGTCGCTGGGGTGCTGGGCTTATTGTTGGGGTTGTGTCGCCCGTTCAATCCCGATAACAGCCGCTGGTGCGCTCGGCTGTATGCCTTGCCCGCGATGCGTATCCTGGGTTTGCGTGTCAGGACCGAGCTGGGCGATGTTTTCGCGCAGACTCATCCCTGCGTAGTGATCGCCAATCACCAATCCAATTACGATCTGTTCGTCTTCGGCAATATCGTGCCGCCGCGCACTGTCTGTATCGGCAAGAAGAGCCTGAAATGGGTGCCGCTGTTCGGCCAGCTTTTCTGGCTTGCCGGCAATGTGCTGATCGATCGTGGCAACCCGCTCAAGGCGCGCCGCTCCATGCGCCAGACCACCGACACCCTGCAAAACAAAGACACCTCGATCTGGGTGTTTCCTGAGGGCACGCGCAATCTGGGCAATGGCCTGTTGCCTTTCAAACGTGGCGCATTTCAGATGGCCATCGAAGCCGGTGTTCCTATCGTCCCGGTGTGCGTCAGCAACTACTCAAACTGCATGCAACTCAATCGTCGGCAGAGCGGCAACGTGCTCATCCGCACCCTCCCCGCCATCCCCACTTCACACCTGACGCTGGAACAACTGCCGGAACTGATCGAGCAATGCCGCACCCAGATGCAACGCTGTATCGAGGACCTGGATCGGCAGCTGTCAATCGCCTGAACCTTGGGCGAACTCGTGGAATTTTGCTGACTCTGAACAGATAGATCCGCGCTAAGCTGCGCGTCTGCCATCTACAAGAAGAAGCGAATCCACCATGGGCCGAGTCGTTGCTGCTGCGGTTTACAGCGCCGGAAAGAAAGTCACCAACATCACTCTCGATCAAGGCGCCGAATGGGCAGCCAAGCCAGGCCATTTTGTCTGGATAGGCCTGGAGCAGCCCAGCGCACAGGAGCTGGCCGTGCTGCAAAAGCAGTTCTGCCTGCACGAACTGGCCATTGAAGACGCCCTCGAAGTCCACAGCCGCCCTAAACTCGAAACCTTCGGCGACGCACTGTTCATCGTCACCTACGCGCCGATCCGTGAAAACGGCAAGCTGATCTTCATCGAAACCCACATCTTCGCCGGCAAGGGTTACATCATCACTTCGCGCAACGGCGACTCGAAATCCTATGGCTTGGTACGACAACGCTGCGAAGCGCGCCCGCTGCTACTGGAGCACGGCGAGGACTTTGTGTTGTATGCGCTGCTCGATTTTGTCACCGAGAACTACCAGCCGGTGACCGAGGCCATTCACTGCGAGCTCGAAGAGCTGGAACACAGCGTGCTCAGCACCGAGCTCAACGAAGCCGACATTCATCGCATCCACAGCCTGCGTCGTGATTTGTTGCGCTTGCGACGCTATGTGTCGCCGATGGTGGAGATTGGCGAAGAACTGCAAAAACTCAGTTTTCCGTTCATCGACAAGAACATGCGCCCGTACTTTCGCGATGTGGAAATTCACGTGAAGCGGCAAATGGAAGATCTGGCCAACCTGCGGGACATCGCCAGCCAGACGATTGAAATCGGGCTGTTGCTGGAGTCATCACGGCAAAGCCTGACCCAGCGCAAATTTGCCGCTTGGGCGGCAATTCTGGCGTTCCCGACAGCGATTGCCGGGATCTATGGGATGAACTTTCAGAACATGCCAGAGCTGAGCTGGCATTACGGCTACTTCGCGGTGCTGGGTGTGATCGTCGGCGGATGCACGATCCTGTTCGCCAGCTTCAAGCGCTCGGGGTGGCTGTGAAGTATTCGCTGCGTCCTTGCACGCCTTTTTATTCTGCATCCTCGGACGACTCTTGACTCTGCATGCTCGGACGGCTTTTGATTCTGGCCGGAGGCCGTAGGAGTCCAGCTTGCTTATGATCTGTCGGGAACCGGCAGCAAAACCCCAGAATGCGAAATGTCGGATGCACCGGGGCGCGTGGGTTTGGGGCCGCTTCGCAGCCCATCGCTGCTCTCGTAACCTCGAAGAGCTCCTACGCGCTCTGCGCAGAAGCAGATCTGGCGCTGCGCGTTTTTGATTCTGGGCGGAGCCCGTAGGAGCGTGGCTTGCCCGCGATCTGGCGCGCAGCGGCAGTAAAACCGTTGGACGCGGTGTGTCATGTTCATTACCACGCGCAGCATGGGAACGATCAGAAGGCATACCGCCTCGCGAACAAGTTCGCTCCTACAGAGACCGCGTCTTCAGTTCAACCCTCAAACCGCCTTCGAACCCCCTGCCACAAACCGCATCATCCACTCCGCCACCGTCACGCCATGGTGTTCCTGCTCCAGGCTGGCGATGCCTTTGTTGTAGACCTGCTCGCCCAGCGCTTCCTGACGGATATCCAGCAGCGTGCGCGAGTAGTCGTGGATGAATTCGGGATGACCCTGGAAGCACAGCACCTGATCATTGATGTGGTACGCCGCAAACTGACAGAACTCGCTGGACGCAATCACCGTCGCACCTTCGGGCAGTGCGGTGACCTGATCCTGGTGGCTGATCAGCAGCGTGAGATTGTCCACCGCAGGCGACATCCACGGCGTAGCAGGTGCTAGCGTGTACTGGTGGGTGCCGACGCCCCAACCCTGGGTCGCGCGCTCGGTTTTGCCACCCAGCAACAGCGCCAGCAACTGATGCCCAAAGCAGATGCCCAGCAACTTATCGCCGCGCTTATAACGGTCGAGCAGATAGGTTTTGAGGGTTTGAATCCAAGGATCGGTGCCGAACGAGTCGGCCTTGCTGCCGGTGACCAAATAGGCGTCGAACTGCTGGTCATCCGACGGATAATCGCCCTGCAACACGTTGTAAACAGTGAACTCGGCCGGGATCGGCTGGCGAGCAAACAACAATTCGAACATCCGCCCGTAGCCCTGATATTGCTCGACCAGTTCCGGGCGCAGGACGTCGGTTTCCAGAATGCAGATGCGTAACGACATAAAAATACCTGAAGCGCTGAAGGCGAAAATGCACACGCCCAAGCGTGCCTCGAATCGTTACATCAAGGCAAGGCCCGTTTGGGTAATGCGCGCACCGCTGGCTGAACCTGAGCTGTGGCGCTCGCTGATTTAAGCCTGGCTCAAAACCGTTTGCCGTTGAGCGCCTTTTCCAGCAACAGCGCAGGTGGATGAAATCGCTCGCCGTAGCGTTCAGCCAAGTACTGCGCTCGGGCGATGAAGTCCTTGAGTCCGTACTGATTGATGAACTGCAGCGCGCCGCCGGTCCAGGCGGGAAAACCAATGCCATAAATCGATCCGATATTGGCGTCAGCCGTGGACAGCAACACGCCCTCCTCCACGCAGCGCACGGTTTCGATGGCTTGAATGAACAGCAACCGATCACGAATTTCCTGCCCGGCGATCAGCACGTCCGGCTTTTCAAAACGGGATTTCAGCTCAGGCCACAGGCGCTTTGGTGCACCTGTCGGATAATCATAAAAGCCCGCGCCCGCAGCCTTGCCCAGACGCCCGTACTCATTGACCAGCAAATCGATCAGCCCGTGGGCGCTGTGCTCGGGAGCACTTTTACCTTCCTGCGCCAGATCTTTTTGCGCCTGCTGGCGAATGTGGCTCATCAGACTGAGCGATACCTCATCGGACACTGCCAACGGCCCCACGGGCATGCCCGCCTTGCGCGCTTCGGTTTCGATCGCCACCGCTGAAACGCCCTCGCCCAGCATCGCAATGCCTTCGTGGGTAAACGTGGCGAACACCCTGGAAGTGAAGAACCCGCGACTGTCGTTGACCACAATCGGCGTCTTCTTGATCTGCTGCACAAAGTCGAACGCCCGCGCCAGCGTCATGTCATTGGTGCGCGCGCCTTTGATGATTTCGACCAGGCGCATCTTGTCTACCGGACTGAAAAAATGCAGACCGATGAAACGCTCCTGCCGTAAAACAGCCGCCGCCAGACCGGAGATCGGTAGGGTCGAGGTGTTGGAAGCGATGACGGCGTTGGTTAGCACAAATTGCTCGGCTGCCGCGCTGACCTGAGCTTTGAGCTCGCGATTTTCAAACACTGCCTCGATGATCAGGTCGCACCCTTCCAAGTCACTGTCCCGGCCGGTGGTCTTGATCCGCGCCAGCGTCGCGTCTCGGTGCTGATTACTGATGCGCCCCGCCGCCAGGTGTTTGTCGAGCAGCCTGAGGGAGTAATCCTTGCCCTTTTGCGCGGCGGCGAGATTGACGTCTTTGAGCACAACATCAATGCCGGCAGATGCACTAACGTAGGCAATGCCCGCCCCCATCATGCCGGCGCCAATGATCCCGACCTTACGCGTGGTGTAAGGCGGCGGGGCTTTGGGGCGCGAGTGGCCGGCGTTGATGCGATTGAGCTCGAACCAGCTGCCGATCATGTTTTTGGAAATCTGGCCGGTAGTGAGTTCGGTGAAGTAACGCGCTTCGATCAGTTGCGCGGTGTCGAAATCCACTTGGGCGCCTTCGACAGCGGCGCAGAGGATCTTCTCAGGCGCGGGATAGCAGCCCTGCGTTTTGGCGCGCAATATCGACGGCGCTATCGCCAGCATCTGCGCAACTTTTGGGTGTGACGGCGTGCCGCCGGGAATCTGGTAGCCCGGCAGATCCCACGGCTTTTGCGGCGCCGGATTGGCCAGAATCCACGCCCGCGCCTTGTCCAGCATGTCATCGACGTCAGTGGCCAGTTGATCGATCAGGCCTGCTTGAAACGCTTGCTGCGCGCTCAACGTTTTGCCTTCCATCAGCAACGGCAGCGCTTTTTCCAGCCCCAACATGCGCACCAGCCGCACAGTGCCGCCGCCACCGGGCAGCAAGCCCAGCGTGACTTCGGGCAAGCCGACACGCAGGTTTTTCTGATCCAGAGCGATGCGATGGTGGCACGCCAGACATAACTCCCAGCCACCGCCAAGCGCGGCGCCGTTGATAGCGGCCACTACCGGTTTGCCGAGGGTTTCCAGCGCTCGCAACTGGGCCTTGAGGCCGAGGACCATCTGGAAAAACCACTGCGCGCGGGAGGCATCGACCTGAATCAGCTCGTTCAGGTCGCCACCGGTAAAGAAGGTCTTTTTGGCCGAGGTGATGATCACCCCGGCGATGTGCTCTTTTTCTGCCGTCAACCGGTCCACGATGCGCCCCATGGCTTCGCGGTAGGTGACGTTCATGGTGTTGGCGCTTTGATCGGGCATGTCGAGGATCAGCGTCACGATCTGATCGGGACCTACGATGTACTCAATGGCGTCAGTCATGCGGTCTGTCCCTGGAACTGTTTTTATAAATTAAGTGGATGCCGGCGTGGCTCAGACACGCTCGATAATCGTTGCGATGCCCATCCCGCCGCCGACACACAGCGTGGCGAGCCCATAACGCAACTGACGCGCTTCCAGCTCATCGAGCAGCGTGCCGAGAATGACGCAGCCCGTCGCGCCCAGTGGGTGGCCCAGCGCAATGGAACCACCGTTGACGTTGACTCTCGCCGGATCGACGTTCAGGTCCTTGATGAACTTGAGCACCACCGAGGCGAACGCTTCATTGACTTCAAACAGGTCGATGTCCTGGAGGGTCAGGCCGGCACGGGCCAATGCCTTGCGGGTGGCCGGGGCCGGGCCGGTCAGCATGATGGTTGGATCGGTGCTGGTCACCGCTGTGGCGACGATGCGCGCCCGAGGCCTGAGACCCAGTTCGCGGCCCTTTTCTGCCGAACCGACGAGCATCGCTGCCGCGCCGTCCACGATGCCCGAGCTGTTGCCGGGGGTATGAACGTGGTCGATGCGTTCGACGTGGCTGTATACCCTGAGCGCAGTGGCGTCGTAGCCCATCTTGCCGACGGCCTCGAAGCTGGGCTTGAGATTGCCCAGCCCCTCAATGGTTGAATCAGCGCGGACGAACTCATCGCGGTCCAGCAGCAACAGGCCGTTCTGGTCTTTCACCGGTACCAATGATTTGCGAAAGGCACCCGACTGCTGGGCCAGCCCGGCCTTTCGCTGGGACTGAACGGCATAGGCGTCGACGTCGTGGCGGCTGAAACCCTCGATGGTGGCAATCAGATCGGCGCCGATGCCTTGCGGGGTGAAATGCGTATGCAGGTTGGTCTGCGGATCCAGCACCCAAGCGCCGCCGTCGCTACCCATGGGCACCCGTGACATCGACTCCACACCACCGACTACCACCAGATCTTCAAAGCCGGAGCGGACTTTCATTGCGCCAAGATTCACCGCTTCCAGGCCCGAGGCGCAGAAACGATTGATCTGTACACCTGCCACGCTCACTGCCCAATTGGCGACCAGCGCTGCAGTCTTGGCAAGATCGGCGCCCTGATCCCCCACTGGCGTTACGCATCCCAATACGATGTCGTCCACTTGCGAGGTGTCCAGGTGGTTACGCACTTGGAGTTCGCAGAGCAAGCCTGCCATCAGGTTCACCGGCTTTACGCTGTACAGCGCCCCACCCGGTTTACCCCTGCCTCGCGGTGTACGCACTGCATCGAATATAAAAGCCTCGGTCATCGTATCCCTCATTGCAGTGGTATTTTTGTGCCGTGACACCCAAACGGTCATCAAACGGGTTGTAATGAAGCAGGCATTCAAGCTTATTGGCTGATAACAGAACAGGCGCCGGCTAAATACTCGCGCCTCGGACGAACGGTAGTCAGCTATCAGATTGAGGGAATTCCCCCTCAAAGGGTCTAGCAAGGGAGTCAGTGGCCGACGACCAAATGTTTACACGGTTTTTTATCGCTAATGGTCATACCGCTCATAGCTAACGGATCTAAGCCGCACTGCACGTGGCCTCTAAGGTTAAGTCAGTAGCAGAGACGCACATAAAAAGATTCTTAAAAGCGCTCACGCTTTCGGCGGATTGCCGAAGCACCTGCTCTTTCGATTTCACCTTTGCCAGCTGCCCGCTTCCGTTTTCGGTGAAGCCTGCAAGCTTCTGTCGCTCAGGAATAACAACAAGAAGGCATACGTCATGTTTAAACATTCAAAAATACGTCAGGCCGGACTCATCGTCTTTGCTACCACTCTGTTATTGATATTGCCGAACATGACTCGCCTGTTCGGCTGACTGATAGTAGTCGCCCACACAAACCCTGCACGGCGAAATACGCGTGTTTGAGTCGTATATCGAACGTTCCAGTCTTTCTGTTTTTAAGGAGGGGTGTTAACGGATGAGGGACTGATTCAGGTGATTGCGTATTTGAGACATATGGCGCAGCGGAAGATCCAGCAATGAAGGGCCGTCGGCGGTATGAAGAACCTGTAGGAGCTGACGAGCAGCGCGAGGCTGCGATAGCGGTCTGTCTGACCCACCGCATCGCAGCCTCGCTCCGCTCGTCAGCTCCTACAACAAGCAGTCCTCCAAGTACTCACCCCTGACGCTGCACCTGCATCATCGGCGCAGACATGGGCGCTTTCTCAGCGAGCTCAGCAGCGGGTTCCGCCGCCGGTTTTGCAGTCGGCGTTGCCGCAGGCGACACCAGCACCTTGGCGTGCATCTGCTCACAGCCACCGCCGCGACGCATGCCGCGCACAGGGCAGGCGTCCAGGTAATCCAGGCCCACCGCCAGCTTTAAGTGACGCTCAGGAATGGCCAGTTGGTTGGTCACGTCGAAGCTATACCAGGCGTCGTCGATCCAGGCCTCTGCCCAGGCATGACTGGCCAGGTGTTCGCTGTCTTCGCTGTACAAATAACCCGAGACATAACGCGCCGGCACACCCAGGCTACGGGCACAGGCCAGGAAAGCGTGAGTATGATCCTGACAAACGCCCGCCTTGCTCGCGAACGCTTCGGCCGCGCTGGTATGCACTTCAGTCGCACCCGGCGTGTAAGTGATGTGCTGATTGAGTGCTTGCATCAAATCGATCAGACCCGTGCGGTCGCGACGCTTGGCGCACTCTTTGGCGGCGAATGCACGAATCGCCTCATCGGCCTCGGTCAAACGGGTAAACCGCAAGAACGGCAGAGCGGACTGGCTTTCATGCTCAGCTTCGCGTTTTTCGTCAATTTCAACTTGTCCACGAGCGCCGATGACAATGGCTTCGTGAGGCTCGTCCAGCGTCAGTACGTGCAGGATATTGCCGAACGGATCGATTTGCGCGCGTACCGGACGCGGCAAAGCCAACTGCCAGCTCAATACCTGCTGACGTTCGCTGTCGTGGGGGGTCAGACGCAAATACTGGATGCTGGCGCGGACCTGGTCCTCGTAGTGATAGGTGGTCTCGTGGCTAATTGAGAGTCTCATGCAGCCTCCAGATAAGATGTGTGAATAACACTACCCAATTGGGCCAGCAGTGGAATGAATTCGTTCAACCATTCATGCAAACCCTCATCGAGGATTTCGTCGATTCCGGTGTAGCGCAGACGGGCGTCAAGCTCGGCCGCCAGGCGCTGGGCCGGTCGTCCATTCTCGCCAGGCAGGCTGGCAAGAATGATGTCGAGCTCTTCAAGACAGGCGCGCAGCGAACGCGGAATGTCGGCGCGCAACAGCAGTAATTCGGCGACCTGACGCGCACCCGGTGCATCGCGATAAACCTCGGTGTACGCCTCGAACGACGACAATGCGCGCAGCAACGCGCTCCACTGATAGTAGCCCGCGGCAGAACTGTCGGCTGCCGCATTGGCAGACGGCCCGCGCAGTTCGAGCATTTCGTAACGGGCATCGAGCATGCGCAGGGTGTTGTCGGCGCGCTCGATGAAGGTGCCCAGACGAATGAAACGAAACGCGTCATTACGCATGATCGTGCCGTAGGTCGCGCCGCGAAAAAGATGAGAGCGCTCTTTGACCCATTCACAAAACCGGCTCATGCCATAGCGGCTGAGGCCCTGTTCGGCGATGCCGCGAATTTCCAGGTACGTGGCGTTGATGTTTTCCCACATGTCCGCCGTGATGCGCCCGCGCACGGCGTGAGCGCTGGCCCGCGCGGCGCCAAGGCAGCTGTAAATGCTGGCGGGATTTTCGGCATCCAGCGCGAAGAAATGGAGCAAGCGTTCGGCATGCAGTTCGCCGTGACGCTCCAGATAATCGTCCAGGGTTCCGGTGATCAACAGCGGCATGGCGATTTCATTCAGGCCATCACCGCGACCGTCCTGAGGCATCAAAGACAGCGAGTAACTGACGTCCAGCATCCGCGCGAGGTTTTCGGCTCGCTCCAGGTAGCGCGACATCCAATATAAATCCGAGGCAGTTCTACTTAGCATTGGCAGGCATCCTTAATCCTCAACCACCCAGGTGTCTTTTGTTCCTCCACCCTGCGAGGAGTTGACCACAAGCGAGCCTTCACGCAACGCAACCCGAGTAAGTCCGCCGGGGACGACACGGGTCTCGCGACCTGCCAAAACGAACGGGCGCAGGTCGATGTGTCGCGGGGCGATGCCGTTCTCGACAAACGTCGGACAGGTCGACAGGCACAACGTGGGTTGAGCGATATACAAGTGGGGTTTGGCTTTGAGCCTGGCACGGAAGGATTCGATTTCAGCAGCGGTAGCCGCAGGTCCCACAAGCATTCCATAACCACCGGAGCCTTGGGTTTCCTTGACCACCAAATCACCCAGGTTAGCCAATACGTGAGACAGCTCTTCAGGCTTACGGCACTGCCAGGTCGGCACGTTTTTCAGGATCGGCTCTTCGTCCAGGTAGAAACGAATCATGTCGGTCACGAACGGGTAGATGGACTTGTCGTCGGCAACCCCTGTTCCGATGGCGTTTGCCAGCACGACATGGCCCGAGCGATAAGCCGACAGCAGGCCCGGCACACCCAGCATCGAGTCGGGATTGAACGCCAACGGATCAAGGAAAGCATCGTCCAGACGACGGTAAATCACGTCGACCGCTTTGGCACCGTTGGTGGTGCGCATGAACACCCGATCGTCGCGCACGAACAAATCCGCACCTTCGACCAGTTCAACGCCCATTTCACGGGCCAGAAATGCATGCTCGAAAAATGCGCTGTTGAAACGCCCAGGGGTCAGCACCACAACGCTCGGGTTATCCAGAGGGCTGGAGCTCTTGAGCGTATCGAGCAGCAGATTGGGGTAATGATCGATGGGCGCGATGCGTTGCGCCGCGAACAGCTCGGGGAACAACCGCATCATCATCTTGCGGTCTTCGAGCATGTAGCTGACACCGCTTGGGGTACGCAGGTTGTCTTCGAGAACGTAATACGTCCCGTCGCCATCGCGCACCAGATCGACGCCGGAAATATGCGAATAGAGGTCGCGGTGCAGGTTCAGGCCTTGCATCGCCAACTGGTACTGCTCGTTTGCCAGCACCTGTTCGGCAGGGATGATCCCGGCCTTGATAATGCGTTGATCGTGATAAAGATCGGCGAGGAACATGTTCAACGCCTTGACGCGCTGAATGCAGCCACGCTCGACAATCCGCCACTCACTGGCAGGAATGCTGCGAGGAATCGTATCGAAGGGGATCAGTCGTTCGGTCCCCTGTTCGTCGCCATACAGCGTGAACGTGATCCCGGCGCGATGAAACAAAAGATCGGCCTCACGCCTGCGCTGGGCCAGAAGCTCAGGGGGCGCTTCACCCAGCCAACGGGCAAATTCCCGATAATGCGGACGGACCACACCGCCAGCATCGTACATCTCATCATAAAAGGTGCGGGTCATGCCGTACTCCTTGTCACCATGGACCCAAGGACCTTCGCAAGGCCCGTGCCAGCGGCATAAACGCTTAAAAATCAATTAGTTGGACAATAAAGGCCGATGCTTCGCACCATTCCTGTGCAAGAAGCGCTCTCACCCTATCTTCCGCGCCTCAAAGAGTGGCGTAGAGAGTCAGCTGCAAGCTTCAAGCTTCAAGCTTCAAGCGGCGGGATTCAAGCTACAGACCTGAGCCGCTTTTGCTTGCAGCTTGTAACTTTCGGCTTGCAGCTGCCGACAGGCTCAATTCAAGCGCTTGATCTCCTGAGTCACGCCCCACCCTTCAACCTCGCCGTCCAGCGGGTCGATTGCCGTCTGCAAGTCCTGCTCGAAATCGCCAATCCCGTCGTAGGTGGCGTACATCACTTTGCTCAGTTGCAAATGCCAGGCGCCGTCGTCGCGCGCGTTGATCTGCGCATTAATGGATTCGCCACGAAATTGTTCCGCCGCCTGACGTGCCCGCTCCTCGTCCGGGAAGACAGCATAAAACTCGATGGGGTGGATACGTGCAAAGTCGAAACCGCCTTCTTTCATGCGGCGCAGTACGTTACTGCTGATGTCTTCTTGATAGGCTGTGCTCATGAAACGTCCTCCTATGCAACGATAGATAGAGTTTCAACGATCCCTGAACGATCCCTGAACGTCCTCTCCCAGAGGGCCGATACACGACAGACAATCCGCCGTGCGGGACTCAAGCATGTAGCTACAAGGCCGGCGCTGCTTTTACAAACGGGCATCCAGCCGAGCTGGCTCGGGTAGATGCTTCACCGGCCTCATTTGCAGACTACGCCCATTAATAGTGAGTTGCCAATTGCCACATCAAGGCGACCCGGTTCATAAAGAAAGGGGTTAAATCACGACGCCTCGAGGATCGATATGATCTCTACCGCGTTCTGGTCTTTAAGTGTTTTTACGGTCGGATCGTCGGTCCGCCCCTCGAGATCATTCAGATCAAGGTCACTTGTGACCGGAAACAGGTGCGGACGCAGACGCTGGGCAGCCTCTTCTTCGCTAGGACACTGCTCTGCTTCAAGATCGAGGGTCTGCTGCACGCCATCTTTATCCAGAAACGAAATGGTCCAGACTTTCATTAATATCTCCTCAACCAGGCCGCAAGCGGGCCTACCGAAATCGGACTTCGGTTTTTGCTTTTTCGTTCAACCTGTTTCGCAGCCGATGCTCCGTCTGGCCGGCAAAAAAAAGAGGCCGCGAGGGCCTCTTTTCATGCTGCTTTCCAGATTACGGCTTGGCGTCTTTGACCCCTGCCGTGTTGTCCAGCAGGCTCTTGGTCGCCGTCTGCAGGAAGCTGTCGAGCTTCTTGCGCAGCTCAGCCACGTCCGGCGCATCCGGAATCAACTCGGCATGGGGTTTGGTGCCCAGGGTGTAGGCATAGATCTTGGGTTCCATCTCCTTGGGTTCGATCAGGATGCGATCACCGGTGACGATGGCCACGGTCTGCTCGCTGCCCGAGGGCTTGATCACGCCGAAACCCTTATCGCCTTCGGGCAGGTTCAGCAGATCCCGGCCCCAGCACTGGTGCACGGTATCGCCACCGAGACGACCCATGATGGTCGGCACGATATCGATCTGCGTCCCGACGATGCTGCTGCGGGTGCCGAATTTTTCCTGGATGCCCGGCGCGATCATCAGCATGGGTACGTTGAAACGGCCCAGGTCCATCTCAGTGATTTGCTGGTTATTGCCGAAGCCGTGGTCACCGACGACGATGAACAGGGTGTCCTTGTAGTAGGGCTCTTTCTTAGCCTTTTCGAAGAACTGGCCCAACGACCAATCGGAGTAACGCATGGCGGTCAGGTGTTCATCCAGCGAGCCGTGCCCGGTCACGCGCTCAACCGGCAAGTTGGTCGGCAAGGCATAAGGCGTGTGGTTCGAGAGCGTCTGCAGCAACGCGTAGAACGGACGGCCCTGGCCTTCACGGGCTTTGAGTTCCTGCGCGCCGCGATCAAACATGTCTTGGTCGGACACGCCCCACGTCGGGTCGGAGAACACCGGATTGACGAAGTCATTACGCCCGATGAAGTTGGTCATGCCTTGGTTGCTGAAGAAGCCTGACTGGTTGTCCCAGGCAAAGTCACCGTTGTAGACATACACGTCGTCGTATTTACGCGCGCCGCTGAGCAGCTGCGGCAAGCCAGACAGCTTGTGGCTGCCTTCCGGCGTCTGCATCAGGTACTCGAAACCTGGCAGGTTCGGGAAACACGCCATGGTCGCGAACATGCCCTGGTGGGTGTGCGTGCCGTTTGAGAAGAAGCGGTCGAACAGCAGACCTTCTTTGGACAGCTTGTCGAAGTACGGCGTGATGTTGGATTCGTCACCCAGCGCACCGACCGAATGGCCGGCGAAGCTCTCCATCAGGATCACCACAACGTTCTTGATCGGCAGGGTTTTGTCGGCTGGCGGCGAGAAGTTGCGACGCACCGCTGCAGTGTCGGGATCGACCAGCTTGTCGTTGGCGGTCATCAGCATGTCGCGCACGGTCTGTTGCGCCTGAGCGGTCGGCAACGTGCCCTTCCAGATGTTGTCACGATCTTCGGACATCCGGCTCTTGGCGGCTGCAATCAGAGTCAGCGTGCCATTGAGGCCCAAGGTGTTAGCAAAGTTGGATTCGGTGGTGTAAGCATCGCCCCAGCGCAACGGCGGACCTTGACGCAGCGTACCGCGAGCCGCCACAACAGCGATCAGCAAGCACACTACGAACACACCAACTCGGGTGTACCACGGCGCAACCTTGCGATTGCTGGCGGTGCCCAGATTGAAGCCACCGGCAGGACGCGTCAGGCGGTCCACGCCTTTGAACACCAGGCTCAGCAGCCAGGTGACCACGGCCCAGGCCAGCAGATAACGCACTACCGGGAAGCCATACCAAAGCATGCTGAGAACGGTTTTCGGGTCTTCTTTTACGTACTGGAAGACCAGACCGTTCAGGCGCTGGTGGAATTCTCGGTAGAAATCCATCTCCATTAGACCGAAGAAGGTCGTCAGGCTGGCGACCAATGTCAGCCAGAAACGGAAAACCCCGCGGGCCGCCATTAACCGCGCACTGAACAAGGCCAGCAACAGTGGGATGAGCAGGTAAACCACCAGACGCAAATCGAAGCGCAAGCCGTTGACGAAGGCCTCGATAAACGTCGAGGCCGGCGTTTCACCGATCCCTTCGCGGTTGTAGACCAGCAGCGCCACGCGCAACAGGGTGTACAGCACCATCAACACCAGACCGCTGAGCAGCGTGTAAGCCAGGTGTGATTTGACGGTAGGTTGCGGCGAGCGCGTCGGAGCGTCCGTTTTGGCCATGTGTTCTAGGATCCGTTGGATTCAGGTTGAAGTTCGAAAAGCATGTGCGCCCAGGCTAAGAACGCCGGTCGGGATCGCGGGTGGCAAATATTACGTGATCGCTCAGGGTTTACCACTGATGGGACTGATTCTTCATGGGCAGCCGCCTATTCGAACCGATTCCCACGCAGGGCAGCCTCGCCGAGCGGGGCGGATTTTTCAGCAAGCGGGGTGAAAATTCTGTTGATTGCCGGGGTGTTCAAACAATTGCTTACAAAGGGGTAAAGAGGCGCTGGGGCTCAGGCAAATGACTGCTCGTACAACCCAAGGGAATGCTGGATGGCCGCCAACACTTTCGGTGCGTGTTGCGCCAATGCGTCATTGGCCCTCAACGACTCCCGGGTAGCACGGTTTAGCCGCTGCAGCCGAGCACGGGGGTTTGGAATGTCGCAGCGCGACGCTAGCTCCAGGATCCCCAACTTGGAACCGAACAGGCTTTTGGAGCCGGCCAGCCTGAGAGCGAGGGAGTCGTCAGGCAGGTACGCGGTGGTGTTGACGATGTCGTACGCCGGCGCGAGGTGTGCATCACCGCCCAGCGGGTCGCGATACAAAATCCCGAAATTCTTCAGGTGAGCATCACCATTACCCACGATGCAGCTGAGCGCGACGATGTCGAAAAGCTGTTCAAGCGATCCCCGAACCTGGCTGGGCGCACAAAATAAGCGGACGGCCTTGGCGATGTTCTCGTAGCTCGAATCGTACTTTTGCTCAGTCCCCAGGCCCATCAGTACAGCCATGTCTTCGAAGCCAATGGGGCGCTGGTCCCCTTCCCTGTCGAAGCGGCGCATAACAAACAATTGGCGATTATCCGACAGATAAAATTCAGGCACTGGCATGCCCGCTCGCCGTGCCGCATCCATGCACAGAAATTCATTGATGGCCAATCCGGGAAACTCTTCTCGTCCGGATTTCACGATCAGCTCAGGCATCAACAGGGTTGCACGGTCGGCGGTCGATTCTGTCGTTTCAGGGACGATGACCTTTGGCTGCACTCCGGATATCCCGGTGCGCAGCAGATAGCTGTCCACCAGTTCACTGAACAAATCCCCGGCGCCCGTCCAGGAGAGAATCTGCGAGAGACTTTTTCCTTGAGGGGCACGCTCGTTGATGAGCATTTGGTCAATGGCAGCTGACTTGACGGAGATACGGCCAATCGGCGAGCCACTACCGGTCAATGCGATCAACAGCATCGGATTGATAGGGGTAGTTTTAGCCAGCCGATTGCGCAACCGTTCCAGCACGTACCCTTCTGGCAGGTTCATTTGAAAAACAGGATGAAGGTTGCGCGCGGTGAAAGCGGTGTCACGCAGTGGCATGGTGAGGCTGATTTGAGACTGCACGTCGCAATCCAGACCATAGCGGAATAAGTAATCACCCGCTTCGGTTGAGGACAGCTCGCCACTTTCTCCTTGAGGCGTAACGATGCGCACGCGATCAAGGGGTTTCATCGGAACACCTCATGCAGCTCTTCGAACACGGGGCGGCGCGCTGGCACGATGCTTATTTCTGTGTTCAGCGCCGCGAGCACCTTGGCGTATAGATGAATAGAAACGGTAAGGCTGCCCTTTTCAATTTCGGACAGCTTTTGCCGGGTCACGCCGGCCTCGGCAGACAACTGAATGAGAGTCTGACCTCTTGCATGACGCATGGAGGCAATTTGGCGTCCTAGGCGTTCAACGAGCAGCGAAGCGTCCATATGTTATGTCTACATTACTTCGATAGGTAAAAGGAGCGTAAACGTAACATGCGAGGTGCACAAGGGATGTTTCCTTTACATAACTTTGGAGTGTCATTGTTATGCAAACATAACATCCTAAATCGAATGTAGATCAGCGCTTCTGATGTAGCGAACCTATTCATCGCGCAAAAAAAAACGCCTGACTGCACAAGGCAGTCAAGCGTCGGATGTAACCGGGCAAATTGAACGCTAGATGCGAACGTTGCCTCGTGGACCTGCGATGGCCCAGATGATAAGCCCCAGCACCGGCAGCAGCACGATCAACAAAACCCAGAGGATCTTCATCCCGGTTTCGGCGCCGCTTTTCAATACGTTGATGATGGCCCAGATATCCAGAGCCAGAATGATCAGTCCGACCAGACCATTGAAGGTAGAACCCATGGTGTTGCTCCTAAAAGAGGCTTGCCCTGCTTAGGAAAGCGCCGCGTCACAAGGGTTCCGTGGGTCGGGTGGCATATTTTTCCGGTATGTGGGAGCAAGCTTGCTCGCGATGAGACCAGTCAATGCGCCGCATCAGCTGAAGCCTGATATCCAATCGCGAGCAAGCTCCTGCCCACCGGATATGTTTGTTGCAATACAGCGATCGGGGAATTCCTACAGCGACGCTGCACGCAACACTTCAAGCGCAGGCTCAATCGAAATCCCGATTGCCGCGCCTAGCTCAATGACCCGTGCCTGATCGCAGGCGTAAACCAGTACGGTTTGCAGCTCGTCATCCAGCGGGTGGCTGATGCTCATCAGCACATAACCGCCCACGTCCTTGTTCATGCTGCCCAACTGAATCTGAATCCGGTTCAGTGCCGTCAGAGGTTCGGTCTTGGCCAACTGTTTAGGCTTGATATTGAACGTCACGCCAGGCCCGAAAGACGCAATGATCTGCTCCAGCAAATCCATATAGGTATCGGCCTGAAACAACACGGTTTCCGGAAGGCTGCCAATGACTACCCACTCGCCCAGCGGGATGGGGAAGGTGTCGTCGTAGTTGATATCGGGATTGGCTGCCAGAAACGCCTGAGGCTCGGCGTAAGCCTGGGCGGCTTCGGCAGCGATGCTGTCGATTTCCTCGTCGCTCATGCAGCCGGAACTGATTTTGCTGATGAATTCGATGAGTTGAGCTTTCATGGCGATAAAGATCCGGGGCAAAAAAACAGGCGCGAAGAATAGCCGGAAATCCTTCGCGCCTCTACGGCATCACACGCCGAGCTTGGTCAACTGCTCCGCCGTTTCGGTAGCACCCATGGTTTGCGCCGCCATCAGAGGGGTCACGCCTTTGGCATCCTTTATATGGGGATTGGCGCCTTTGGAAATCAAATAATCCACAATGGCCGTGCGGTTGAACATAGCCGCCATCATCAACGCTGTACGTCCATCTGCCGCAGCGCCCTCTACCTCGGCACCCGCTTCAACCAGCAGACGCACGGTTTCAAGATCGCCCTTGAAAGCCGCACCCGCTATGGGGCTCTGGCCGTTGTCATTGCGGATTTCAGGGTCAGCCTTGTGCTTGAGCAGCACTTTCACCGCGTCCTGATGGCCATGGTAGCTGGCCAACATCAGCAAGGTGTCGCCTTTGTGATTGCGCAGGTTGGGGGTCAGGCCGTTTTCCAGCAATCGGTCGAGCATCGAGGCGTCGCCTGCGCGTGCACGGTCAAATACCTGTTCGGCAAACTCCAGCGCTTCGTCATCAGTCATGCGCGTGGCAGAACCTGCTGATTTAGAGTCGTCGGACATTCAGTGCTCCTTAAGCGCCCACGGGGCGCGATAATAATCGGTACGAGTTACAGACCCACATGATTGCAGGCAAGTTTCCACGGCAGGCGTGGACAATGCCAGTTGCCTCAAGGTACTGCCAAACGGGCGCACTAATAGGCTCCATAGAAAAACCCGTTTATCTGAATGACGCGGGATACGGGAACAATTCGTACAGACAAATGAAATAAAACCGACAAATCGAGGTCAGAAGCTCCGACACCCTTCTAATTCCCCGCACAAAATCTCCAACTCCCGCCTTACTCTTCCCGCAATTTGCAGTGCCCTTGATGGCCGTTCATGCAATATGCACGAATATGAAAAATCTGTGATTCCATAAGTGGCTGTTTTTAAACGATTTTATCTGCTAACAAATACTGGCACAGTCACTGCACTAGTACTACCAACGCTTGAATCCTTGAGCAATGGAGCCGCTAGACATGACTTTTATCCAAGAGAAATTCTCGTCCGTATTTTCCGAATTCGAAGTCACCACCCAGCCGCGTCCCGATGGTGGTGTCCTGCTTTCTCTGCGCAACAGCGAAGGTAAGCAAACCCGCCGTTCGGTCTCGTACGCTCAACTGCATACTCCTGTGCAACTGGAATGGGTCATCAGCGCGATTCGTCGTGACCTGGCTGCTCAAGCAAGTGAACTGCCGGCTATCTCGATGCTGCAAAGCCAGCATCGATTCGATCTGCCGACATATCACACCCGCTAATTGCTCCACCGTTTCGCAACACTGCTGTGCTTTGCCTCCCCTTATTCACCCGATCTGGTACCGCGAACGCCTCAGGGCATTCGCGGTTTTTTTTGCCTGATGATTTCGGTAGGCGCACCTTCGGTTACTGAATCAGGCCACGGCAGAGCGCCTCACCAACCGCCTGGGCGCGGTTCAGCACACCAAGCTTGGCGTAAATGCTTTTGAAATGATGCTTGATCGTCGATTCCGACACCTCCTTGATCAACCCGATTTCCCAAGCCGTCTTGCCATGTCTGGCCCATTGAAGTATCTCCACCTCCTTTGTCGTCAATGGTCTGTTGTGCATATGCCTGCCATTTCCGGCCACGTGCAGCATGGGCACCAGACTGGTCAACAGATACCGGTCGCTATGGCTCAGCGGTTGCGCCATTGCATTGAGCGAACAGACCGTCACCACGCCGTTTTCAGGCCGGCTTTCGCTGGAGTACGCGTAGGAATACCCAGGTAAAAGGTCGCAATTTTCGACGACCGACATGTAGGCGGACGAAGGTGGGTAGGCATCAAACGCATCAAGCCAATCCACAAAGCCCTTCGATTGCCGGTAATAACGCATGACCGGGTCCTCGAGCATCAACCGGCCCTGGCAGTAGAGATCCTTCCAACACCCGTCGACATTGGAAGTGATGCAACTGAGCAGTACACCGTTTCGATACTGATAAAGCATTGACCGTTCGCAACCACACTCGTCTCTTAGCCACTCCAGCGCATTGGCAATGGCTGAGTCCCCGTCCCTGCCCGAGATGCTCGTCACCATCTGATGTATCAACGGGTCCAACATACCCGCATTGATATTTTTCATTTCCCCTCCTTAAACCCCTGGATGTGTCGTCCTGTTGGCGCTTGTTATTTTCAGGAATACAGCTCGTCGATATGGCCGCTCGAGGCATTTGTGTGCCAGCCAAAAACAACGGATCACGACGACGCCGCAGCAGCAGCCGGGATCCGACAGACGCAGGGTTACACAGTCGATGGGGGTTAAACATAAAGGGGAAAACAAACAGGCATCACTGACCGGGAAACAAGCCGCTTCCCACAGGACTACAAAAATTTGCTTACATCTTTACTGATTTTCTTACAAAAACGGCCAACGCGCTGCAGTTGACCGTTTCGTAGCGGTACGCACGTCCCAATTAATTGCACGCCTGAAATGAACACAGACCGGATCGGCTTCAGTCCTCCAACTGCGGGAAACGACCAGCGATGTCATCACCGGTAAAGTGCGCGATTGCGCCCTCTGGTTTGTTGAACAGGCGGATGGCAACAAGATGGGGATGCTCACCCATGTCGAACCAGCGGCTGGTTCCTGCAGGGACCGAGATCAGATCGTTCTTTTCGCACTGCACTGCGTAGATGAAATCACCAATGTGCAGGGTAAACAGCCCTCGGCCAGCGACGAAGAATCGTACTTCATCGGCGGCATGCTGATGCTCGTCGACAAACCTGACACGGGATTCAGCCTTTTGCGGGTCATCTCGATTCACACTGAGCACATCGAACGTGACATGGCCGCGTTGGGTCATCAACCCGTCGATCTGCTCGCGGTAGGCGCTGATCACTTCTTCATGACTGACGCCCGGTTTCATCGGCGTGGCGGCTTGCAATCGATCAAACCCAACGCCTTGTTCAGCAAGCGTCGACGCGATGTCCTCAAAGTGGGTCAGTACTTTGTTGGGTTGCTCAGGGGATGACACGTGGTAAACGAACAGTATGCTCATGGAGTAATCCTCGATTCAGTCAACGGCCACCGGCCCTGTGCAAGGTCGCAGGTTTAGGTCAGGCAGTTTCATTTTTCATGCGGGTCGCACACACGAAGGCGGCTACCAGTGCCGCGATGCTGGCGATGCTGAAGGTCCAGCCGGCCCCGAGCGCGTTCCAGCTGTAACCTGAATACAGCGCACCCAACGCGCCGCCGGTGCCAGCCAGTGCAGCATAAAGCGCTTGCCCCTGCCCTTGCTGCTGTGGTCCGAAGCTGCGTTGCACGAAATGAATGGCAGCGGCATGAAAACTGCCGAATGTGGCGGCGTGCAACAGCTGAGCGACGATCAACAACGACAGGTGCTCGGCAAAGTTGCCCATGAGCAACCAGCGCACGGCGGCCAGAATAAAGCTGGTCATCAGCACCTGTTTAACCGAGAAGCGCTGAAGTAAACGACTCATGGCCATGAACATCAACACTTCGGCGACGACACCCACCGCCCATAACATGCCGATCAACCCGCGGCTGTAGCCCAGTCGCTCAAGGTGCAGTGTGAGGAAGGTGTAATACGGGCCGTGACTCAATTGCATCAACCCGACACTGGCATAAAAAGCCAGCACACCAGGACGCGTGAGTTGCTTGAGAAATCCGCCAGCCTGAGAACGAACGCTCGATGCAGAGGGCTGCGCGTTAGGCACCCACCAGCTGCTGGCGACAATCCCCAGCATGATAAACAGCAGTGCTTGCGGGTAGGCATCCAGGCTGAACCACTCGAACAGCCTGCCCAGCGCCACCACGGTCAGGATGAAGCCAATCGACCCCCACAGCCGGATCTGGCTATAGCGCGAAGTCTGGCCCTGCAAATGCGCCAGGGTGATCACTTCAAACTGCGGCAGCACGGCGTGCCAGAAGAAGGCGTGCAAGGCCATGACCATCGCCAGCCAGGCGTAGCTCTTGTCGAACAGGATCAGTGAAAACGTCGCCAGCGTGCAGACCGCGCCAAAGCGCACAATCGCCAGCCGGCGCCCGGTGTAATCGCCCAGCCAGCCCCAGATATTGGGCGCGATACAGCGCATCAGCATCGGTATCGCTACCAGCTCGCCAATGCGCGCACTGGAAAATCCGAGGTGATCGAAATACAACGCCAGAAACGGCGCCGTCGACCCGAGCAAGGCGAAATAGAAAAGATAGAAGCTGGACAGTCGCCAGTAGGGAACCGCTGCCAAGGTCAGGACGCCCTGGCAACGTGATCCGGATCGGGCATTACAGCTGGCCCAGGACCGGCGTGGTCACGCGCACATCGGCGTTTTGCCCCCGATGACGCAGAAGATGATCCAGCAACACGATCGCCATCATCGCTTCGGCTATTGGCGTGGCGCGAATGCCGACGCAGGGATCATGCCGACCTTTGGTAATCACATCGACCGGGTTGCCGTGGACATCGATGGAGCGGCCCGGCGTGGTGATGCTGGACGTGGGCTTGAGGGCTAAATGCACGACAATCGGCTGGCCCGAAGAAATGCCGCCGAGAATCCCGCCAGCATTGTTTGAAACGAAGCCTTCCGGGGTCAGCTCGTCGCGATGTTCAGTACCGCGCTGGGCAACGCAGGCGAAACCCGCGCCGATTTCCACGCCCTTGACGGCATTGATGCTCATCATCGCGTGGGCCAGTTCGGCGTCGAGACGGTCAAAAATCGGCTCGCCCAGGCCCGGCATCACGCCTTCGGCCACTACTGTGATCTTGGCGCCAACCGAATCCTGATCGCGGCGCAGCTGATCCATATAGGTCTCAAGCTCAGGCACTTTGTCCGGATCGGGACTGAAAAACGCGTTCTGCTCGACCGAATCCCAGGTTTTGAACGGGATTTCAATCGGACCCAACTGGCTCATGTAGCCGCGAACGCTGATGCCCAGGCTAGCGAGGTACTTTTTGGCGATAGCCCCGGCGGCAACGCGCATGGCGGTTTCCCGCGCAGAACTGCGACCGCCGCCGCGATAATCGCGAACGCCGTATTTGTGGTGATAGGTGTAATCGGCATGGGCCGGGCGGAACAGGTCCTGGATCGCGGAGTAATCCTTGGACTTCTGGTCGGTATTACGGATCAGCAGACCAATGGAGCTGCCCGTGGTCTTGCCTTCGAACACGCCGGAAACAATTTCGACTTCGTCGGCTTCCTGGCGTTGGGTGGTGTGGCGGCTGGTACCGGGTTTGCGCCGATCCAGATCGCGCTGTAAGTCTTCCAGCGACAGCGCCAGGCCCGGCGGACAGCCATCGACGATTGCAACCAGTGCCGCGCCGTGGCTTTCGCCCGCGGTGGTGACAGTGAACAGCTTGCCGTAGGTATTGCCGGACATGCGGGACGCTCCGAAAAATCGATCAAAAACTCAAGCGCGCCAGTATACGCAGGCTGCTCGTGTAGTTCATCCTCGAACCTTATTGGATTGGCTGCGTCCAATCGGCACTCTTCACATGGTGGCTTTCCGATGTTACGTAGTATGTCCCTGATTCGCGCCCTCCTGCCCCTGCGAGCAATCATCTTGGTCCTGACCGTGTTTACCAGTGTCGCCTATGCTGGCACGCCGGTCGTTTTGCAGCGTCCCATCAGCCTGCAGACGGCCACCGGCGAACTGTTTGGCACGCTGTTGCTACCCAAATCGCCCAACCCGGTGCCTGTGGTGCTGATCATCGCAGGCTCCGGCCCCACCGATCGCGATGGCAATAACTTCGACGGCGGACGCAACGACAGCCTCAAACGCCTGGCAGTGATTCTGGCCAGACATAACATCGCCAGCGTGCGTTACGACAAGCGTGGCGTGGCGGCGAGCAAACCGGCAACACCGGACGAACGCGATCTGAGCATCGAAAAATACGTGGCGGACGCCCAAGCCTGGGGTCAGAAACTCAAGGCAGACCCGCGTCTGGGCAAGCTGATCATCCTGGGTCATAGCGAAGGCGCGCTGGTCGCAGCCCTCGCTGCGGAACAAGCCGGCGCGTCGGCGGTGATATCGGTGGCGGGCACTGGCCGTCCGGTCGATCAGGTGATTCGCGAACAGCTGCGGTATCAACTGCCCCCTCCGTTGCTGGCCCGCAGCGAGCAGTTGATCGAAGAAATGAAGGCCGGCAAGACCGACGATAACGTCCCGCCGCCGCTGGACGTGGTGTTTCGTCTCAGTGTTCAGCCGTACCTGATCTCGCTGTTCCGGCAAAAGCCAGCTACGGCTTTCGGCCAATTGAAGGTGCCAACCCTGATCGTACAGGGCCGCAACGACATGCAGGTGGGTGTCGGCGATGCTGAACTGCTGCACCAGGCCAAGCCTGATTCCGACATCGCCATCATCGACGGCATGAACCACGTCATGCGCATCGTGCCCAACGACGTCAAGCGCCAACTGGCGTCCTATAAGGATCCGCAGCTGCCGCTGGCCAGTGAATTGTCCGACCGTATTCTGAAATTCATCAACGGACTGCCCGCAGCCTGAGGCGGGGATCAGCCACAGTATTTGCCCTTCAGATTGAAGCGAAACGGCCGATAGCGAGTTGCTGGCATTGTGTTGCCGCGCAATGTCGAGAACAGGATCGCCGTGATGACAGACACTCCTAGCCTGGCCGGGCCCGTTGAAACACCTGCAACCACCGAGGGCGAAGTGCCCGCACCGGTGCTGTGGGAGGACGTCCATGCCGAACATTTTCTGATGCTGCGCCTGGCCCCGTTGCCGATTGACCGGGCGACCGGCGCGCGGCCGCTGCGTTTCGCGCAGTTTGGCCATGCCGAGCGCAACAGCAAGGAGTTCAGCCTGCTGCGCATGAGCTATCAGTTGCCCGGGCAGAAAACCCGTAAAGAACAAAACCAGCTGGACCTTTGGGTCGATCACGCCAATCGGGTGGTGCGCGTCGGCCCCGAATCAGGCCTGCAGATCGAACCGTACAACCGTGGGCTTGGGCGTTTCATGCTGGCCCAAGGCATCTTGTGGGCGCAAAAACGTTGGTCAGAATACAAGGTGGAAGGCACAGCCCTGGCCAATAAAGACGCGCTGCAGGAAGACACGCGGATGCGCCGCGATCACTTCCTCAAAACCCAGGGTTTTGAAGTCGTCTACGCAGACGCCCAGCATCTGAAGGGCAGCGTGAAGGACGTCAAGGTCGGCAATCTGAATAACAGCTGGAACACCGAAAAGGTGCAGATCGTCACCATGCTCGATGCCGCGCAGATGCTGCAACAGGCCGAACAGAAGCTTGTCGAGCAGGAAGTGACGATCAAAAAACATGAAGAAAAGGTCAACCAATATCGTCGCGAAGACAGCGGACTGCGCTTTACCATCGCGTGCCTGGTGACGTTCGCGGTATTTCAGGCGGGGTTATTGATCTGGATTGCGACGCATCGGTAGCCCCCCAAACCTGTTGGAGCGAGGCTTGCCCGCGAAGCTGCTGCCTCCTTTTGCCTGACACCCCGCGCTGTGAGCTTCGCGGGCAAGCCTCGCTCCAACAGGGTTCCGCTGAAAACCTAAATCCGCGAAGCAAACAGCGCCTGATGCTCACGGCACTGCTCGGCAGTCAGCATGAACACGCCATGCCCGCCACGCTGGAACTCCAGCCAGGCGAATTCGACTTCGGGGTACAGCGCTTCGACGTGAATCTGACTGTTGCCTACTTCAACGATCAGCAGGCCCTTTTCGGTCAAGTGATCGGCCGCCTGACTGAGCATCCGCCGTACCAGATTCAACCCGTCATCACCGCAGGCCAGCGCCAGCTCAGGTTCATGCTGGTATTCATCGGGCATGTCGGCAAAATCTTCGGCGTCGACATAAGGCGGGTTGGACACGATCAAGTCGAAGCGCTGGCCGGGCAAGCCGTCGAATCCATCACCCTGAACGGTATAAACATGGGCATCGGCGCCATGCCGTTCGATGTTCTGATTGGCCACTTCCAGTGCTTCAAACGACAAGTCCGCCAGCACCACTTCGGCGTCCGGGAACACGTCGGCGCAGGCGATACCGATGCAACCGGAACCGGTGCACAGATCGAGAATCCGCGCAGGATCAGCCGCCAACCAAGGCTCGAAACGATTTTCGATTAGCTCACCAATAGGCGAGCGCGGAATCAACACACGCTCATCGACGATGAACGACATCCCGCAGAACCAGGCTTCGCGCAGTAGATAGGCAGTGGGCACGCGCTCGTCGATGCGACGCTTGATCAGGCGTTGTACCTGAACCAGTTCGTCCTCTTCGAGGTTGCAATCCAGATAGCTGTCAGCGATTTCCCACGGCAAGTGCAGCGCACCCAATACCAACTGACGGGCTTCGTCCCACGCGTTGTCGGTGCCATGGCCATGAAACAGATCTTCCCCGTGGAAACGGCTGACGGCCCAACGGATATGATCGCGCAGGGTGCGCAGGCGGGAAGTGATCACGGCAGACTCCTTGAAAAAACGACGGGCGATTCTAGCAGCCATCCACGCAACAAACGATGCCCGTGTGTACTGGCTAAACGCCGAGGAAAACTTTCCCAATCTTTCCCTGAATTTGCAGGCAATATGACAGCAATCGCGACCTGCTCGACGGCTTTGAGCACGGCAAAAAGTTCAGCGTGAAGCGAGGCCTGTGAGCATTGCGATTCACAGAATCGCTCTGCCAGTGGACAATGTGGCAAAAGCCCCACTCGAAGGAGCCCCAGATGTCTGTTTCAAACTCCGGTCAAAAGACCATGTTTCAACTCAGTGGCCGTGGTTACGCGGCGGCTACTTTGAGCAATGCCACGTTGATCATCATCGATGCCCAGAAAGAGTACCTCAGCGGCCCATTGGCGCTGACCGGTGTCCACGAAGCCATCGCCAATATCGTCCAATTGGTTGCCGCTGCCCGCGCCGCCAAATGCAAGATCATCCACGTGCGCCATCTCGGCACTGTGGGCGGCATGTTTGACCCGCAAGGTCCGCGCGGCGAGTTCGTCCCGGAGCTGCTGCCCCAAGGCGATGAAACCGTGGTCGAAAAACGCCTGCCCAACGCCTTCAACGGAACTGGCCTGCATGACCTGCTGCAAAGCTTCGGTCATCTGGACCTGGTGGTCTGCGGTTTCATGAGCCATTCGAGCATCAGCACCACCGTGCGTGCGGCCAAGGATTACGGCTACCGATGCACGCTGGTTGAAGATGCCTGCGCCACCCGCGATCTGCCTACACCCAACGGCGTGATCAAGGCCGAAGTGGTGCAACAGACCGAGATGGCAATCATGGCCGATAACTTCGCCACACTTGCCACGACCAAAGAGCTGATCTAGACCCTATAGCTGATGCAGTGCTAGTTCGTCAGGGGCTGACCACGCGTTGAACGCGCTGATCGCTTGCCGCCGTCGCCAAAGACAGCCCCTGAAAGCAGCAGCCTGCAACACCGAGTTCGCCGAACCTGGGGCAGGAGAGAAAGCGTGACACATGTCACATTACCGCCTATCCGTTTAGCTCTCGTGTTTGCTGTAGAAACCTGACCAAATGGGAACCACCCCTGCATACGCTGGTCAGAGCGCCGATACCCATAGAGGAAATCGGAATGAAAATATCCGATGGTTTTGATGCCCGCCGCCTGCGCCCAAAAGGCCAGAGCAATTGGCGGATGCGCTTGGCCGCAGCGTTTGCTGCCGTGCTTGCAACGTTCGGCGTACTGCTGGCGATGGCCGGAGTCGCCAGCCTGATCGGCCACCCTCCTGCCCTGGGTGAACTCAATACCAGTCCGGCCGGTGCGGCTGTCAGCATTGTGTTCGGCCTGTTGTTTTTGTATGTCGGTGTCTGGATGTGGCGTCGCAGCCGTCGTCGCCGTCGCAGCTCCGGCGGTTTGAACATGTCCCCGCATCTGATGAAAAAGCACGACTGAGCTACCCTCCTCCTCTCTTTATCTCGTTGAGCGGTTTTAGTCGCGCCGATCATGGCGTGACTTGGTTAAACTGGCGGCCTTCGCGGAGGTCATCATGCAAGACGACGATTTTTCCCTGTTTCGTAACGAGACCCGTGGCGTAAAGCCGATCAAGGTCGAATACGCCGACACGGGTAAACCCAAACCCGACCGTAAAAACCTGGCCAAACTGCGCCAGGCGGCGACTGTGCGCACCGGTTCGGTCACGGTTGACGGCTTATCCGATCAGTTTGTGATCGATGTCGGCCCCGAAGACGCGCTCAATTGGGTCCGCGACGGGGTTCAGGAAGGCCAGATGCGCAAGCTCAAGCTGGGCCAGATCAGCTTCGAAGGGAGCCTGGATTTGCACGGCATGAGCGTTGAACTGGCGCGGGAAACCATGTGGGAGTTTTTGGCCGAGGCCACCAAGCTGGAAATCCGCTGCGTGCGCATCACACATGGCAAGGCGGTGCGCCTGGATGGCAAACGGCCGATGATCAAAAGCCACGTCAACACGTGGCTTCGTCAACATCCGCAGGTACTGGGCTTCACGTCATGCCTGCCCAAACACGGCGGCACCGGCGCGGTGTACGTAATACTCAAACGCACGATGATGGAAGGGCGCGACGAGTAACGGTCAATTTCTGGAAGCGATACTCGTTGGAACCTTGTTGTTCGCTGTGGAAGCGTTCGCTGTAGGAGCTGCCGAGCACCGCGAGGCTGCGAGGCGCAACTCCTGACACACCGCAATCGCAGCCTCCCGTTGGTCGGCAGCTCCTACAGAATCAGGATCACACCGACTCACGCGCTGTTGCACCCATTGCCTGCTTTTGCGCTGGCTTGCGCTCCTGACCTTGGCGCAAGCGCGAGGCCGCAATCGCGGCGATCACCAACACCACCGCAATCACCTTCATGCCGTTCATGGCATTGCCGGTGCTCTGCTCGATCAAACCCATGACCGACGGCCCTACGAATCCGCCCAGCAGGCCGCACGAGTTCACAAAACCCAGGCCGCCCGCCAGTGCCGCGCCTTTAAGCCGTGATGCCGGGTACAGAAAGATGATCGACTGCACGACAAAGAACATCACCGCCGAAATGCAGAAACCCAGCAGGCTGATCATCGGCCCCGCAAGCGATGCAATGCCCAACCCCGCCGCCATGGTCAGCAGCCCCGTGACCAGAATCCGTCGCGAGCGCTGCGGTGTGCTGGCAAATTTAGGCAGCACAATCGCGCCGATGGCTGCCGCCAGCCAGGGCAGTGAGGTCAGCAAGCCGATCTGCAATGTCGTCAGGCTGCCGTACTTGCCGATGATGCCCGGCAGAAAAAAGATCACCGTGTAGACCGTAATCTGATGGCAGAAGTAAACGAAGATCGCCAACAGGATTTGCGGCGTCAGGCATTGCTTCAGCGCACCGCCATGGCCTGCGCCCTCCTCGGCCTCCGTCGCCAGGCGGCGCTCGATCTGCTGGGCCTCTTCAGCGCTCAGCCACGGTGCCTTGCTTGGGCGGTCCGGCAATTTTTTCCACACGACAATGGCGAAGAACACCGCCGGCAAGCCTTCGAGCATGAACATCCACTGCCAGCCGCGCCAGCCCCAGACCCCGTCCAGTTGCATCAGCGCCGCACCCAGCGGGCCGCCGATGATGTTGGCAAAGCACACACCCAGCAGGAAATATCCAGTGGCGCGCGCCCGTTGTTCACGCCCGAACCAGTAAGTCAGGTACAGCATCACGCCCGGGAACAGCCCCGCCTCGGCAATGCCCAACAGCAGGCGCAGCACGTAAAACGAGGTTTCGCCTTGCACGAAGGCCATGGCCGCAGAAATCAAACCCCAGGTGACCATGATCCGGGCGATCCAGAACCGCGCGCCGACCTTGTGCATGATCAGATTGCTCGGCACTTCGGACAGCGCATAAGTCAGGAAAAAAAGCCCGGCGCCCAACCCGTAGGCCGCCGCCGAAATCCCCAGGTCGATATCCAGTTGATGCTTTGCCAGCGCGATATTGGTCCGGTCGAGAAAGCTCAAGACGTAGGCTGCAATCAGCAGCGGCATCAGTTTGACGAACATCAGTTTGTTCAGCGTCGCTGTGTCTCGGGGTGCAGAAGGCGCTTCGAGCGTTTTTGTCATTGTCATTGCACGAACCTCTTGTTGTCGGCATCAGTTGAAAGGCCAGGCGACAGAGGTCCCCCGGCCATGAGGGTTAAAGGCTCGGCTGCGGTTGCAACGCAACGGGCCGGTGGGAGAACAGTTGCAGAAAGGCGCCCGCCAACGCGCAACCGGCCATGACGAAGAAGCACACGGTGTAGCCGCTCAGGCTCGTCCAGCCGCCACCCATGGCAATCAACCCACCCATCAACACCGGGGCGACACCGCCGCCGATGAACATGGCGGTGGTGATGATGCCGTTGGCGGTGGAAGTCGCTGAGGGCTGCGCCGAATCGGACGCGACCGCGTAGTAGATTGGCCACACCGCATTTGCCACCAGGCCGAATAGCAACTGCACGACCACGATGATCGTCGTGGTGTTGGCGAAGTAGAACGCGCCGACGCTGGCCGCCATCCACAGCCCGCAGATAATCAGCGTGACGCGCCGCCCTATGATGTCCGACAGCGACGGCCAGACCAGTTGGCCGAGAATGCCTGTCAGGGCGAACACCACGCTCATGGCCGCCGATTCGGCCAGTGACAGGTGCAGGATGTTGTACAAATAGGCCGGCAGGACAATGTTCACGCCCATGTACACCACTTGCGTGAGCATCGTGTTGCCTGCGGTCAGCGCAATGTTACGGTCGCTGATCGTGGCCTTGAACATCTTCCAGGCCTGACCTTTGGTGTTCGCAGACGGCGTGCTGTCGGGCGCGGTCATGCCTTTGGCGGCGATATCCACATACAAAGCGGTGATGCGCTCGGCAGTGGAGTAACGCGACCAGAAAATCATCAACGGCAGCGCAACGACGAAGGCGAAGAAAAACACGTAGCGCCAGTTGTCTTCACCGAAGGTGGTGATCACGAAGCTGGCGACGATGCCGCTCAACAGCGCGCCGATCGGATACCCGGTGTGGTGCGCGCCCAGCGCAAAGCCGCGACGCTCCACCGGCCACCACTCGGCGGTATTGCTCACGCCCACCGGTTCTCCCCAGCCCGCGCCGAGGTTGACGCCCACGCGCAAGGCGATGAACGATGCCAGATGGCCGCTCAAAAACTTAAAGCCCGACAGGAATGAAATGAAGGTGTAGCCCAACACGAGTGGCACTTGAAACCGCGCCCGTTTCCAGCCACCCCCGTAGCGGTCGCTCCAGACCGAACCCGGAATATCCAGCACCGCCAGCGCCAGCATGACCACGGTCGCCGTCGTGCCCCATTGATCGGCCGACAGATCGAAATGCTTGGAAATGGTCGGCCCAAGACGCAGCACAATCTCACGGTCGTAGGCGTTGAGGATCCAGATCATCCAGCAGACCAGCAACGACACCCAGGAATAGCGGTGAATCTTGCCCAACGATGCTTTCTTATTATTTTGCATGAGGGTCTCCAGGCGTGCCGCACACGCCCAATCGAGAGAGGGTTCAGTCGTCCCTAACAGTCACGTTCAATGTTTCAGCTGGCGAAACGTTTTTCGGCCACGCCCTGCACGCCCAGTCCGGTGATCGCGAACAGCGCGCCGCGCTGCTGGCCGTCTTCGGGGAAGCGTGGCAGCGGCGGTTTGGCCATGGACGTGACGAACAGGGTGTCCAGGTTCGGGCCGCCAAAGGCCAGGCTGGTGACCTTCTTCACCGGCATGTCGATGACTCGATCAACCTGGCCGTCGGGGGTGTACCGCACCAACTTGCCGGCGTACACCAAGGCCTGCCACAGGCATCCTTCGGCATCTACGGTGCAGCCATCCGCTGCCCCGCCGCCGCTGGTGTCGACCTTGGCGAAGGTGCGCCTATTGCTTACCGCGCCTGTCGCGTTGTCGTAGTCATAGGCCCAGATCTCGCCGGACCAGGTGTCGACAAAATAGAAGGTTTCGCCATTGGGGCTCCAGCACGGGCCGTTGGAACAAATGATGCCTTCGTCCAACGTGTGCAGGCTCAGGTCCGGATCGAGGCGATACAGCTTGGCGCTGGCCTCCTCTTCCAGAGTATCCATGGAGCCGAAGACGAAGCGGCCATGACGATCAACTTTGCCGTCGTTGAGCCGATTGTTCGGCCGACCCGGCTCGGGATCGATGATCAGTTGCAGATCACCCGTGGGCAGATCCAGGTTGTACACGCCGTTTTGCAGAGCGACGATGGCCGCGTCGCCATCTTTGCGCAGGGCCATGGAGCCAATTTTCTGCCCCACATCCCAGGCGCGCAGTTCCCGCCCGTCATCGGTGCAGCGCAGGACGCGGCCATCGAAGCTGTCGATCCAGTACAACCGCTGTTGCTCGACATCCCACACCGGGCCTTCGCCCAGCGTGGTTTTTACGTCGACAACGATTTCGATACGCATGTTTTCACCCCTGTCTTGTTGTTATGGGAGATAACCGAATGCCGGGCTCGATCCGGCGGGTTCGAGCCTAGAAATCCACCGCGTTCTTGCCTTTCAGATCGAGCATCTCCCGTGCTTCGTCGGGGGTGGCGACACGCCCGCCCAGCGCTTCGATCACCGTGCGAATGCGCTTGACCTGATCGGCGTTGGAGGCGGCGAGTTTGCCCGGGCCGTCCCACAGCGAATCTTCCAGCCCCACGCGCACGTTGCTGCCCATGGCCAGGCCCATGGTGCCCAGCGGAATCTGATTGCGCCCGGCGCCGAGGATCGACCACTCATAGGCATCGCCAAACAGGCGGTCGGCAGTGCGGCGCATGTGCGCCAGATCTTCGGGGTGACCGCCGATGCCGCCACGCAGGCCGAACACCGATTGAATGAAAATCGGCGCTTTCAACAGGCCGCGCTGCAGGAAGTGCGCAGCGGTGTAGAGGTGGCCGATGTCGTAGCACTCGATTTCAAAGCGGGTACGGTTTTCGGCGCAGGCGTTGAGGATGTGCGCGATGTCGCGGAAGGTATTGCGAAAGATGCGGTCGTCGCTCTCAGCGAGGTACGGCCGCTCCCAGTCGTGCTTGAATTCGGTAAAGCGGTCGAGCATTTCGTACAGCCCGAAGTTCATCGATCCCATGTTCAGCGACGCCAGTTCCGGCTTGAGTTGCGCCACTGGCTGCAGGCGTTCTTCGACGCCCATGGTCGGTGCGCCGCCGGTGGTGATGTTGATAACCACGTCACTCTTGGCTTTGATCTGCGGCAAAAACTGGCGAAACAGGTCGACATCCTGGCTCGGGCGACCATCAACCGGGTCGCGGGCATGCAAGTGGACAATCGCAGCACCCGCATGGGCAGCACCGATGGCAGCGTCGGCAATTTCCTGCGGCGTGATGGGCAAATGCGGCGACATAGACGGCGTATGAATGGCCCCGGTGACGGCGCACGTGATGATGACTGGACGTTTTTTGGACATGAGTGTTCTCCGTTCTTGTTCTTGGCGAGAAAGTCTTGGGTTAAATCCGGCTCGGGGAACGCGTCCGGCCGTTCATGCAATCGAGTGGCTTAGAGGTACTCGACGTTGCCGTCCACGCTGATGGCTTGCCCGGTGACGTTGCGTGCGGCGGGCGAACACAAAAACAGCGCCATGGCCGCGACGTCTTCGGCGGTGACCATGCGTTTGAGGGAAATCTTCTTCAGGTATTCCTCACGCATTTCAGACTCCGGCACGTTCATCTGCTCGGCACGGGCGCGGATCACGCCGTCCATGCGCGGGCCTTCAACGATGCCAGGCAGCAAGGCATTGACGCGGATGTCGCTTTCGCCCAGCTCAGAAGCCAGGGATTTCATCAGCCCGATGATCGCCCACTTGGTCGCTGCGTACGGCGTGCGCCAGGCGTATCCCAGGCGACCTGCAACGGAGGCGATATGGATCAAATGCGCGTTGGGCGATTCTTTCAGAAACGGCACGGCGTGGTGGGCAAAGCGATATTGCGCGGTGAGGTTGATGTCGATGGTGCGCTGCCAATCTTCATCGCTGATAGCGTCGATGCCACCGGTAGGCCCGGCGATGCCTGCGTTGTTGACCAGCACATCCAGGCCGCCAAACTGCTCGCGCTGAACCTTGAACACCGCTTCGATTTGCGCCGGATCGCCAACGTCGGCGCGGGTGGCCAGGCTGTCGGGGTAACGATCGCGGAACGCGGCAATGGCGGCTTCACTGACATCGCACACATGGACCTTCGCTCCCGCTTCCATGTACGCCGCGGCCAGCACTTCGCCAATGCCGGCAGCGCCACCGGAAATCAGCACCCGCAGCCCGGTGTAAGGGACCAGACGTTTGAGAACGCTCATGCTTTTTTCACTCCTGAGACAGACCGCGAACGGTCGCTTTTGACGAGCAGGCGCGCCAGGGAGTCGGCGGCCTGCATGATGTCGTCGGTGACTGCCGCTCGGGCTGCGGCGCCATCGCGGGCAGCCAAGGCCTCGACTATGCGATCGTGAGCCTCCATCGAGCGTTGAAGGTGCGCCTTGTCCGGCGCCACGAGGGCAAAGCAAGGGCCCATGTGTAGCCAGAAGTTTTCCACGGCGGCGACGGTCAGCTCGGCGTTTGCCACCGCGTAGATACGTCGGTGAAACGCAAAGTTGGTCCAGAGATAGCGGGAGACGTCGATCTGGTCGGCGGCGTGTTGCATCTGCGCGCACAGGTCGCTGATATCGGCCAGGTCGCTGTCTTTGAGCAGCGCCACGGCCTTCTCGGCCAGCAGGCCTTCGAGGGCGACACGGGCGTCGCGAATCTCCCGCAGTCTGTCGGGGGTCATCAGGCGAACACGCAAGCGGGAGGTTTCGGTGACTTCAAACGCGTTTTCCGCGCTCAGGCGGCTCAGTGCTTCGCGCACCGGCATGGGGCTGGACCCCAGCGCTTCGGCCAGACCACGGATGGTCAGCTTCTGGCCCGGCTGGAAGCGACCGCTCATCAACGCCTCACGGATCTGGCGATAGACCTGGTCTTGCAACGTATCGCGGGAAACCTGGCGCATGGTCGGTAGAAGGATCGGACGATCTGTCATGAGGGGAGCCTGTGTTGTCGTTCTTATGGCCCGAATATGTGATCACAAATCAAATAAGTCAAATTATTTCCTTTGTCCGCTAATCGATGGGCACAAAAAAGCCGGATCGAAAACGATCCGGCTTCAACGTGCTACGCGCCGAGTGTTGAAATCAGCGCTGGCCCGGACCACCCTGCCCGCCGCCTTGTCCACCACCGCCACCCTGGCCACCTTGGTAGCCGCCGCGATCACCACCACCGCCGCCACCGCCGTGACCGCCACCATGACCGCCACCACCCGGACCCCAGAATGGGAAACAACCGGTCATGGCCGACATCACCGCGATAACCATCGCGAACTTCGCTATACGACTCAACATATTGGGTACTCTCTAAACGACAGGCATTTGTCACCTGCACACTCTGACACCGCGCTTGGGTGAAACGGCGTAGACACTTGGTAAGTGTCGGGTAACGAGACCGATACAAATACCCGTGCGTTGAACGCCAGACAGCAAAAAGCCGCGACGAGGCATCCCTCCAGTCGCGGCTGTATTTGACCCTACGCTCGACGATCAGGCGTCCGCGCCTGATCAGTTTCCATCAGCGCCGGTAGTAACCCGGCCCGGGGCCGTTGTCGCGTCCCCCGTCATAATGGCCGCCATCGTAGTAACGGTGGTCATGCCCCCCGCCATGTCGTCCCCAGCCGGGGCCAAAAAAACATCCCGAAACCGACGACGTCAGGGCGATCACCAGTGCGATTTTCGCGATTCGGCTAAACATAGATTCACTCTCTTTGTCAGGGCATCTATCACCCATTAACTCAGACACCGAGTGGATACATTTCTGCATATTTCGACGGTAAAGGTTCGGTAAAGGTCTTCGCTACCCCGCAGTCGAGGGTCGAAACGGTGCTTGTCGGTCGGCGGCGGTCCACTTCTGGGGGCGGCTAAGCTACTATGTGCGCCTTATTGAAGCCCACACGGAAACACAGCCCTGTGACACTGGAACAGAATTACACCGCGATATTGAGCCAGCTTGGCGAAGACGTTTCCCGCGAGGGTCTGCTCGACACACCAAAGCGCGCTGCCAAAGCCATGCAGTACCTCTGCCGTGGTTACGAGCAAACCCTGGAAGACGTCACCAACGGTGCGCTGTTCAGCTCCGACAACAGCGAGATGGTGGTGGTCAAGGACATTGAGCTGTATTCGCTGTGCGAGCACCATTTGCTGCCCTTTATCGGCAAGGCCCACGTGGCCTACATCCCCAGCGGCAAAGTGTTGGGGCTGTCGAAGGTCGCGCGTATCGTCGATATGTATGCGCGGCGTTTGCAGATTCAGGAAAACCTTTCCCGCCAGATCGCCGAAGCCGTGCAGCAAGTCACTGGCGCGCTTGGCGTTGCCGTGGTCATCGAAGCCAAGCACATGTGCATGATGATGCGCGGCGTCGAGAAGCAGAATTCGTCGATGATCACTTCCGTGATGCTCGGTGAGTTCCGCGAGAACGCCGCCACCCGCAGCGAGTTTCTCAGCCTGATTCGCTGATCTTTTGCGTCACCCTGGCCGTGGCATATCGTCGCGGCCCGTGCGTCCACCGAGGTTTCTATCGTGTTCATGAAGGCATTGAGAGTGGGCCTGGGCCAACTCGTTATCCTCATCGATTTCATCACCCGGCCGAGCAAGAAACAGCGCTCCCCTGTTGCCCAGAGCGCGGTGGACGAATCGGCAAAAGACCTGACGCTGTATCAGTTTCATGCATGCCCGTTCTGCGTGAAGACCCGCCGTACCTTGCGCCGGCTCAACGTGCCGGTGGCTCTGCGTGATGCAAAGAACAACGAACTGGATCGCCAGACGCTGCTGAGCGAAGGCGGCAAGGTCAAAGTCCCTTGCCTGCGCATTGAAGAAGCGGGTCAAACGGTGTGGATGTATGAATCCAAGGTGATCATCGATTACCTGGACAAGCGCTTTTCAGCGGTGTGATGCACCCCCTGTAGGAGCCAACTGGTTGGCGAGATGTTCAGGGTGTCCATGAAGATGTCTCGCGAACAAGTTCGCTCCTACAGATGACGGACCGTCACTTGGGGCAACCCTCCTCCCGGCACGCCACATATTCCTTCAGCTGCCCAACCCGAACCTTGGTCTGCGCAGCCAGGCAGTTGGTCTGTAACAACGGCCAGATCGTGCCGGAGTCCTCGCGTTTACCCACCTGATACGCACAATCTGCATCGCGCAAGGCGATCCACTTCTTCTGCGCGTCCTGCAACGCCTGCTTCTTGGCCGGCGTTTTCAGGTAATTCATCTGTGCCTTGTACTGCGTGTTCAAATCCGCGTCCAGCGTTGCCAGCTCCTTGGCCGCGCACTGGTTCATGGCGGCCTGGTTGGCGTCGCAGTCGTCGGCGCTTGCCGATGCCGAGCAACCAATGCCCAACGCCATGAACATCCCTACTGCAATCATCCTGAGCTGCATCTTCCTGTCTCCTGTCCTGATCGATCGCGTTAGTCGAGCATGCCGACGTAGCCCGGTTGCTCCTTGACCCGCAACAGCCACTGCTCGATGGCAGGAAACTGCGCCAGATCGAAACCGCCCTGATGGGCCACATGGGTGTAGGCGTACAGCGCGATATCAGCAATGGAAAACTGATCACCCACCAGAAACGGCGTGCGAATCAACTGTTGTTCCATGACCTTCAGCGCCTTGTAACCCAGCTTGTGCATCGACTTGTATTCCTCGAGCCTTTCTTGCGGCAGACCGAGGTAGAACTGAATAAAACGCGCCACAGCGATGCTCGGCTCGTGGCTGTACTGCTCGAAGAATTGCCATTGCAGCATCTGCGTGCGCAGGCGTGGCTCGGTCAGCAGATACGGCGTGCCTTCGGCGAGGAAGTTGAGAATCGCGTTGGATTCCCACAGATACGTGCCGTCTTCAAGTTCCAGCACCGGAATCTTGCCGTTGGGGTTCTTTGCCAGAAACGCTTCGGTCTGGGTTTCGCCGTTGAGAATGTCCACCGGGATCCACTCATACTCGGCCCCCAGCAGGTTGAGCATCAGCTTGATCTTGTAGCAGTTGCCTGAATTGTAATCACCGTAAACCTTGTACATCCCTTCGCTCTCCTGATCCTGTTTGTGCCTGCCGATCACCACCCGCTGCGGGTTGGATCAAGCGGCTTTGGCGGCCAGCGCAGTGCGCACAACAGCGGCCAATCGTTTAAGGCCTTCGTCCAGCCGCGCTGGGTCGATGTGGCTGAAGTTCAGCCGAATATAACCGGGGTTGGCGTCCGGATCGCTAAAAAATGGCTCGCCGGGCATGAACGCCACGTTTTGCCCGAGCGCGGTATCCAGCAGCGTGCGGGTGTCCAGCGGTTGCTTGAGCGTGAGCCAGAAAAACAGCCCGCCCTGGGGTTCGCTCCAGTCGGCCAGATCACTGAAATGCCTGTGCAATGCAGTCTGGAACAGATCACGTCGCTGACGATAGAAGCTGCGCAATTCCAGCAGGTGCTCGCGGTAATGCTCGGTGCCGATCCATTGCAACGCCTGCCACTGGCCGACGCGGTTGGTGTGCAAATCGGCCGACTGCTTGAGTTTGAGCAGGTGCGGGAACAGGTCTGGCGTGGCAATCAGATAGCCGACACGCAGGCCCGGCATCAGGGTTTTCGACACGGTACCGGTGTAGATCCAGCTGGCTTTTTTCAAGCGGCTGACAATGGGCCGCGCACTGCCGCCGTCGAATGTGAGCTCGCGATACGGTTCATCTTCGATCAGCGTCACGCCGAACTCGTCGAGCAATGCCGCCACGGCCTCACGCGCAGAGTCGCTGTAGCGCACGGCGGATGGGTTTTGAAAAGTCGGGATCAGATAGACGAACGCCGGCGACTGCTGTTCCAGCCGCTGACGCATGACGACCAGATCTGGCCCTTCGGCCAGCAGCGGCACGGTCAGGCACTCAGCCCCGAACAACTGGAAAATCTGCAGCGCGGCCAGATACGTCGGGCCTTCCAGCAAAATTTCGGTGCCCTTGTCGATGTACAGCTTGGCCGCCAGGTCCAGGGTTTGCTGCGAGCCGCTGATGATCATTACTTGGCTGGCATCACACGGCACGCCCAGCGTGCGGGCTTCGGCAGCGAGGACCTCACGCAGTGCAGGCTCGCCTTCGCTCATGCCGTATTGGCCCAGGGAACGCGGCATGTCCGACCACTCGGTTTTGGGCAGCATGCTTTCGGCGGGCAGCCCGCCGGCAAAGGACATCATCTCGGGGCGCTGGGCGGCGGCGAGGATTTCGCGAATCAAAGAACTCTTCAAACGTGTCACGCGTTCAGAAAAAGCCATGGCAGCACCGCTAGCGGAAATAAATGGAAATACGTCAAACTGCTTGACCGAAATTACGACGGCACAGGTGGATACGTCAATATGCTTGACCTTAAAAATTCGTCCACGCAGCAAATTGCCATGGAAGCGTTCTTTTTCGGCTATCAGGCGTTTACTGCCAAAGCTGACGAGATGCTCGACCGACGTGGCTTGAGTCGCGTGCACCAGCGCATTGTATTTTTCATCGCGCGTTATCCGGGGCTGAGCGTGAAGGAGTTGCTGAGCGTTCTGGGGGTCAGCAAGCAGGCGCTGAACACACCGTTGCGTCAATTGATCGAAATGGAACTGGTGCTGAGCATTACCCCGGATGCAGACAAACGTAAGCGTTTGCTGGAGCTGACCGCTGACGGCGCGACGTTCGAAGAATCCTTGCGGCGCGAGCAGGTCAAGTTGCTGCAGCGCGTGTTTGCCGAGGCCGGTCGGGAAGCGGTGGATGGCTGGCTGGCGGTGAATCAGGCGTTGGGGAATACCCTGAAAGTGCCTGTCCTGTAGGAGCCAACTTGTTGGCGAGAAGATGTAAAGAATGCATAACGGCCCTCGCGAACAAGTTCGCTCCTACAGACACGTGTTCTCCGCCGCAACTGTGCCGACCATTGCGCTACTGGCTGTATCGCAACACCGTGCAACAACTGCGTATAGGCTTGCACGACTGATCACCCTGCCGTTCAAGGAACGTTTTGCATGACTCAAGCGACTCAGGCGCCGTTGCGCCCGCTGGCTGACTCTTCGCTTTCTGCCGTGGTGGCCGGGTTCATCGCCATGATGACCGGCTGCACCAGTTCGCTGGTCTTGATCTTCCAGGCAGGCCAGGCGGCGGGGCTGACGTCGGCGCAGATATCGTCTTGGATCTGGTCGCTGTTCATCGGCATGGCGGTGTGCAACATCGGCCTGTCGCTGCGTTATCGCTCACCAGTCACCGTCGCCTGGTCGACGCCCGGCGCAGCGCTGCTGATCTCGAGTCTGGGCGGTGTCGCTTATCCTGAAGCCATTGGCGCGTTCATCACCTGCTCGATCCTGATCATCGTCTGTGGCGTGACCGGCAGCTTCGAGCGCCTGGTCAAACGCCTGCCCGCATCGCTCGCGGCGGCCTTGCTGGCCGGGATTTTGTTCAAGATCGGCAGCGAGATTTTCGTCGCAGCCCAACATCGCACCGGCCTGGTGCTGGGCATGTTTTTCACTTATCTGATCGTCAAGCGCTACTCCCCGCGCTACGCCGTGTTGGTCACGTTGTTGGTCGGCGTTGCCCTGTCAGCCATGCTCGGGCTGTTGAATTTTGGCGGTTTTTCGCTGGAGGTTGCGGCACCGGTCTGGACCACGCCGGTGTTCACGCTGGGAGCGACCATCAGTATCGGCATTCCGTTGTTTGTGGTCGCCATGACGTCACAGAACATGCCCGGCATGGCGGTATTGCGCGCCGACGGCTACACCGTGCCGGCCTCGCCGCTGATCACCGTCTCCGGCATCGCCTCGTTGCTCACCGCACCGTTTGGTTCCCATGGCATCACCCTGGCCGCCATCAGCGCGGCCATTTGCACCAGCCCCAACGCCCATGAGGACAAAGACAAACGCTACACCGCCGCCATCTGGTGCGGGATTTTCTATGGGGTTGCCGGGATCTTCGGCGCGACGCTGGCAGCATTGTTCGCAGCGTTTCCCAAGGAGTTGGTGCTGTCGATTGCCGCGCTGGCGTTGTTCGGCTCGATCATCAACGGCCTGACCGTGGCGATGAACGAACCCAAGGAGCGCGAGGCTGCGCTGATCACCTTCATGGTTACAGCGTCGGGGCTGACACTGTTTTCCATCGGCTCGGCGTTCTGGGGAATTGTTGCGGGGGTGTTGACGCTGGTAATACTCAATGGCCGCAGATCTTGAGCATGCCGCCATCCCTGTAGGAGCGAACTTGTTCGCGAGGCGTCGTACCAGACACACATCAATACGGCCGTCTCGCGAATAAGTTCGCGCCTACAGGAAGAGGATTATTTACAACCTGAAATGTCCCACCATCCCTTTCAATTCCATGCCCAACGACGCCAGCTCAATGCTCGACGCAGCATTGCCTTGCATCGCCAACGCTGACTGATCGGCGCTGGCGCGGATGCTGGTGACGCTGCGGTTGATCTCTTCGGCCACCGAGCTTTGCTCTTCGGCTGCGGCGGCAATCTGCTGGTTCATCTGCTGGATCAACGACACCGCCGCGGCAATGCTGCCCAGCGCGCTTTCCGTCTGCAGGGCATCGCTGACTGCGAGTTTCACCAACTCGCCGCTGCTTTGAATCTGCACCACTGACGCCTGTGCGCCCGTTTGCAGACGCGTGACCAGACGCTCGATTTCCTCGGTCGATTGCTGCGTGCGTTTTGCCAACGCGCGCACTTCATCGGCGACCACCGCAAAGCCCCTGCCCTGTTCGCCAGCCCGGGCCGCTTCGATGGCAGCGTTCAGCGCCAGCAGGTTGGTTTGCTCGGCAACGCTTTTGATCACGCTCAGGACCTTGCCAATGTTCTGAATTTCCGCGCTGAGGTTCTCGATGGAGTGACTGGCCGAGGTGGCCGATGTCGCCAGTTCTTCGATGCGCGCCATGCTCTGGCGCACCACCCGCTGACCGCTATCGACTTTGCCATCAGCGGTCTGTGCCGCCTGCGCGGCTTGCTCGGCATTGCGGGCGACATCGTGCACAGTGGCGGTCATCTGATTCATGGCTGTGGCGACCTGCTCGGTTTCTTCCTTCTGGCTGCTGACTTCCAGATTGGTCTGTTCGGTGACTGCCGACAACGAATGCGCCGACGTTGCCAGTTGCTCGATCCCCGCTTGCAAGCCGCTGACCATACCGCTCAGTCCGGCGCCCATTTGCTGCATGGCGGACATCAGCTGGCCGATCTCGTCACGCCGATTGACCGCCACATTGCCGCTCAAATCGCCCGAAGCAATACGTTGCGCGGTGGCAATGACGCTGCGCAAAGGCGCGACGATAAGGCGGGTGATCACCCACGCCGCGATCAGGCCGACCAACAGCGCCAGGATCGACGAACCGATGATCTTCAGCGTATTGGCCTGCAGTTCGCTGGACACCGACTCGTCCTCGACGTCATAAGCGTGATTGACCTGCTGCACCACCGTTTTGGCGCTGGCGGCCAGTTGCTGCGAGACCTTGGCTTCGTCCGCCAGCAGCCCGGTGTATTCGTTGAGTTTGTCGCCAAAATTGGTGATGTGGCCGCTGACTTCGGAGAGCACGGTCTGGTAACCGGCGTCCTTGATCAGGCCGCCGAGGTCTGCGGCGAGCTTTTGTGCCTCCACAGCCTGTTCAATTGTTCCGGTCTTGGCCTCTTCGCCCGAGCCGGTCTTGCGACTCTTGTCCAGACGCACGCGGGCCTCGTCCAGGGCTTGCATCATCAGCCTGGAAATCTGGCTGACCTGGCCCGATTGCTCAATGAACTCTGCGCCCTGCTGGCCTTGAGAGTCTTTCAACGCATACGCGCCATCATCGGCGAGACCTGCCTGCAACACGTCCAGATTGTTGGACACGCTGGACACTGACCAACTGGCCATCTCCAACGCCAGGTCTTTGCTTTGAGTGAGGCTGACGAACTGATCGAACGCCTGGCGATACGCTGCGAGGCCCTGCTGAACCTCGGTCATCATGGTCTGGTTGGCCGCGGACGCGGACTTGAGGTGCTCGGCCTGAGCAGTAAGGCCGTCGAGCCCGGCATGCATTGATTCGACCTGCTTGGGATCGCTGTGCAACGCGTAATCCTGCTCGATCAGCCGAACCCGATTAAGCCCGCTGTTGAGTGCGTTCATGTCCTTGAGGCTGTCGAAGTGCACGCTGATCGAGCGCAACGACCAGACACCGATGGCGGCTACCAATGCGGTCAACAGCAAGACCAGAAAAAACCCGATGCCGAGTTTTTTGGCCATCCCGAGATTGGCGAAACGCGTTTTCACGGCCGAAATCATAATGCTCAATCCCCGTTCGACAGCTTGAAGGCGCACACAAAGAGGCCATGTGAGCATGACCATTCAATTTTCGTGCAGGTTCGCAATGGGCAGGTGGCAAAACAAGTGTTCGACGTCGGAATAATGGCAATTAGCTATGCAGACGTCGTTTACAGGAAGGTTATCGGCGTAAATGGGGGGAGCTGTAGCGGCGGTGCCAGTACATCGCGGTTAACAGCTGCGTCAAGGGGGTGCTTTCTGCCTGTTTGCAGGAGCGCGCTTGCCCGCGAATGGGCCAGGACTGCAACGTTTCAGGTGACTGATCTTTCGCAATCGCGGGCAAGCGCGCTCCTGCATTTGGCGTTTATGTTTCATTAGACGAAACGATTTTCCGGGCGCTCACTCAAGGGCGCCTCGCGAATAAATTCGCTCCTACAGGGGTGTTACCGGGCCGCCGCCGCGACGGTCAGTGTGCCGCTGTCAGCATCCAGCCGCGCATAGGTGCCCAGTGACACCGCAATGTTGCGATCGCCATGTCCAATGGACAGTCCGCCCAGCACCGGAACGCCCAGATCTCCGAGGCGCTCAATCAGCACATCGGCAGGCTTTATCACTGCATTGCCATTGCCCGGCTCGCTGAACTGACCGACCGCGACACCTCCAACCCGCTGGAGAATGCCGCAATTGCGCAGATGAGTGAGCAAGCGGTCGATGCGATAGGCCGCTTCGTTGACGTCTTCGATCAACAGAATGGCGCCTTCGAGATCAGGCATGTAAGGAGTGCCGACGCAGGTGCTGAGCATGCTCAGGTTGCCCCCCAGCAAGAGGCCTTCGGCGATGCCCGACGTACGCACGCGAAAGGTCGGTTCATCGGAACAGGCCTCGACCACCACAGGTTCGGTGCTCATCAGCGCATGTTTGATGGTGCTGGCAAACAGACCGCCAAGTTCCAGCTGCCCCGCTACCGGGCCATGGACTGTGGCCAGTCCGGTCTGGGTCCACAGCGCGCCGTGCAAGGCGGTGATGTCGGAGAAGCCAATCAGCAGTTTTGGGTCGCGGCGTACCGCGTCGTAGTCGATATGCGCCAGAATCCGTTGCGCGCCATAACCACCGCGGTTACACAGCACCGCGCGGATTTCTGGATCAGTCAGCGCGTCATTCAGATCGGCGGCGCGGTGCTCGTCGGTCCCGGCATAGAACGAATGGGTGTCCAATGCGTGTGGGTAGACCCGAGGTCGCAGCCCCCAGCTCGTCAATTCCTGCACCGCGGCCTGCACGCGTGATTCGGCCAGGGGGCCGGCGGGCGATACAAGGGCAACGGCATCGCCGGCGCGCAAGACATTGGGGTGCAGGGTTGGGCTGATGGCAGGCATTCAATCTCTCGGCATTTCAGAACATTTCAACAGAGCGGCAATTTAGAGCAGCTGCGCAGATGAATCCAGCGCAAGTATCAGCTGAGCTTGTCAGTGGAATCCTTGCGTGGCCCCTGAAATCGCGTAACGCGCTTGCGCAGCCAGCCGACAAAACCGCTCGGATCAACCACCTGAGGCTTGCTTTCAAGCATCGCGGCCCGGGCCTTTGCCCGAAATTTCTGCAGCCCGGCCAAGGCCCCGATCAGTTCGCCATGTTCCTGCAACCAGGGT
The DNA here is from genome assembly GCF_057128745.1 of Pseudomonas rosaeacicularis. NCBI lineage: Bacteria > Pseudomonadati > Pseudomonadota > Gammaproteobacteria > Pseudomonadales > Pseudomonadaceae > Pseudomonas > Pseudomonas rosaeacicularis. The sequence goes on from NZ_JBSKHT010000006.1 coordinate 79,869, forward strand.
TCGATTTCCGTGCGGTCGATACGGTAAATCATGCAGTCAGTGTATGCACAGAAACGCGCCAGCGTGGGCGTCTGATCCACAAAGCCGCTTTCACCGATCAACTCGCCGGGGCCCATGCGGCCGACTTCCAGCCAGGTATCACCGTGCAGCACGGAAGCCGATACCACGCCGGATTCTATGATGTACAACGCATCGGGCACGATATCTTGCGCCAGCACCACATCGCGGGCGGCGAACGCACTGAGGCGCATGTTGCGTTCAAGTTCTGCCCTGTCGGCGTCGCTCAGCATGCGCAGCACGCCCACACTGTTGAGTACCGCAGACTGACGATTGGCAGGACGCGTCTGGTCCTGACGGGTTTCGGTCGAGGCCAGTTGCCGATGAATCAGGTCGAACAGTTGATTGCGCACCGCCGAACGCCGGTCGCGGGACTTCACGTAGCCGGTGACTTGATATTCGACGATACGAATCCCGGACTTGACCACCTCCGCCGACGCGCCGGGCTGCACCAACAGCTCGCGACAGCCCTGAATGGCCTTGTTCAGCGAATCCAGCACCAGGCTTGGGCGCAAACGGGTCGACAGTTCGATGGTCAGGCTGATCGAATGAAAGTGATCGGGGCGGCTGAAGTTGGTGATGCGGGTTTTGGCCGCCACAGCATTGGGGATGACCACCATGCTGCCCTCGCCAGTCAGCAGGTGCGTTGAGCGCCAGTCGATTTCAATGACCTTGCCTTCGATACCATCGACGCCGATCCAGTCATCGACCCGGAACGGTTTGGTGGCATTGAGCACGATGCCGGAAAACACATCGCCCAACGTACTCTGAACGGCCAGACCGACAATGATCGCCACCGCGCCTGATGTGGCGAGCAAGCCTTTGACCGGCAGATCAAGCACGTAGGCTGCGGCGGCCACGGCGGCCACCAGGAAGATCACTGCCCCCATCAAGTCCTGCAGCAGATGACCTTTGCCGCCGATTTTCGGTGCCATGACTAACAACACGATCATCGTCAGCGTGCGCGCACCGAACAACCACCAGGCAATGGTCAGCAACGTCCCGAGCACATGACGCGCCGAGTCCCAGTCAGCAGGCACTTGGTACAGAGGACTCAATCCACCGTCGAGCAAGGCCATGCTGAACAGCACGAACAGCAGCACCCGGCCAACCACTTTCCAGCGCTGCCACTGGGTCGGCACCCATTGCCACAGCACGATGTCGGCGACCAGCAGCAGCGATGCGCTGATCAGCGGAAAAGCGAACCACAGGTGATCCATCGAAACTCTCCAAGCCACAAACCGCCAATGCAGCGCAGCTTAGCTGATCGGAGTGGCGAGCGGTGGAGACGCAAGCGGTGTATCAGAAGGATTAAGGACGCAGGTTTTGCGACTGCTGCGGTCCGACGCGACCCCAGGTGCGTTGCTGCTCCAACAGAGATCACCTGTGGGAGCGGACCTGTCCGGGAAGGCGATGTATCCGCTGCAGCATATGGGGCGAATAGACTGGCCTCTTCGCGGACAGGTCCGCTCCCACGGGATGTGCTTCAGGCTCGGAGCCCGACAGCGCCGACCTGTTGGGGCAGGTTGATCCGCCAGATTATCGCGACGCCGCTTCTGCCCGAAAGGCGTAGGAGTCTGGCTTGCCGACGTTTTGCCGGGAACCGGCAGCAATCAGAACGCCGTCACCCCGCCATCCACCGCCAGCGAGTGCCCGGTGGTGAACGCCGCACCGTCGCTGCACAGATAGAGCACGGCGCTGGCGATCTCTTCCACTTTGCCGATGCGGCCGACCGGGTGCATGGTCGCTGCGAACTCGGCTTTGCGTGGGTCGGCTTCGTGGGCGCGGCGAAACATGTCAGTGTCGATCACGGCCGGGCACACGGCGTTGACCCGAATGTGCTTCTTGGCGTATTCGATGGCTGCTGATTTGGTCAGGCCGATGACCGCATGTTTCGACGCGCTGTAGATGCTCATCTTCGGCGCCGCGCCGAGGCCCGCGACCGACGCAGTGTTGACGATCGCCCCGCCACCCTGGGCCAGCATCAGCGGCAACTGGTACTTCATGCACAGCCAGACGCCTTTGACGTTGACGCCCATGATCGCGTCGAATTCGGCTTCGCTGCCTTCGGACAGTCGACCCTGTTCGATTTCGATGCCAGCGTTATTGAAGGCGTAGTCCAGACGGCCGAAAGCCTGGATCGTCTTGTTCATCAATTGCTGAACGTCAGCGTCTCGGGTGACGTCGCAACGCACGAACAACGCCTGACCGCCTGCCTCACGAATCAACGCCGCCGTGGCTTCGCCGCCGTCGCTGTCCAGATCGGCGACCACCACTTTCAGGCCTTCACTGGCGAAAGCCAAGGCAGTGGCCCGACCGATACCGGCCGCGGCACCGGTGACCAGCGCGACCTGGCCGGAAAACGTCATGCTCATGGGGATGTCCTTTTGTTGTTATTGTTGCAAGGCGGTTGATGAAAGCCTGCAGAATGGCTGTTGTCTGACACATTGCCTTCGCGGACGGGTCCGCTCCCACGGGAAGAGGCGCCAGCCGTGAAACAGAGGGAGTCTAACGTCAGCCACCAAGCGAATGTCAGCACTATCAAGCCGTGGGTTATGCCGTCATGCACGGCGGTGATTTGCCCGCTCCAGCACCATCACGCCAGTGGATCGAATTGCATTCGCTGCATGACCTGTACTTGCCGGGAACGCGATCAGGGGCTATCACTCGGGTTTGTCTTTCGACTGGAGAACCTGCCATGACCGCTTTGAGCAACCGTCAATTCCTGCTGGCCCGCCGTCCTGTTGGCGCCGTCACTCGCGATGATTTCACCTTCCAGACTGTGCCCGTGGAAGCTGTCGCACCGGGGCAGATTCTGGTGAAAAGCGAATACCTGTCGCTGGACCCGGCCATGCGCGGCTGGATGAACGAAGGCAAGTCCTACATCGCTCCGGTGGAACTGGGCGCAGTGATGCGAGCGCTGGGGGTGGGCAAAGTGATCGAATCGCAAAACCCGAAATTTGCGGTCGGCGACTACGTTCAGGGCGTGTTCGGGGTGCAGGATTATTTTGTCGGCGAGCCCAAGGGCTTCAACAAAGTCGATCCATCGCTGGTGCCGCTGCCACGCTATTTGTCGGCTTTGGGCATGACAGGGATGTCCGCCTACTTCGCGCTGCTTGAAGTCGGCGCGCCGAAGGCCGGTGACACGGTGGTGATTTCCGGCGCGGCAGGCGCGGTAGGCAGCATGGCCGGGCAGATCGCCAAAATCAAAGGCTGTCGCGTGATCGGCATTGCCGGTGGCGCCGAGAAATGCAAGGCGCTGCTGGACGATTACGGGTTCGACGGCGCCATTGATTACAAGAACGAGGACATTCATGCAGGCCTGAAACGCGAATGCCCAAAAGGGGTGGACGTGTATTTCGATAACGTCGGCGGCGACATCCTTGATGCTGTTTTAACTCGCCTGGCACCCAAAGCGCGGGTGGTGATCTGCGGCGCGATCAGCCAGTACAACAACAAGGAAGCGGTCAAAGGGCCGGCCAATTACCTGTCGCTGCTGGTCAATCGCGCGCGCATGGAGGGTTTTGTGGTGATGGACCACGCCGCCAACTTCGCCAGCGCCGGGATGGAAATCGCCGGCTGGCTGGCTCAGGGCAAGATCAACAGCAAGGAACACATCGTCGAAGGGCTGGAGACGTTTCCGGAAACGCTGCTGATGCTGTTCAAGGGCGAGAACACCGGCAAGCTGGTGCTGAAGGTATAAATAGCCCCCCTCTGTAGGAGCCAACTTGTTGGCGAGGCGGCTTCACGGGAGAACCATTTAAACCGCTTCGCGAACAAGTTCGCTCCTACAGGTTTTGTGTACGCCTCAGCCATCTAGCCTGTAAATAACCTGAACAACCCGTCGATCGTGCTGCCAAAACCACCTGAAGCCGCGCGGTGGTGTAAGCTCGTGCGCTATTGATTTTCGACCATCGAGAGGCATATGCGGGCTACCTTCCGACGCTCCACGCTGTCCAGACTTCGCGGCTTTTCATTGCCTATCGACGCGCTGACCATTCTGCCCGGCGCAGCCGATTACCGTCGTTGCTTGCTGGAGCAGATCGCCAACGCTGAACAGCGCATCTATGTCGTCGCGCTTTATCTGCAACAGGATGAAGCCGGACAAGAAATTCTCGACGCTCTTTACGCCGCCAAAAAGGCCCGTCCACACTTGGACATCGTGGTACTGGTGGACTGGTTTCGTGCCCAGCGCGGCCTGATCGGCGCAGGCAAACAGGCGGGTAACTCAACCTGGTATCAGGCGCAACACCTGGAACACGACGAAGAAGTGCCGACTTACGGCGTCCCGGTGCAGACCCGCGAGCTGTTCGGTGTCCTGCATTTGAAGGGCATCGTGGTCGATGACTGCGTGATTTACAGCGGCGCCAGCATCAACAACGTTTACCTCAACAAGCTGGGCAAATACCGCCTGGACCGTTATCACCTGGTGCGCAACAAAGCCTTGGCCGATACGTTTCAGCGTCTGGTTCAGGACGAGATCCTGCCGTCTGATGCCGTGCATCGCCTGGACCTGCCCTCCCCGCCAAGCTCGCGAAGCCTGCGCAGTGAAATCCGCCAGTTCCGCCAACGTCTCAAGCGCGCCAGCTACAACACCGACGCTGGCCTGACCGATAACGGTGAGCTGCGGGTGATCCCGCTGTTGGGTATTGGTAACAAGAACCCGCTCAGCCGGACGTTGTGTGACCTGATCGCCGCCACCAACACGCAGCTGACGCTGTGCACGCCGTATTTCAACATGCCGCTGGTGATCAAGCGCGAGCTGACCCGAGCGCTCAAGCGCGGCGTCAAGATCGACATCATCATCGGCGACAAGACCGCCAACGACTTTTTCATCCCGCCGCAAGAGCCGTTCAAGGTGATCTCGGCGCTGCCTTACTTGTATGAAATCAGCCTGCGCCGCTTCATTCACAAGCATCAGGAATCGGTCGCCAAGCATCAGTTAAACGTCCACCTGTGGAAAGACGGCGACAACACTTTCCACCTCAAAGGCCTGTGGGCAGACGAGCGCTACACCTTGCTGACGGGCAACAATCTGAACCCGCGAGCGTTTCAACTGGATCTGGAAAACGCGCTGCTGATCGATGACCCCAAGGGCGAATGGACCGAGCCACGTCAGGCCGAAATCGAGCAGTTGATGCGCAACACGCAGCGTGTGGGCAAGTACGACGAGCTCGATACGTTGAGCGATTACCCGGAAGGCGTGCGTACTTTTCTGCGACGCGTGAGCCGTGTGCGGGTCGAGCGTCTGCTGTACCGTATTCTGTGAAGTCGGGATCGCCAGCGTGAGCAAAAAGACCGGCGTCCGCGCCCAACAAGCCGACCAGACCCGGGCGCGGATTCTCCAGGCGGCGATCAAGGTGTTCACCGAAGACGGCTATTCCGGCGGCCGCGTCGAGCGCATTTCTGCCGAAGCCGACTCCAATGACCGCATGCTTTATTACTACTTCGGCAGCAAGGAAAAGCTGTTCGTGCGGGTGCTTGAGCACACTTACGAGCAGTTCAACCTGGCCGAAAGCACGTTGCGTCTGGACCCCTCCACGCCGGTGGAAACGTTGCAGCAAGTGGTGGCATTCGTCTGGGAGTACTACGTGACGCACCCGGAATTCGTCGCAATCCTGAGCATTGAGAACCTGCACAAGGGCAAGCACGCCAGGCAATCCAGCGAACTGCGGCGCCTGTCAGGGGAAGCGGTGGGCGTGCTCCGGCCGGTCATCGAAGCCGGTCAGCAGCAGGGCTTGTTTCGTCAGGACCTGGATATCAAGCACGTCTATCTGATGATCGCCTCGCTCTGCTACTTCTATAACTCCAACCTGCACACCCTGACCTCGTTCCTTGATCAGGACATCGCGGCGCCGAAACAGCGGCAGGACTGGCTGGCGTTTATCAGTGATCTGGTGGTGCGGGGGGTGATGAGGCTGCCCTAGCCGCGCGCCGCTCCTACAGGGATGTGTGTTTGTCCGGAATTTGCAGGTGGACCACTCATTGTGGGAGCGGACCTGTCCGCGAAGAGGCCGTTACATCCAACGCATCTATCGCGCCTGACAGATAGCCTTCGCGGACAAGTCCGCTCCCACAGGTCTGTTGATCATTCAATGCGTCCCGGGATTGGCCCTCAGGTGCGCGACCTTCTCAATCAACCCCGCCCACTGCGGCTCACTCGGCGCGAAGCGGTGGCGCAAGTACGCAGACAGTTCGCTGATCTGGGTATTAGACAGGCTGTCCTTGAAGCCTGGCATGTAACCCAAATCTGGCGTGGCCGGGTTGGAAATCCCCTGCAGGATCACCTTCACCAGATTGTCCGGCATAGCGCTGTGAACATTGGTGTTGGTTGCGAGCGATGGGCTCACCCCAAACAGTTTCGGCCCCAGACCGTCAGCGTGACAGCCCTGGCACGAGCCTTCGAAAATTCGCTGGCCGTTGTTTAAGGACACTGCGCTGACGGTCGGTTGGGCGACCTCTTGCGCAACCGGCACAGCTGCAGCCTCAGCCGAGCCATTCAACGACGCGAGATACACCGCCATCGCCCGCACATCGGCCTTCGGCAATTTCGCCAGTTCCGTCACCACCGGCCCCATGGGCCCAGCCGCCACGCCATGCTTGTCGGAGTAGCCCGTGCTCAGGTAATTAAACAGCTGATCCTCGGTCCACGGCGTCGGCGATTTCGACAGGCTGTTCAGCGCTGGCGCCTCCCAGCCATCAACCATGCCGCCGGCCAGGAGCGACGCGCCGCCCTTCTCCGCGCCCATCAGGTTGCGCGGCGAATGACACGCTGCGCAGTGCCCCAAACCGTTGACCAGATAATTGCCGCGATTCCATTGCTCGCTTTGCTGGAGCTGCACCTGAATTTCGCCCTTGCGCAGGAACAACGCATTCCAGCCTGCCATCAGCGGCCGCATGTTGAACGGGAACTGCATGTCGTTGGCCTTGGGCGCCTGTTTGACAGGGGTTTGCGACATCAAATACGCGTACAACGCCTGCATGTCGGCGTCGTTGATGTTTCTGAAAGCGGTGTAGGGAAACGCCGGATAGAGGTTCTTGCCATCACGACTGATGCCGTCACGCATCGCCCGCTCGAACGCAGGATAAGACCAGTTGCCGATGCCGGTTTCCGGGTCCGGCGTGATGTTGCTGCTATATAAAGTGCCGAATGGCGTCTGCATCGCCAGTCCACCGGCATTGGTCACACCGCCCGGTGCCGTGTGGCACACCGCGCAGTCGCCCACTGCCGCCAGTTGCCGACCGCGCTCCAGCGTTGAGGCTGACCAGGTGCCAGCACTCGGCGGCGTGATCGGCGCAATTTCAGATTTGAACGGGAACGCCGTCGCGGCAACGCCCAAAATCGCACCAAAGGCTGCGAACAAAGAACCAAACAGCCATTTCGAGCGCTTGGCTTTCGGCGATTCCGGCGGGTTGCTGTTGGCGGCCTCGCCTGCGCCTTTCAGGGCCGCGAGTACTCGCTCAGCCGTGATTGGCAGCTCACGAAAACGAATCCCGGTGGCGTCGTAAATCGCGTTGGCAATCGCCGCAGCGCTGGGCACCGAGGCGGACTCACCGGCGCCCATGGGTGGCTCGCTCTGACGCGGCATCATCATCACATCGACCTTCGGCACCTCGGGAAAGGTCAGGATCGGGTAACCGCCCCATTCCTTGCTCGACACCGTGGACTCCTCGAACGTCACCCGTTCCTTGAGCACACGGCTGGTGGACTGAATCACATTGCCGTGAATCTGGTGCTGCACGCCGGCCGGATTGACCATCATCCCGGCGTCATGGCCGATGACCACCCGCGTCACCGAGACATCGCCGGTATGTTTATCCACCGCCACGTCCGCAACCCACGCCGCCCACGCCGCGCCAAAACCAGGGAATTTACTGTGGATGTAGCGCGCGTAGGCAAACCCGCGACCGCGCAACACGCCGTCCTCTTCAACCATCTGCATCGGCTCGGTGCGCGGCGACCATTCGGCGCGGGCGGCAGTCGCCCGGACCAGCTCCGAGGCGCGCTCGTCGTGCAGATAACGCAGGCGGTATTCAATCGGGTCGACGCCGGCGGCAAAGGCCAGCTCATCGATGTACGACTCGTGGGCGAAGGTGTTGGGCAGCGCCGACACGCCGCGCATCCAGGAGGCGCGGACGATGGGCGCCATATCGTTAATGGTGATGCGCATGTGCTCGAAGTCGTAGGGCGGGATCGACGTGCGATCGCCCATTTCGAACATTGTGGCAACCGGATCGACGCGCCCGGTCAGCAACAGCGCCAGCGTCGGTGAGTTGTTAGACGGGTAGCTGGTCTGGAAGTCATACCCGGCCACGCCGCCGTCAGCATTCAGGCCGCCGTCGACTTCCATCAACTGCGCGGTGCCTTTGGGCTCCCACGCATGCTCTTGCTCGCGAGTCAGCTGCACCCGCACCGGCAGACCCACCGCCCGGGACAGCAACACCGCGTCGGCACACACGTCATCGGCGCAGTTGCGGCCATAGCAGCCGGCGGCTTCCATACGGATGATTTCGATGTTGTCTTCGGGATATTCCAGCAGCCAGGCCAGATCTGCCCGGAGCATGTGCGGATTTTGCGTGCCGGACCATACACGGATGCCGTTTGGCTGGTAGTCCGCCAACCCACAGGACGGTCCGATAGAGCCGTGAATCTGGTAGGGCCACAGATAGGTGCGGGTCATCCGCTCGCTGGCACCGTCCAGTGCCTCGACCACATTGCCCTTGTCCAGGACCACTCGCTGAATGCTCGGGTTGTCACGGATCGCCTGTTCTACATCGCTCATGTCCGGCAGCTTGTGCTGCCAGGGCTTCCAGGTGACTTTCAGCTCCCGCGCAGCTTTGGCGGCCTGCTCTTCGCGCATGGCTACGATGCCGACGAAGTCACGAATCACCACCACGCGCACGATGCCGGGGATGTGGGCGATGGACGACTCATCAACTTCCAGCAGGCTGTTGCCGACAAAATCGCCCGTGTCGAAACCTGCGTACGGCGGGCGCACCACCCGACCGTGAAGCATGTCCGGCAAGCGCATGTCGTGCACGTAGGTGAGCTCGCCGGTGGCTTTGCCGGGGATGTCGACCCGCGCCGCGGCCTGGCCCACCAGTTTGTAGTCCTCGAGTTTTTTCAGCGGAGCGTCGCCGGAGATGCGCAGTTCGATGTGCTGGCCGCTGACCAGTTCGCCAAAACGAAAAGTGCGGCCGTCTTCAGCCTTGATCACGCCTGCTTCGATGACCAGCGATTGCGCATTGACCGACCAGCGCTCGGCCGCTTCGTCCAGCAGGAAGCGCCGGGCCTCGGCTGCGGCATTGCGCAGCGGAATGGCAGAAATCTGTAGCGTGGCGCTGGCAATGGTCGCGCCCTGATTGGGTGCGCGCTCGGTGTCGCCGAGGATCATCTTCAACTGATCCATGGTCAGGTCGAGTTCTTCCGCCACGATCTGCGCCAGGGAGGTACGAATGCCGGTCCCCAGATCAACATGGCCGTTGAAGGCATAAACGGTGTTGTCTTCATCGATGGCGATGAACAGCCCCAACTCCATGGGCCTGATAGTCGGGGTGCCGCCTTTGGCCACAGGACCGGACGGCGGCAGGATGTCGTCGACGATCAGCAATACGCCGTTTTTCGCCAGCAGTTGATCGCGGGTAGGCGTGGTCTGGGTCATGGTCGTGGATCCGTTCAAGGCTGTTGGCGAGCGGCACGCATCACCGCACGCAGAATTTCGATGTGGGTGCCGCAACGGCAGAGATTGGCCGAGAGTTCGTTGCGGATTTGTGCTTCGGTGGGGTGCGGATTGCGGTCGAGCAAGGCCTTGGCGGTCATGATCATGCCGTTCATGCAGTAACCGCATTGCGCGGCTTGCTCGTCGATGAACGCTTGCTGCACCGGGTGTGGGCATTCGCGCGTACCGATGCCTTCCAGGGTCGTGATGTCGCGGCCTTCGGCGCCGGCCAGCGGGAACACGCAGGGCCGCGCGGCCACGCCGTCGATGATGACCGTGCACGCCCCGCATTCGCCCAGCCCGCAGCCAAACTTGGGGCCGTTGAGTTGCAGGTCGTTGCGCAGAATCATCAGCAGCGGCGTGTCGGCCATCGCCGTGACCGATGTCGTCTGTCCGTTGACCCGCAGCGTCACGGTCTTCTCTGCCGCGACTGCACGCTCACTCATGTTGCGCTCCCGTCTGTTACCGACCGTCCCTGGCGTTTGATGAAGTATTCACTTCATGAAATGGGAGCAGGAAGCGTGCCAGTGGCGGAAAGCGGAAGATGAAGGATGGTTTTGCGAACACGGATGGCGCGCTTTTGTAGGAGCTGACGAGCAACGCGAGGCTGCGATAGCTTTATGCCAATGTCTGATACACCGCTATCGCAGCCTTCGGCAGCTCCTACAGGTAATTGTGATCGCTGTTGAAGAGTTCAGAAGATAAAGGATGGTTTCTGGACATGCGTCAGTCCCCCGTGGGAGCGGACCTGTCCGCGAAGACAACGGTTCAGGCGCTGGATGTGTAAGAGCCTTGCGGGCCTCTTCGCGGACAGGTCCGCTCCCACGGTTCGGGGTTTTTCAGTGCAACCGGGTTAGTTACTCGTCCGAGTCATCAATCAACTTACGCAGCAAGAACAGCACCGCCACACGCTCGGCCGGGTTGAGTTTGTTCAGGGTCAGTTCGCTGATCTGCGCCGCGCGGGGGACGGTTTCCTGCACCAGTTGCAGGCCGCTGTCGGTCAGGCTGCAGATGACTTTGCGCTTGTCTTGCGGGTCCGGCTCAAGGCTGATGAGGTCGCGGGCCTTGAGGCGATCGACAATGCCGCGGATGGTGGCCTGATCCACGGCCGTTGCCTTGACCAGCTCGGTTTGCGAACTGGGACCGTGATCAAGCAGCGCGCACAGGGTAACGAACTGCACCGCGGTCAGCTGCGAGTCGCCGACATTCTGTTGAAAGATCGCCAGATGCCGCTGATAGGCCTTGCGCAGCAGGTGGCCGACCTGGTTGGAGAAAGCGTAAGACGCGTCGTTACTGGAAGGGTTGTCAGTGGACACAGGCGGCTCGTTTGGCGGGCTGGAGGGAATTGGCGGCTACATTAACGTGTGCGGGGGTGGAGGGGAATCGCGCCCACTGACCTGTAGAAGCGAATTTATTCGCGAAGCAGTATTTCAGCCGATGTATTGATATCGGCTGTACCAGCCTCTCGCGAATGAATTCGCTCCCACAGAATAAGATCTCAGCGGGCCTTCGACGCTTCAGGCGCAACCACTTCGCCGCCCAGCACCACGGCCAGATCATCCAGATAAATGTCGCAACGGCGCAGCGGAATGTCCAGGTGGCACGGGGTTTTGCGCTTGCCGCCGACTTCGGTGTTCGGCCCGGTGGAGAACAGGAAGTTGCCGTAGAATGCACGGGCGTCCATGCACATGCCGTCGTTCTTGTCGTGCAGTCCCATGGCCGTCCACTGCGCGCGCGGCTGCAAACCCCAACCAATGTGGGAAATGCCGTACACCTCGGGGTCGTTGAAATACTTCATGTAGTCGCGCAGGTACTCGGCCTCGAAACCGCCGTGGATCTTGGTGATGAAGCCTTTATCGATCTCCAGCGTGATCTGCTCGCGCGAATACGTTTTAAACGGCAGCACGATGTCGCCAATGTCGATGACCAAGGTGCCTTCGGCGGTTTCTTCGTTGGGCCAGGAGAACAGAAAGCCGCTGGGCCAGTGGTCCCAACGTCCTGGCTCATCTGCAAAACCGTACTCGGTGACCGAGGGGTATTGCCCCAGCTGTGCGCGGAAATCACTGCCAGCCTTGGACTTCACCTGAATGGTGCGCGCTGCTTTCAGCACCTCTTCGGCGGCCAGTACCCGCGCTTTGTCCTCAAGCGTCGGCAGCATACGGGCCAGCACTTCCGGGGGTTCGACGGCCAGAAGAATGCGCGTGCCGGTTTTGAGGATCTGCTCCTGCTCGGGCGAATGCAGCAGCATCATGGTGTCGATCACCAGATCAGCCGCTTCAAGCGCGCGCTGTGCCGCGATGTTGCCGGTCAGGGCCGTATCACCGCAGTAGGCGGTCATGTCGTTACCCATGGCCATCGGGTGATTGAACGAGGGTAATTCCACCGCGTAGACCTTGGCGCCCAAACGCTGAGCCGCGTCCATCGCCGCACGCACGGTGCGGGGATTGGAGTAGTGGCTCTTCAAGATCGCAACGCTCTGGGTCGTGTCGACTTTCGACAGCTTCAGAACGTGTTCAAACATTTGAGCCAATTCGCTATCACTAACCGCCATTTTTCGTCTCCTTGGCATTTGGCCATTCACCAAACGCACCATTGAAAGGCATCGCGCTTCAGAGTAGTGCATATTTTAAAGCGTACACACTTATTAAACGCGATCAGACATCAAATAAACGCCGTCTGCAAGAGCTGAGCCAATTCGTTACATATGCACACAAACCCCAATTTACGGGCGTTACCTCGGGTTACGATGGCACTTATCGTTCAAACCAGTATTTTTTGAAACACCTATTCACATTTCAGGAAAACAGCGTATACACTTTAAAAACGCAACATGGCGACAGCATTGAGTCGCTCAAATTTCAACTGTCTTCAAGCAGCACAAGGGAACCGCCCCATGCCAAACACGCAAAAAATCGCCATTGTCGGATCAGGTCTGGGCGGAGCTGCAGCAGCCACGCTGTTGCAGAAAGCGGGCTTCACGGTTGATGTCTACGAACAGGCGGCCGAGTTCTCGCGGATCGGCGCTGGGATCCACATGGGTCCGAACATCATGAAAATCTTCCGTCGCATGGGCATTGAGCAGCAGCTCAGCGACATGGGCTCACACCCGGACTTCTGGTTCAGCCGTGATGGCGCCACCGGCGACTACCTGTCACGGATTGCCCTGGGTGAGTTCTCCCTCAAGGAATACGGCGCGGCCTACATCACCGTTCACCGTGGCGATCTGCATGCATTGCAGATGTCGACCCTGGCGCCGGGCAGCGTGCATTTCAGCAAATGCCTGACCACCCTTGAAGAATCCGAAAACGGCGTGCGTCTGAACTTTGCCGACGGCACCCACGCTGACGCAGACATCGTCATCGGCGCCGACGGCATCAACTCGCGCATCCGTGAAGAACTGCTGGGCGTAGAAAAACCCCTTTACAGCGGCTGGGTCGCGCACCGTGCGCTGATCCCGAGCGAAGTGCTGACCAAGTACAAACTGGACTTCGAGAACTGCGTGAAGTGGTGGAGCGAGGACCGTCACATGATGGTCTACCACACCACCGGCAAGCGCGATGAGTACTACTACGTGACCGGCGTGCCGCACCCGGAATGGGATTTCCAGAGTGGCTGGGTCGACAGCAGCCAGGCGGAAATGTACGAATCGTTCGCCGGCTATCACCCCACGGTGCAGGCCTTGATCGAGTCCACTACCAGCGTGACCAAATGGCCGTTGCTCAACCGCAATCCTCTGCCATTGTGGAGCCGCGGGCGTCTGGTGCTGCTGGGCGATGCCTGCCACCCGATGAAGCCGCACATGGCTCAAGGCGCAGGCATGGCCATCGAAGACGCCGCGATGCTGACCCGTTGCCTGCAGGAAACCGGGCTCACCGATTACAGCACCGCGTTCAAGCTCTATGAAGCCAACCGCAAGGAGCGCGCCTCCCGCGTGCAGGCCGTGTCGAACGCCAATACCTGGCTGCGCACCCAGGAAGATCCGGCCTGGGTCTTCGGCTATGACCTCTACGGTCAGGACCTCAAATCCGAGGTGAGCGCATGAGCACTTTCATCCACGGCGGCAACGTTCAGGCCAATGGCATCCGTCAGCACTACCTGCGCTACGGCGGAGAAAAGCATCAGGGCAAACCGGCGCTGATCCTGATACCGGGCATCACCAGCCCTGCCATCACCTGGGGTTTTGTCGCCGAGCGTCTGGGCAAGTATTTCGACACCTACGTGCTCGATGCACGCGGCCGCGGCCTCTCCTCCACCGGACCGGAACTGGATTACAGCGTCGACGCCTGCGCCGATGACATTTCGGCGTTTGCCGAGGCGATGAACCTGGACAGTTATCACCTGGCCGGTCACTCCATGGGCGCGCGTTTTGCAGTACGCAGTGCAGTGCGTAACCCGCGCGGCCTGAAAAGCCTGGTGTTGATCGATCCGCCGGTTTCGGGACCTGGCCGTCGGGAGTATCCGGCGAAGCTGCCGTGGTACGTAGACTCGATTCGCCAGTCGCAAAATGGCATGAGCGCCAATGACATGCGCGCCTTCTGCGCCACCTGGACCGAGGAGCAACTGCAGTTGCGCGCAGAATGGCTGCACACCTGCTACGAGCCGGCCATCGTCAAGGCGTTCAACGATTTCCACGAAGAAGACTTTCACCAGGATTTGCCGAATCTGCCCGTCCCTGCCCTGCTCATCGTTGCCGGCCGCGGCGGTGTGATTCTGCCGGAGGACGAAGCCGAAATTCGCCAGTTGCAGCCGCAGATCATGATCGCCCGCGTCGAGAACGCAGGCCACATGATCCCGTGGGACAACCTGCCGGGCTTCTTCGTCGCGTTCGGCGATTTCCTCGGCCAGCCACTGACTTGAGAACAGGATTGGAATTGGACGGGTATCGGTGCGAGGGAGCTTGCTCGCGATGGGTGCTTCAGGCAGTGAAGATGCATCGACTGTACTGACCTCTCGCGAGCAAGCTCCCTTCCACAGGTTTCAGGCGTTGGCTTGAACAATTTAATTGCACAGTGAGAGCGCCATGAGTGAAGAGCAAAGTGCAGACGCCAACTATCAGGGCGTGTGGGGCAATCGCGTAGGGTTCGGCAAAAAAGCCGCGCTGCTGATGATCGATTTCATGCAGGGCTACACCCAGGAAGGCGCGCCGTTGTATGCGCCGGGCGTGGTCACCGCTGTTGCAGAAAGCGTCGAGCTGCTGGCCAGTGCCCGTGAGCACGGCGTGCTGGTGGTGCACACCAACATCCGCTACCACCCGAAGCACTTTATCGACGGCGGCATGTGGGTGATCAAGGCCCCGGTGATGAAGGACATGGTCGAAGGCAATCCGCTGGCGGCGTTCTGTGAAGAAGTGCTGCCTACCGCCGATGAAGTAGTGATCAGCAAGCAATACGCCAGCTCGTTTTTCGGCACATCGTTGGCGTCGCTGTTGCACGTACAGGACATCGATACCGTAGTGTTGGCGGGCTGCTCGACCAGTGGCTGCATTCGTGCAACGGCAGTGGATGCGGTGCAGCACGGGTTTCGGACCATTGTCGTGCGTGAGTGCGTCGGGGATCGGCATTCCGCGCCCCATGAGGCGAATTTGTTTGATATCGACAACAAGTACGGCGATGTGGTGGCCAAGCAGGAAGCGCTGGATTATTTCCAGAAATAGGTTGTCCCGGCTGGCCCCTTCGCGGACAGGTCCGCTCCCACAGGTACAACGCGATCCCATGTGGGAGCGGACCTGTCCGCGAAGGGGCCAGCCAGCACACCGACAAATGTCACGGTTTTTTTATCCGCGCGCAGCACCCAACCGCCACAAGAACCAGACCGAAACGCCAGGAGCCACCCGATGCCCTCTGCGAACATACAAACCGCTGCGACCATCGCCGCGGACCCGATCAAGGCGCTTTACCACAAGATCACCTGGAAGCTGATTCCCTTCCTGTGCTTCTGCTACCTGGCCGCTTACCTGGACCGTATCAACATCGGTTTCGCCAAGCTGCAGATGCTCGATCAACTGCACCTCAGCGAAACAGCATTCGGCCTGGGCGCCGGGCTGTTTTTCGTGGGCTACATCCTGTTTGAAGTGCCGAGCAACCTGGCGCTGGAGAAGATCGGCGCAAAAATCTGGATCGCGCGGATCATGATCACCTGGGGCCTGCTCTCGGTGTGCACCCTGTTCGTCACCACTTCAACCCAGTTCTATGTGCTGCGCTTTTTGCTAGGCGCCGCTGAAGCGGGCTTTCTGCCAGGCGTGCTGTTTTACCTGACCACTTGGTTTCCGACCTATCGACGGGGCAGGATCATCGCGTTGTTCATGATCGGTTTGCCGCTGTCCAGCGTGATCGGCGGCCCGCTGTCGGGCTGGATCATGGGCCATTTCGACACGACCGGTGGCCTGCGTGGCTGGCAGTGGCTGTTTCTGATTGAGGGCATTCCGAGCGTGCTATTGGGCGTGCTGACGTTCTGGGCGTTGCCGAACAACCCGCAACAGGCCAAATGGCTGGACGCCGACGAGAAGGCTCTGCTGGAAAGCGAGCTGCGCCAGGACGACGCAGAAGGCAAAGACAGCAAACACAGTTTCCGTGACGGCTTTTTCAACCTGAAAGTCTGGATGCTCGGCGGCATCGATTTCTCGATCCTGCTCAGTGCCTACGCGATGGGTTTCTGGATGCCGACCTTCATCAAGAACGCTGGCGTGGTTGATACCTTTCACATCGGCATGCTGACGGCGCTGCCCAGTGTTGCGGCATTGATCGGCATGTTGATGATCGGCGCCAGCTCGGACCGTCGTCGCGAGCGTCGCTGGCACATCATCGTGCCATTCTGGATCGGATCGATGGCCATGGCGGCCAGCACGTACTTCACCCACAGCGTGGTGATGACGGTGATTCTGTTCGCCATTGCTTCGGCGGCGATCATTGGCGCGGTGCCGGTATTTTTCAGCCTGCCGGCGACCTTTCTCAAAGGCCGCGCTGCCGCTACGGGATTTGCCCTGGCGTGCTCGTTGGCGAACATTGCGGGGCTGGTGAGTAACTCGATGATGGGCATCGCGATCGACGTCACCGGCAGCAGCGCCGGGGCGTTGTGGTTCTTCGCCGGATGTTTGATCCTCAGCAGCTTTTTGGTGATCGCGTTGCCGGCCAAGCTGGTGAACAGATAACTATCACCCCAAGACTTGTAGGAGCTGCCGAAGGCTGCGATTGCGGCGTGTCAGATTTGCCGCATCGCAGCCTCGCGCTGCTCGGCAGCTCCTACAGGGCCGGTGTTTTTTTCAAAAAGGGAATCAAAGCATGCAGGCGTTCCTGAAAAGCTGTGCCCTGGCGTTGGCCGTTGGCCTGTCTGCCACCTCGCTGCAAGCGGCGGAGAAGGTCATTTTCGACACCGACTTCAACGTGCTCAACGACGACGGTCAGGCGTTCATCATGCTGGCACAGCTGCACGCGCAGAAGAAGATAGACCTGCTGGGCATGACCCTGGTCAGCGGCAACGCCTGGGTCGATCAGGCGCAAGTCGATGCGCTCAAAGCGGTCGAGCGCATGGGCGTGGAGAAAGACGTCGGCGTGTACTCCGGCGCGGCCTATCCGCTGCTGCATGATTTTTCCACGTACACGCAGGAACAGGCGCTGTTCGGTTCCGGCTGGCCCGGCGCGTTCAAGCACCCGCGGCCTACTTCTCCCTCGCAACTGGTCGCGCCACCCGATGGCTTGGCGACGCACACCAAACTGCGCAACGAGTCCGCCGCGCAGTTCATCATCGACAGCGTCAAGCGCAACCCCCATGAAGTCACTCTGCTGGCGGTCGGGCCGCTGACCAACGTGGCGCTGGCAATCCGCACCGCCCCGGAAATCGTGCCGTTGATCAAACGCATCGTGTACATGGGCGGCGCCATGGAAATCCCCGGCAACACCACTCCAGCGGCGGAATTCAACTGGTGGTTCGACCCGGAAGCGGCACGTATCGTGCTGCGCTCCCCTATCGAACACGTGATATTCCCCAACGACGTGTGTGAAAAAGTCATCTTCGATGCTTCGGTGTTTAACCGCGTCATCGCCAAACAAGGCGTGATTGCTGACCTGTACAAAGCCGTTCTGGGCCCTGAGTTCGACAAAGATCCGGCCTATCACAGCTTCACCTGGGACAGCCTGCCCGCGCTGTATCTGGTGAACCCGGAACTGGTGACTGAATCCAAAGACGTGTGGGTTGACGTCGATGCGCATTTCGGTCCGGACTACGGCCGTTCAATGGCCTACAAAAAAGGCGCGCCGGTGGGCACGCAAAAGGCCAAGGTCGTGTACGGCATCAATCAAAAGGCGTTTTGGGATGAGTACGTGTCGCTGGTGACGTTGCCTGCGCCGGTAAAGCACTGACTGCAATACCTCGTTGTCCAGTCAGCATCAAATGACACACTGATTTATCTGACGAAAACACTCACCCGTGGGAGCGGACCGGTCCGCGAAGACTATCTTCCAGGCGACAGATCGATGTCGATCATGCGGGCCTCTTCGCGGACAGGTCCGCTCCCACAGGTTAAATGTGGGGGACTCCAGAGCAGTGAGGCTCATCAAGGTCGGGCTCGCCAACAAGTTGGCTCCTACAGAAGTCCGCGCACGCGTTCGGTAAGTAAACGCCTCCCAGCCTTCCGATTTGTCCTCTACCCTTTGTTAGCGGGAACGCCTGAGCATCAACGTGCGTCAGAGTCTATGCACCCGCCCACGAGGAACCTTCATGAAAACCTTGATCTCTCTGGCAGAACTGAGTGACGCCGACCTCAGCGCCTTCAACGAAATCTGGCTGTCATCAGCCTCCTCCCTCGCCGAACACGGCCCAAAGGAAGACCAACTCTGCCTCTGGCGCGCCAACCAGCTGTTTACCCACGACATGCTTAGCGAAGGCACCCACGGGCAAAACGTTACCCGCGTGTGGCTGGTCCCCGATGACATCGACGACACCGCCAACGTGATGGAAATAGAAGACGCCGTGCGCGCGCGTTTGACCCAATTGAATCTCGATGGCGAGTTCTATCCCGCCGAGCAAGGGGATACGCACAGTTCAGTGGCGTGACAGCGAACAGACAGCGCTGGATTGATCTCCGAATCGTTCTGTAGGAGCCAACTTGTTGGCGAGGCCAACGCCGCGGTGTAACTGGCACGTTCCTTCGCGAACAAGTTCGCTCCTACAGGCTGGTGCTGATCGTTACTTCTTCAACGCGTCATACGCTTCAAGCGCGTGCAGCGAGTAGATATAAGCTGCGCCGGCGTTAAGCGAGATCGCGGTGGCCAGCGCGGCAGCCACTTCTTCGCGGGTGGCGCCAGCCGCTATGGCCGCCTCGGCATGGGCGCCGATACAACCGTCGCAGCGGGTGGTGATCGCCACGGCCAGGGAAATCAACTCCCGCGTCTTGGCATCCAGCACGTTGTTTTCGGCGGCAGCGTCGCCCAGAGCCATGTAGGCCTTGACCATTTTGGGGTTGGATTTGGACAGCGCGCCGAAAGATTTCTTGATGGTGACAACCAGGTCCGACCAGTTGCTGAACATGATGCAATCTCCTGATAGCGGCGACGGACTGCGCCGGGTCTGGGGCAGTCTGGGCCAGTGGCAGTAGGCAAACTTGTGCGTTTGGCTCATTTTTTTTGGATCTCAAATGAATGCCAACGCGGTACGTTCACTCTAGTCCACGTCTGCCACATCCCCCCCTACCCTGTCGCAGCGAACTTGTTCGCGAAGCGGGCTCTGCGATTCGCCGCACTGTCGCCCTCGCCAACACGTTTGCTCCTACAACATCACGCAAACCTCAAGCTGGCGGCGTCGCGCCCAACTGCTTCCACATCTTCTTGGTAATCCGCTGTTTGTTTTTATACCCCGCCCAAGGATCAGCTTTGAGCTTGCGCAGTCGTGCCTGAAGGTTGGCGATGTTCCATTGCGAGGCAGATTTAAGCGTCTTCAGTTCTTCACGAGTAATCGGCACGGAGACCGGTAAACCCGGTCGCGCGCGCACGGAATAGGCAGTGGCGGTACTGGCGCCACGGGTATTACGCAGGTAGTCGATGAATATCTTGCCCACACGATTCTTCGGCCCCATCACGGCAGTAAATCGCTCCGGCAGTTTGTCGGCAATGAACTGCGAAACAGCCTTGGCGAAACCCTTGACCGTATCCCAGTCAGCACCCCGCGCCAGCGGCACGATGATGTGAATTCCCTTGCCACCGCTGGTCTTGATAAACGCCTCGAGACCCAGCTCGTCCAGCACCGCCAGCGTCATGCTGGTAGCTTCGACCATGCTGCGCCACGGCAATGCGGAGTCAGGGTCCAGATCGAGGACGAAGTGGTCCGGGGTTTCAATTTTGTCGCTGGTGGCGCCCCACGTGTGCAGCTCGATCGTGCCCATTTGTGCAGCGCCAACCAGCGCCTGCACGCTGTCGATTTCCATCAGCCGCGCGTGGCCGGGGTCCAGTTTGGGGTCCAGTTGCTTGATGTTGGGAATCGCCAGCCGGTCTGAATGCTTTTGAAAAAACTGCTCACCTTCAACGCCCTCCGGACAGCGCAACAGTGCCACTGGGCGATGCACCAGATGCGGCAGAATCCAGTCGGCAATCGACTCGTAGAACTGCGCAAGATCGATTTTGTGCAGGCCGCTCTCGTTGTCGATGACACGCTCTGGATGACTGATCGCCACGCCCGCAACTTCGACTTTCCCTTTGCCGACACGCTTGGCAGTCTTGGGCTTAGCCTGATCTGCCGCAGCCGGTTTAGATGTTTTGGGCTTGAAAGGCGGCTTCACGTCCTTTGGCGTTTTCGGATATTCATGCACCACTTCGCTGGCCGGCTTGTCCGTGCGCAGCGCGATGAACGAGGCGTGACGAATGATGCCTTCGCGGGTCCATTCGCCGAACTCGGCTTCACCCACCAACTCAGGTTTGATCCAGTGCACGCCGCGCGCCTGGGCGCTGGTGAGTTTCTTTTCCAGCGGCGAAGCGTCCTGTTCCAGCGCCTTCATCTGCTTGTACATCTCGTCCAACATTTGCTGGTTGAACCCGGTGCCCACGCGGCCGGCATATACCAATCCGGCACCCTCCTCGTTCACTGCCAGCAGCAACGCGCCGAAACCGGTGCGCGTCCCTTGAGGGCGGGTGTAGCCGACGATCACAAATTCCTGGCGCTGCTTGCACTTGAGCTTTATCCAGTCGGGGCTGCGTCTGGCGTCGTAGAAACTGCCAGCGCGCTTGCCGACCACCCCTTCCAAAGACAAGGCCCGCGCGCTTTCAACAATATCCCGGTGACTCGCCGAGAAGGCATCGGAGAACCGCAGCAACCTACTGCGCTGTTTGCCCAGCAGCTTTTTGAGGGTCGCGCGGCGGTCTTCCACTGCCGTTTGACGCAGGTCCTCGCCATCGAGAAACGGCGCGTCAAACAGGTAGTAGACGATGTCTTTGCTGCGGCCGATCTCGAAGGCATTCTGCAGCGCCTGGAAATCCGGCAGACCGGCATCGTTGAGCATCACCGCTTCACCGTCCAGCCAGCCGTCACCTAGTTTCATCGCGGTCAGCGCCTTGGCCTGAAGAGGAAGGCGATCGGTCCAATCGTGGCCATTGCGGGTAAACAGGCGCACATCACCGTCCAGGATGCGCGTCATGATCCGGTAGCCGTCGAACTTGATTTCATACAGCCAATCGCCCGCAGGCGGGGTGTCCACCAGGGTCGCCAATTGCGGCGAGAGTTTTTTCGGTACTGCCGCCTTTTTGCCCAACGTTTTTTTTGCGGACGGTTTGGCCGCGCTGGCTTTGCTGGCGGTCTTGGTCGGTGATGAAGCCGCTTTCTTCCTGCCCTCACCCACCGTAGCGCCACTGACCACGCTTTGCGGCTGGTCAACCACGATGTCGTACTCGTCCTCAGTGCGCACGGCTTCGTCTTTTTCCTTGATCAACAGCCACTGCTCCTTGTCGCCACTGCCACGTAAATGCGTGCGCACTAACGCCCATTCACCCGTGAGCTTTTCGCCGATGAGCGTGAACTTGAGCTTGCCGTCCTTATAGGTTTGCTGCGGATCGCCGTGGGGCTGCCAGACGCCGCGATCCCAGACGATCACATCGCCAGCGCCGTATTGGCCTTCAGGAATACTGCCCTCGAATGAACCATAGCCCAGCGGGTGATCTTCGACATGCACGGCCAGGCGCTTGTTTTTCGGGTCAAGGCTAGGGCCTTTGGGCACCGCCCAACTTTTCAGCGTGCCGTCCAGCTCCAGGCGGAAGTCGTAATGCAGGTTGCGCGCGTCGTGCTTGTGAATGACAAAACTCAGCGCTTGATTCTTGGTTGTCGCGCCGCGTTTGGTGGCGATTTCCGGGGGCTCTGAGGTGACGTCGAAATTACGTTTACGCGTGTACTCGCTGACGGGCTTGGCCATGATCGATTAACCCTCTGCACCGGCTGACGGATCTTCCCCGGTTGATAGCGCTCAACCGGGTGAAGGCTCTCAAGACGCCTTGGTGGTTTTTTTCCTGGCAGGGGCGCGCCGTTTGGCCGGAACTGCTTCGTCTGCGGCGGCGGTTTTGCTTTTGCTGGCAGGCTTGGATTTACTTGGGGCTTTGGCAGAAGTGCCCTTGCCGCCCAGGCTGCGTTTGAGCAATTCGGTGAGATCGATGACATCGGCGGATTTGCGTTCGGTTTCGCCTGCGTCGGTCTCGACGTCTTCGATCTTGCCTTCACGGGCCTTGGTTTCCACCAGCTCCATGATCTGATCCTGAAAGGTGTCGCGGTAGTCATCAGGCTGCCAATCGGCGCTCATGTCCTCGACCAGCCGCTTGGCCATGTCCAGCTCGGCCTTGCTCAATTTGGCCTCGGTCACATCCTTGGTCAGTTCGAGCGTATCGAGGCTGCGCACCTCCGATGGCCAGCGCAGCAGCACCAGCACAATCGCCTCGTCCAGCGGCATGACCGCGGCCAGATGCTGGCTGGTGCGGATGACCACATTGGCCAGCGCGACTTTTTTGGTATCGATGAGGGTCTGACGCAGCAACGCATAGACCTTCTCGCCGCGTTTGTCGGGCGCGAGAAAATACGGCGTATCGATGTTTTGAAGTGGGATCTGGTCGGCATCGACGAAGCCGAAAATTTCGATGGTCTGGGTAGACTTGGGGTGCGCAGAGCGGATTTCCTCTTCGCTGATGACCACGTACTGGCCCTTCTGGTATTGCACACCCTTGACGATGTTTTCCTTGTTGATTTCTTTACCGGTGACCTTGTTGATTCGCTTGTAGCCCACCGGGTCCATGCTGCGCTTGTCGAGCCAGTCGAAGTCGACGCCCTGATGTGACGTGGCGGAAACCAACGCCACCGGAATATGCACCAGCCCGAAACTGATCGCGCCCTTCCAGATTGCCCGAGCCATTGCCTTATTCCTTGAGGGGATGTGTTAAGCAGTGACCGGGGCGTGGGGGGAAAAGTTTCGGTGGGGTGACGGGTGAGGCTGAAAATGGGATTCACAACCAGATCGCGTCCCAGAGTGGGTAATCGCCGAGGCGTTTCACCAGTCCTGCGCGTGGTGGATTGGCGACTATATAGCGAGCGGCCTGTTGCAGATCCTCGTCCAGGCGCAGGGCGCGGTCGTGGTAGCCCTTTTGCCAAAGTGGCTGGCTGCAGCCGGTTTTTCGCTTATAGGCATTGCTACTTCGTGCCTTCACTCGGCACATGAGGTCACTTAGCGGCAGATCGCGCAACTCAATTAGCCAGTGGAAATGGTCAGGCATGACAACCCACGCGAGTGAGCGAACCGTTCCTGCGTCCTGCGCAGAGCGGAATTGGTCAACGACCAAGCGTCCAAGCCGGTAATCGGAGAAAGCTGGCTTTCGATTTTCAACAACCGCTGTGAGCATGTAAATACGACCGAATTCGGAGAAACGTCCTAGGCGTAGGCGATGACCACCTGGGGGATTTGGCATTCCGTTGCCCTATCTATTCAAACATCTCGATCAGGCTAGGCGGTGAAAGCGCGCTAGGCGTCGGAAGTCGTTTTCCGAGTGTGTCAGCAATACCGCATCGCAGCCTTCGGCAGCTCCTACCAAGGACCGCGCAATTAATGTAGGAGCTGCCGAAGGCTGCGATGCAGTTTGGAGGGCGGCAGCTGCGGAAGTGAAGCCACCTTCAGCATCAATCAATCCGCACGCTTATCCAGCGCGCCTTCGGCAGCTCCTACCAAGGACCGCGCAATTAATGTAGGAGCTGCCGAAGGCTGCGATGCAGTTTGGAGGGCGGCAGCTGCGGAAGTGAAGCCCCCCCGCCATCAATCAACCTTCATGTTTATCCAACGTACGCAATTTCGCAGGCAAGGCCCACATCAGCAGCGCTGCGGCCAGTAAGCTCGACACGCCTATTACGTACAGCGCAGGCGTGGTGCTGCCGGTAAGGTCTTTGATGCTGCCGACCATCACCGGGCTGACGATTCCGCCGAACTGCCCGAGGGTGTTAATCAGCGCAATACCGCCCGCCGCACCCGCCCCGGCACCCGCCAGCAACTTGGGTGGCAAGGTCCAGAAGGCAGGAATCGACGCCACTATGCCGGCGCCAAGCATCGCCAGCGCGACGATCAGGAACACCGTGTGCTGGGCAAAGATGCCGGCGCTGAAGAAACCAATCGCCCCCAGCACCACCAGCCCACAGACGAACTTGCGCCGCTCACCCGTGGCATCCGACAAGCGTCCCACCACGACCATACTGATCGCCCCGAAGATATAAGGGATTGCCGTCAGCAAGCCGATGATCACCGGGCTTTCCGTGCCCGCACTACGGATCAGTTGCGGCGCCCAGAAGTTCAGGCCGTAGGACGCCACCTGAATCAGGAAATAAATGAAGCCGAGCATCAGAAAGCCGGGCATTTTCAACGCGGTCAGCAGTGACCCGCCGTGCTTGTTCGGCTCGTGCTGCGCGATACGGCTGGAGAGGTAGGTTTTTTCTTCAGCGGTCAGCCAGTGGGCGTCGCTGACTTTATCCTTGAGCACCTTCAGCACCACCAACCCCAGCCCGATGCACGGGATACCGCCCAGCAGGAACAGCCAGTGCCAGCCGCGCATCTGCATCACGCCGTCCATATGGCCCAATACCAGACCGGACACCGGCGCGCCAATCAGCCCGGCAAATGCCGAGGCCAGAAACAGCGTCGAAGTGATGCGCCCACGATAAGTCTGCGGAAACCACAGCGTCAGGTAATACAACACGCCCGGTGCGAAACCGGCTTCCATCGCCCCGATGATGAAACGCAGGGTGTAGAACTGCCATTCACTGGTGACGAAGATCATCAACGCGGTGGCGATGCCCCAGGACATCATGATCCGGGCGATCCAGCGCCGGGCGCCGACCTTGTACAGCATGATGTTGCTCGGCACCTCGAACAGCACATAACCGACCACGAACAACCCGGCGCCCAAGCCGTAAGCGGTGTCGCTCAGACTCAGGTCACTTTGCAGCTGGAACTTGGCGAAGCTGATGTTGATGCGATCGAAAAACGCGAACAGATAACACACCATGATCAGCGGCATGATGCGCCATGCCACCTTGCGAATCAGGGCTTTTTCCGCGCTTATCACCTCGGGGAGGCTGCGGTCGGGATTCAGAGCAGAGAGCGTCATTGCAGTTTCTCCAGGCGGGCTTCCCGGTGGGTGCCCGTTTGTTTTTGTTGTCTGGCCGGACGCTCAAGCGCCCGGGTTTAGCGCGTGTAGCAGTGCTGTTCAGGCTGGCAAATTGTCCGGCACCGGATGCAGGTCGCAGTTGCGTCCCGCCTTGGCCACCTGACCGGGCATTTCGTGTCCGAGCAAATCGGGTAAACGACGGGACAGCGTCAGCAAATGCGGCAGGTCGATGCCGGTGTCGATGCCCATTTCTTCGCACAGATTCACCAGATCTTCTGTGCAGATATTGCCCGAGGCCCCCGGCGCAAACGGACAACCACCCAGCCCGCCCAAAGACGCATCAAAACGTCGCGCGCCCGCTTCATAGGCAGCGAGCACATTGCTCAGACCCAGGCCACGTGTGTTGTGAAAATGCAGGGTCAATGCCGACGCGGGCAGACGTTGCAGCACCCGCTGCACCAGGCGATACACCTGCCGCGGATTGGCCATGCCGGTGGTGTCGGCCAGGGTGACGCCCTGCATGCCCAGTTCCAGGTACGCATCGACGATCTGCAGCACCAGGTCCTCGTCGATCTTCCCTTCAAACGGGCAACCGAAGGTGGTGGCAATCGAGCCATTGAGACTCAGCGAAGTGCCCCGGGCCAGCGCCACCACATCGCCAAACGCCGCCAGCGACTGTTCGCGGCGCATGCGCATGTTCGCCAGGTTATGAGTCTGGCTGGCGGACATCACCAGGTTCAGCTCATCGGCGCCGGCATCGAGTGCGCGTTGGGCACCCTTGAGATTGGGGATCAGCGCGACGTAAGTCACGCCCGACTGGCGACGAATACCGCGAAACACGTCATCGCCATCGCGCAGGGCCGGAATCGCTTTGGGCGAAACGAACGATCCTGCTTCGATGCGGGAAAATCCTGCCAGCGACAGCTGATCGATCAGCGCGATCTTGTCGGCGGTCTCGACCCACTTCGGCTCGATTTGCAGTCCGTCGCGCGGCGACACTTCCTGAACGATCAGGCGCTCGGAAAAGTCAGTGATCATTGCACCACCCCTTCAGTTTTCAGGCGTTCGATGTCGGCGGCGCTCAAGCCCAGGCTGTCGAGCACGCTGTCGGTGTGCTGGCCCAGACTTGGACCTTGCCAGTTCACGCCGCCAGGCGTCTCAGACAATTTGGGCACGATGCCCGGCATCTTGACGCTGGCGCCGCCCGGCAACTGGGCATCGAGAATCATGTCCCGCGCCTGGTAATGCGGATCGGCGACGATGTCGGCCACGTTGTAGATGCGTCCGGCGGGCACTTCAGCCTGTTCCAGCGCCTGCAAGACGTCAGCGATGGGCAGGCTGGACGACCATTGGCTGATGGCGTCATCGAGCATGTTGCTCTGGGCCGCGCGGCCATCGTTGTGGGCGAACTCGGGGTTTTCACCCAGGTCGTTGCGGCCGATGACGTTCATCAGGCGCTTGAAAATCGGGTCGCTGTTGCCAGCGATGACCACATAAGCGCCGTCGCCCGTGGGGTAGGTGTTGGACGGCGCGATGCCCGGCAATGCGCCGCCGCTGCGTTCGCGTACGTGGCCCATCATGTCGTATTCCGGCACCAGGCTTTCCATGACGTTGAACACGCTTTCAGCCAGGGAGACGTCGACAATCTGCCCATCGCCCTGCCCGGTTTTCACACGGAGCAGCGACATCAGAGCGCCCATCACCGCGTGCATCGAGGCCAGCGAGTCACCGAGGCTAACGCCAACCCGGGCCGGCGGCGAACCCGGCGTGCCGGTGGTGTAACGAATACCGCCCATGGCCTCGCCGATGGCACCGAAGCCAGGCCGGTCGCGATATGGCCCGGACTGGCCGTAGCCGGAAATCCGCACCAGCGTCAGTTTCGGGTTCAGTGCATGCAGGACATCCCAGCCAAGGCCGAGTTTTTCCAGCGCACCGGGCCGCAGGTTTTCGATTAGCACGTCGGTGCTCTCGGCCAACTGCTTGACGATGGCGATGCCTTCGGGGGATTTGAGATTCAGCGCGAGGGATTTTTTGTTGCGTGACTGCAAGTACCACCAGAGGGAGGTGCCTTCGTGGAGTTTTCGCCATTTACGAAGAGGATCACCCTGACCCATCGATTCGATCTTGATGACTTCGGCGCCGAACTCGGCCATCAGGCGGGCGGCGAACGGGGCGGCAATCAGCGTACCGATTTCGATCACGCGAATGCCGGTGAGAGGGGCAGTCATGGTTCGTACCTCAGTCTTTCTTGGAATTTGGGCCAAGACTAAGGGACAAGCTGTCGGACAATCCAACCGTCAGTTGGCAATGGGCGTTCGCGAAACGCGAAGGGATGAAGCGAAAATCTTTGTAGGAGCTGACGAGCAGCGCGAGGCTGCGATCGCGGTGTGTCTGCGACAAGTATTTCAACTGACAGCCCGCTTCGCAGCCTCCCTTGGGGTCGTCAGCTCCTACAGGGGTCCATGTTGACTACAGGGAGGCTGCATCCGCCATCCGCAAATGCTCGAACAGCAACCGGCTCACCGGCGCCAGCGACTCATGCTCGCGGGTCACCAGAATCAAGGTGCGCTCGGACCAGTCATCGTTGAGCGGTACGGCAGTCAGGCCCAGCGCTCGCCCAAACAACTCATACGCCTGCTGCGGCAGCACACCGATGCCCATGTCGGCCTGAACCATGCGGCACACGGCATCAAACCCCGGCACATGAATCCGCAAACGCAACATGCGCCCCGCCGCTCGTGCCGCTGCGTGAATGCGCATATTGATGGAGCTTGCGGCGTGCAGCCCGACCTGATCGAAATCCAGCGTCTCGGCAAAACCGACCTGCCCGAGCCCGGCCAGCGGGTGATCGGCACGCATTACAACGACCAGTTTGTCGCGACGATAGGGCACGCTGATGAGTTCTTGCACGTTGGTGTCTTCGGAACAGATGCCGATGTCAGCCACGCCATCGATTATTCCCTGCACCACACCGCCGCTGGGGCGTTCTTCGAGGTCGACCTTGACCTGCGCATGGCTGGCGACGAACGCATGCAAATCCTCAGGCAGAAACTGAATGATCGCCGACAGATTGGCCAGCATCCGCACGTAGCCGCGCAGGCCCTGGATGTGTTCGCCCAGTTCCAGACCCATTTTCTCGACATCAAAGAGCATGCGCCGGGCGTGGTGCAGCAGGGTTTCGCCGGCGGCAGTCAGGGTCATGCCCTTAGCGTTGCGCACGAACAGCCCAATGCCCAATGCTTCTTCCAGCTCCATGAGCCGTTTGCTGGCCGCCGACACCGCAATCGCCTCACGAGCAGCGGCGCGGGTCAGCGTGCCTTCTTCGTGGACGGCGACAAATAGCTGCAGGGTGATGAGGTCGAGGCGACGAATGAGGCTTTTGTGCAGCATGGCGAACTCTCGGCGGCGAAGTGGACGAGAGGATAGTGCCTATTGCCTTGTCCGCGCAGACTTATGCCGCGACGATTAGCCTCGCTGTCCTGAAAGACGGTAACCCCCGAATTTCAATTCCGGTTCGTCGAGATGAACCTCTGCTACAAAAACTCGTTGTATGCTCAGGCACGCCTCATCCCGCAGATCACGACTCAACAGGAGATCATCATGACTCACCTCTCGACGCTGCCCAGTGCTGGAAAAACGATTACCTATCGCCGCCCCGACGGCAAAGAAGTCAGCGGCTACCTCGCAAGCCCGGAGAAAACCGAAGGCGCACCGGCCGTGGTGGTCATTCAGGAATGGTGGGGCCTGAATGATCAGATCCGTGGAGTCGCCGACCGACTGGCAGCCTCGGGTTACCTGGCGCTGGTGCCGGACCTGTTTCGCGGCAAATCCACGGTTGAGGAAGAAGAAGCGCACCATTTGATGGACGGTCTGGACTTCAGCGATGCCGCCACCCAAGACATCAAAGGCGCGGTGCAATACCTCAAGGGCCACACGCCAAACGTGGCGGTAGCCGGCTTCTGCATGGGCGGTGCGCTGACCCTGCTGGCGCTCAATGCCATCCCGGAGATATCCGCAGGCGTGGTCTGGTACGGCTGCCCGCCGCTGGAATATCTGGACGCCACAGCCATCAAGGTGCCGGTGTTGGCGCATTGGGCCACGCAGGATATGTTCTTCCCGGCCGCAACGGTCGATGCGCTAGAGGCCAAATTAAGCGAAGGCGGCGTCGATGCAGAGTTTCATCGCTACCTCGCCCACCACGCCTTTGCCAATGAAACGGCAGTCGGCTTCGGGCGTATCCCGGACACCCAATATGACCCGGTGTGGGCACAACTGTCGTGGGACCGGACCCTGACGTTCCTGGGCAAAACGTTGTGGAAGAGCTAATGCACCATCGCTGACGCACGTCTGTAGGAGCGAATTCATTCGCGAGCGGCCGTCAAGGCTGGCACCGGTTTAAGGCCTCTCTCGAATAAATTCGCTCCTACAGAAACGATGTCTGCCGCAACATTACCGCACCGGATCAATCGCCCCATCCACCGGGTCCGGTGGCACGTCGCCTTCCTGACTGGTATCGATGCTGACCACCACCGACATCCCCGGACGCAGGCGATCAACATCGGCTTGATCGCCATCGACTGTGATCCGCACGGGGATGCGCTGGGCGATTTTCACGAAGTTGCCGGTGGCGTTGTCCGCCGGCAAGAGGCTGAATTCAGAGCCCGCCGCTGGTGAAATGCGCTGCACCCGACCGGACATCTTGCGATGTTCCAGCGCATCCACGGTAAAGGTGACCGGTTGGCCGAGACGCACGTTGGCCATTTGCGTCTCTTTCATGTTGGCGATGATCCAGCGCGGACGCGGCACCAGCGCCATCAGTTGCGCGCCGATGTTTACATAAGCCCCCAATCGCACACCAATCTGCCCCAACTGACCGTCACGGGGCGCGATGATGCGCGTATTGCTCAAATCGATGCGCGCCAGCTCGATGGTCGCCTTAGCATTCTCCACCGATGCCTCCAGCGACCCGCGATTGACGATGACCGTTTGCAGGTCCTGACGGGAAATTTCCAGCGTCGCTTTGGCCTCGGCGACCGCCGCTTTGGCCTGAGCATCGGCGGCGCGGGTCACGTCCAGCTCGCTTTTGGAGACCGAGCCGTCGCCGACCAAGGCGCTGTTGCGTTTCAAGTCGGCGGCCGCTTTCAGGCCTTGGGCGATGGCGCTTTCCACCGCCGCCTGGCGCTGCAGGATGGTCGCTTCAGCGCTGCGTCGTTGCTGCAGATTATTGGCCAGAGCCGCCTGCTGAACGCCCAATTGCGCCAATCCCTGATCCAGATGCTGCTTGTAAATGCGATCGTCGATACGTACCAGCAGATCACCCTGCTTGACCCATTGGAAATCCTGCACCGGCACCTCAAACACATAGCCGGCCAGCTGCGGCCCGATGAACGTCGTTTGCCCGCGTACCAACGCGTTTTCGGTGCTTTCGATGGGGCTGCTGAACGGCGGCAGTTGCCAGGCGTACAAGACGATCAGCACCCCGGCCAGCGCAATGCCGCCGAACAGGATCGATGACACCAGACGCACCCGGGCCGAGCGTGGCTTGTTGGTGGCGGGCATCGCTGCAGGAGCAGGAGCCGGGCCCTGGGATGCCTGCTGGGTGGACGGTTCAGCGTTGCCGGACGGCGGCGTTGTCGGTTCGGTCATGAAGGGTTAGCGCCAATGGTTTGAGCAGAAGGTGTCGGTGCACTTGGGGTAAACGGTGCCACAGGTTCGGTAGTCATCCACAGCCAGACTGCGCGGGTGCTGATCCAGATCATCGTCAAAATGGCGATCACCGCAATCAGCATGAACACGTCGTTGTAGGCCAGCACATTGGCCTCACGGGTGGCGATGGCCGCCAACGAGCGTATGCCCTGGTTGGTCTGAGCCGACGGGTCAGTCAGCGCCGAAGCGTAACTGCCGCTGGCACTCTGTAAGCGCGACTGCATCAGCGGATTGATCATCGACAGATGCTCATTGACGTGGCCGGAATGAAACTTCTCGCGGACCACCTGAAATGTCCCCAGCAAGGATGAGCCGATCAGGCCGCCGACGTTCTGAGTAATCCCGAACAGCACTGAAAAACTGACCATGTTGCGCGGGTTGCTGATCACACCGCTGATGCCCAGGATCAGCGTCGGCCCGAGAAAAAACGTGCCGCCGAAGGCCAGCAGAAACTGGCTCAGGTACATATTTGATTGCCGCGTCAGGCTGGTGGAAAAGCTGTCCATCAGCGACCCGGTGGCCATGAACGCCAGCGCAATGATCAGCGGCAACAACAGATGCTGCGGGTTGATGGTCAGCGCGCTGACCAGCAGGCCGGCCAGACTGCCCAGCAACATGAACAAGTACAGCGTGTGCAACTGCTCGCTGCCCATGTTGAGGTTTTGCAAAAAACCGACTGCGCCAGTGGCTTGTTCCGACAGCACCACCCGCGAGAGGATCACACCCAACGCCAGCCGCAGTATCCGACCACTGCCCAGCCAGCGCGTGATCAACAGCGGGCGCTGACGATTGTGCTCAATGGCCAGGCCCGCGAGGATCAACACGATAGAGCCGGCCAGCGCCATGCCGATCCAGGGCTCTTCAAACCACCATTCGATCCGCCCCAGCGATAGCGCCGCACACAACAGCGCAAACCCGGTCGCCAACAAGGCGAAGGTCAGAAAATCCAGGGGTTCGAAGGCTTTGAATCGATCGCCGGGTGGGAGTTTGAGGGTCAAAACGCAACCCAAGGACAACAGGCACATGCCCAGTTCAAACAGGTACAAGCCACGCCACTCGGCGATTTGCAGCAAGTCTTCGGAGACCAGTCTTGCGAGCGGTATCGCCAGTTGAGCAGTCCCCAACCCCAAGACCAGCGCCTTCATCCGCCACTTCTGCGGGAAGGCCTGAATCATGTAATACAGGCCAAGCGAACTCAGCGCTGCACCGACCATGCCGTGGGCGGCGCGCACCGCGATGGCGGAGTTAAGGTCATTGACGAACAGATGCGCGAACGTCACCAGGGCGTATAGCACCAGGAACACTTCGGTGAACGCCCGCAAACCGAACTGCTGACGAAACTTCACCAGCAACAGGTTCATCGAAACATTGGTCATGACATACGCAGCCGGCAGCCAGGCGATCTCCGCCTGCGTCGCGCCAAGCGGACCTTGCAGATAAGGCAGGTTGGCAACCACCAGCGCGTTGCCCAGGCCGCCGGTCAGCGCAACGATGATCCCCACCAGCGCAAAGGCAAAACGCTTGGGTGTGGAGTGCAGTGGAGTCGAAGGAGACCCCGGCATGGTCGGTCGCTCATGGGGCGCCCAGTCATGGGGCTTGTACTTATCGTTCATTGAGCAGACCTGATGAATTCGTTCCTGAGACCGTGGGCGGGACGATAATACTCACATGCCGGGATATCTGTTGACGATTCGGCTCCGGGCCTCGCGGGAAACTGGTCATCGTCGGGTAAGACACGGGTTAGTAAATCGTAGGACATTCCCGAACCAATAAGTAATATGACCACCCACATCCCACTTAAAAGCTCACCGAACATTCCGTCGGCGCGGTCAGCAACTCGAAGCAAATGGTCTTTACTTGTCGATTCGCCCCCACCGCCACGAGGATTCATGCTCATGAAAATCCCAGGTCCTGATCATCCCATCACCATCGCCCCGCTTGCGGGCACAGTCAGCGTGCATTTCAAGGGCGTACTGGTGGCCAGGAGCAGTAAGGCGCAGGAACTGAAGGAGGCTAAATACCCGGCGGTTATATACATTCCCCGTTCGGATATTTCGATTGAACATTACGAAAAGACCGCGCATCAAAGCCATTGCCCATACAAAGGCGATGCCAGCTATTTCAGCCTCAAAGCTGGCAGCGAAACCGCCGAAAACGCAGTCTGGACTTACGAACAAGCCTACCCGGCTGTGAAGGATATCGAAGGCCACGTGGCCTTTTACACCGACAAGGTGTCGATCTCCGTTGATTGAGGACGGGTTTGACGAAAGTGCCGACTGAGGATCAAACACAAAGCAGGACCGGAGAACGACCGATGACGCGCCATTCACGCGAGCTACGCGATGCACCCGCCAGCCACGACCTCTGCACACGCTATCAAAGCGTTCGAAGTCGCACTGAGCGTCTCGTCGCGCCGCTCAGTCCCGAGGACATGGTCGTCCAGTCGATGCCTGATGCGAGCCCGGCCAAATGGCACATCGCGCACACTACCTGGTTCTTCGAAACTTTTCTGTTGATCCCCAATCTTGGGGATTACACGCCGTTTGATCCGGCGTTCAATTACCTGTTCAACTCCTATTACGAGGCCGTCGGTCCTCGTCACCCTCGCCCGCAGCGCGGGTTGATGACGCGCCCTGCGGTGGACCAGGTCCTGGCTTATCGAAAGCATGTCGATCAGCACATGGCGAACCTGCTGATGGCCGGGGTGTCCAGCGAACTCGCAAGCCTGATCGAACTGGGCCTGGCCCATGAAGAGCAACATCAGGAGTTGCTGTTGATGGATATTCTCCATCTGCTCAGCCTGTCGTCGCTCAAGCCCGCTTACGACGTGCAATGGCCAGCCGACGCACCGGGTCGGCGTGGTCAA
Source organism: Pseudomonas rosaeacicularis (assembly GCF_057128745.1). Classification (NCBI taxonomy): domain Bacteria; kingdom Pseudomonadati; phylum Pseudomonadota; class Gammaproteobacteria; order Pseudomonadales; family Pseudomonadaceae; genus Pseudomonas; species Pseudomonas rosaeacicularis. The sequence goes on from NZ_JBSKHT010000006.1 coordinate 113,819, forward strand.
TTCAAGCCCTTGGCCGGCGGCCTGACGCAAATGGGTCATGGCAGCGCCAAATTCGCGTTCGACAACGAAGGCCCGCGCCACACGACCTATCTACAGCCGTTTGAAATCAGTGATCGGCTGGTCACCAATGGCGAATGGATGAGTTTTATCGCTGACGGCGGCTACCACACCGCAGCGTTGTGGCTGTCCGAAGGCTGGACGCTGATCCAGGAAAACGGCTGGAATTCTCCGTTGTACTGGCAGCACGACGATAACGGTTGGCAGCGCATGAGCCTGCGCGGGCTGGAAGACATCGACCCCGCAGCGCCGGTGACGCACATCAGCTATTACGAAGCTTGCGCCTTTGCCAACTGGGCTGACGCGCGCTTGCCGACTGAAGCCGAATGGGAGGCAGCGGCACGCGCAGGCTTGCTGGAGCAGGTCGACGATGTGGCCTGGCAATGGACGCAAAGCGCTTACAGCGCTTATCCCGGCTTCAAGCCGTCGATGGGTGCGGTCGGTGAGTACAACGGCAAATTCATGGTAAACCAGATGGTGCTGCGTGGCGGCGCCAGCGTGACGTCGCCTGATCACTGTCGAGTGACCTACCGCAACTTCTTTCACGCTGACAAACGCTGGATGGTTTCGGGGCTGCGGCTGGCCCGCGACAGTCGCCAGCCTGGGGTGGTCAACCCCAATGACAGCGAGTTTGCCCGTGACGTTGTCGCCGGTTTGTCAGCATCCAGCAAGAATCTGCCGCCCAAATATTTCTACGATGCGAACGGTTCAGACCTTTTCGAAGCCATCTGTGAAACCGCTGAGTACTACCCCACTCGCGCGGAAACCGGGCTGTTGAAAAACACTGCAGCGCAGATTGCCGCGTCGATCCCACAGGGTGCCGCACTGGTTGAGTTCGGCAGTGGCGCCAGCGAAAAGACCCGCCTGGTGCTTGATGCGGCGCCGCATATCGCGGTGTACGTGCCGATCGACATCAGCGCCACGGCGCTCAATAAAGCGGCGCAGTCGTTGCGTCAGCGTTACCCCGAGCTGATCGTCGCGCCTCAGGTCGGCGATTTTACCCGGGTGCTGACCTTGCCCAAGGAAGCCAACGGCCATGCCCGAGTGGGCTTTTTCCCCGGATCGACGATTGGCAATTTCACCCACGACCAGGCGGTTGATTTCCTTAACGGGGCCCATGAAGTGCTGGGTGCGAATGCGCATTTCATCGTCGGCGTGGATCTGGTCAAGGACGCCGCCACCCTGGTCGCGGCTTATGACGATGCAGAAGGCGTGACCGCGCGTTTCAATAAAAACCTGCTGACGCGCATCAATCGCGAGCTGATGGGGAATTTCAACGTCGATGCGTTCGAGCATCTGGCCGTGTGGAATGCCGAGCAGGCGTGCATGGAAATGCATTTGGTCAGTCAGGTCGAGCAAGTGGTGAAAGTCGCGGGGCACAGCTTCCACTTCGCGGCTGGGGAACGGCTGCACACCGAAAACTCGCACAAATTCACCGTGGAATCTTTCACCGCCCTTGCCGCTCGTGCAGGCTGGACTGTGAGTGGGCACTGGATCAGTGAAGCCCCGGAAGTGGCGTTGTTCAGTTTGCAGGCGTGAGTAAAGGGTCGGTGTGTCAGGTTCGTTGAGATCGCAGCCTTCGGCGGCTCGTCAGCGCCTACAGACCCGCCTTGGCGCCTTTTCCCTGTAGGAGCTGCCGAAGGCTGCGATGCGGTGTACCAGGCAGATCGCATCGCAGCCTTCGGCAGCGCCTACAGGGACGGAGTCATCGGGGGCCTTGCGGTTAAGCCGCTTCGACCGATCGCAAATTCCGGCTCCCCAGACCAAAGCTTGCAATCACAATTAAGCTGACCGCCGCCAACACCGCGCCGACCCACATCGTCGCTGACACGCCGAGATGATCGACGACCACCCCGCCGCCCAATGAACCCAGTGCTATCGCGATCTGAAACGAGCTGACCAGCATGGCCGAGCCCGCTTCCGGCAGATCCGGCGTCGACTGGCTCATCCACAGACTCAAGCACAACGGCACAGCGCCGTATGCAATGCCCCACGCCAGCACGGCAATAATCAGCCCGGACGACACGCCTTGCATCAGTGGCAACGCCGCGAGCGCCAGCATCAACAGCGCCACCATCCAGAACAAGGACGCCGAGAGATTCTTGCTCGCGGGGGTGGAAATCGCGAAGTTGCTGATCATCCCGACAATCCCGAACCCTAACAGAATCGTCGTGATCAAGGACGGTGTGAACAATGCGCTCTGCTCCAGCAGCGGCGCGATATAGGTGTAGGAGGCAAAGTGCGCGCCGATTACCAGCAACACCAGCACTGCGCCACGACGCGGGTTGGCACGGCGCATCAGGGCAAGCAAACCGCGAATGCTGACCTCCCCTTGTGAAGGCAACGACGGCAGCAACAGCGCTTGAGCGATCAGCGCCACAGCGACCAATACCGAGGTGGCAATGAACGCTGCGCGCCAGGTGAACAGATGGCTGATAAACGTCCCGAACGGCACGCCCAACACCGTCGCGAAGGTGATGCCGCCGAAGATGACAGCCATCGCTTTGGCCGCATTCTCAGCGTTGACCAGTCGCCCGGAAGCGCCCAATGCCACGGTCCAGAAGCCGCCCAGTGCCGCGCCCAATAAGGCGCGTCCGCCGAGCATGACCAAGAAGTCAGTGGCAAAGGCCGAAATCAGGTTCGAGGCCAGCAGCAGCACCGACAGCAGTAACAGAATCAGTCGCCGATTGATCCGTCCGGCACCAAACAAAAGGGCCGGCGCCGAAATAGCTGCAACAATGCCGGGTACCGTCACCATTAATCCAGCGGTGCCTTGGGACACGTTCAGATCGCTGGCGATTTGCGGCAGGATGCCCACGGGCATGTATTCGGTGGTGACAAAGGCAAACGCGCCAAGGGCCACCGAGCCCACCGACAACCATGACCGCAGGGATGATGCTGGCGCGTTCGCGTCCAGCGCAACACGTGATGAAGTGGACATGACAGTCCTCCTGAATGAATGAATTCAGGTTAGGGCCTGCCAACCCGGTGAATAAAGATGGCGCTGTTCCGAACAGATAGGATCAAAAGGTCCGCAGTGCGTGATCTACTCCGGCTGGGCTCAACCAAAGAACCTCCGCGTGCCGGGCCTGAGGCATTTATGCACAGCGCCGTTGCAAGATTCTGGGTTGTCATTTGCAAAATTGCGCTGTTAGCATCCGGCACAAGTCTGCGGATGCACTACCCTCTTTTTGGCAACCCTGGTGCCAACAACCAAGACTTTTCTCGGCAAAAAGTGCCTTATCCGATTTTCGATCAGAACAAAAATATAACAACAACAGGGAGTCCGTGATGACGGCACAGGTAGTATCGGCCCAGCCTGCCACTGCGCAATCCACCACCGGTTACGTTCTGGCTCAAGTGCGCAATCATATTGGCCATCTCACCCTCAACCGCCCGCACGCCTTGAATGTCATCGACCTGGACATGGTCCGTTGCCTGCACGCGCAACTCGATGCCTGGGCCCTTGACGACGATGTGTATGCCGTCGTCCTGCGCGGCACGGGGGAAAAAGCCTTCTGCGCGGGCGGCGATATCCGCGCGCTTTACGACAGTTTCAACCACCACGGCACCCTGCATCAGGACTTCTTCCACGAGGAGTACGCCCTTGATCTGGCCCTGCATCACTACCGCAAACCGGTGCTGGCCTTGATGGACGGCCTGGTACTGGGCGGCGGCATGGGCCTGGCGCAGGCGGTCGACTTGCGTGTCGTCACTGAACGCACTCGCCTGGGAATGCCGGAAGTTGCCATCGGCTATTTTCCAGATGTCGGCGGCAGCTATTTCCTGTCGCGCCTGCCCGGTGAATTGGGGGTGTATCTGGGCGTGACCGGAGTGCAGATTCAGGCAGCCGACGCGCTGTACTGCGGTCTGGCCGACTGGTACCTGCACAGTCGGGACCTGGCCCGCCTGGACAAACAGCTGGATGCGCTCATCTGGCAAGCCAACCCGCTCAAGGACCTGCAAGGGGTGCTGGCGAACATTGGCAGTCAGCAGTTGCCAGACCCAAGCCTTGCGGCACTGCGGCCGACGATTGACCACTTCTTTGCACTACCGGATATCCCCAGCATCATCGAACAATTGCGTGCCGTCACGCTGTTCGACACCCATCATTGGGCGCTCTGCACCGCCGACCTCATGGAGACCCGCTCGCCCCTCGCGATGGCGGTCACCCTGGAAATGCTACGCCGTGGGCGGCGCCTGCCATTGCAAGCGTGCTTTGCGCTGGAACTGCATCTGGACCAGCAATGGTTTGAGCGCGGGGACCTGATCGAAGGCATTCGCGCACTGATTATCGACAAAGACAAGAAACCGCACTGGAACCCAGGCCACGTAAAAGCGCTCGACGCTCAGCACGTGGCCAGCTTCTTCAGCGGACAAGAGGCCCTGACATGAACGATCTGGAATTGACCGAAGAACAAGTCATGATTCGTGACATGGCGCGTGACTTCGCCAAAAACGAAATCGCCCCCTACGCGCAAACTTGGGAAAAGGCTGGCTGGATCGACGACGCGGTGGTCGGCAAGATGGCCGATCTGGGATTGCTGGGCATGATCGTCCCCGAAGAATGGGGCGGCACTTATATCGATTACGTCGCCTATGCCCTGGCGGTCGAGGAGATTTCTGCCGGCGATGCTGCAACCGGTACGCTGATGAGCGTACACAGCTCAGTCGGTTGCGGCCCGGTGCTCAATTACGGCAGCGATGAGCAGAAAAACACATGGCTGGCAAAACTTGCCAGCGGCAAAGCCATCGGCTGTTTTTGCCTGACCGAGCCGCAGGCTGGTTCCGAGGCGCATAACCTGCGTACCCGAGCCGAACTGCAAGACGGCCACTGGGTGATCAACGGCGCCAAGCAATTCGTCAGCAACGGCAAGCGCGCGCAATTAGCCATCATCTTTGCGGTGACCGATCCGGACTTGGGCAAAAAAGGCATCTCAGCGTTTCTGGTGCCCACTGATAACCCAGGTTTCACTGTCGACCGTATGGAACACAAGATGGGCATTCGCGCCTCGGACACCTGCGCGGTGACCCTGAGCAATTGCCGCGTGCCCGCCGCCAACCTGTTGGGTGAGCGCGGCAAAGGGCTGTCGATCGCCCTGTCCAATCTGGAAGGCGGCCGCATTGGCATTGCCGCCCAAGCGCTGGGTATCGCCCGTGCGGCCTTCGACGCCGCGCTGCTTTACGCCCGTGAGCGTGTGCAGTTCGACAAGCCCATCATCGAGCACCAAAGCGTCTCCAATATGCTGGCCGACATGCACACGCGCATCAATGCCACGCGCCTGTTGATCCTGCACGCCGCCCGTTTGCGCACGGCGGGCAAACCCTGCCTGTCCGAGGCTTCACAGGCCAAACTGTTCGCCTCGGAAATGGCCGAATGGGTGTGCTCCAAAGCCGTGCAAATCCATGGCGGGTACGGCTACCTGGAGGACTACCCGGTGGAGCGTTATTACCGGGACGCGCGGATCACACAGATTTACGAAGGCTCCAGCGAAATCCAGCGCCTGTTGATCGCACGCGAACTGCGGCACTACAGCCTCTAAACCTGTCGAGGCGGGCCAGCCACGGGAAGCATCTGCAAGCCCGCCTCGCGCTCCGATCAGCTGAACTGCGTACGTCCCAGCAACGTCATCAACAGCGCGACTGAGTCGGCGTTTTTCATGATGAGCTTCCAACGGACCTGCTCATCAGCCAGAAATACATCGCGGGCCTCCTCCAGGTCCATTGTCCCGGTGGTGTCCAGAACAGTCTGAAAGGCTTCGCCGTCCTCCTCGACCAAATCGCTCCAGATCCCATCCTTGAGCAGGTGAAACAGCCTGTGCCTCGGTGTTCGGTGAGACAGGTACGTGCCCTGGATGTCAGTGATCCCCGCCTTCACCAGGGCCCCGGCCAACGTAGAGTCTTGCAGCAGGTCAATAAACGGTGCCGTGGATTCTACGTACGCAATGTCATGAGTATCGAGCGCAAGGTGCGAAACCTCGTGGATCAGGACAGTTGCCCGATGATGGGCACCGGCGTCGAACCCCCCGGTGTGCGCCGTGTTGGCCAGCACATACCCTGGCGCGGTGAAGAATCGCTCCGTCAGGAAGATGCGCTGTACGGGGTCCGCCTTTACCGTGAACCCCAACGTTTGCTCATGGCCAGGCTTATTGATGCCAACCACGAAACGTTGTGATGACCAAGGTGCCAGTGAAGCCTCGATGATTTGGTCAAACAGCGTCTTGGCTGAGTTTTGCAATGAAAGGCGCAGCGCTGAATCGACGGTGGTGACACCGAAGAAATCCTTGATGAGGGTCTGCGCGCGGGTATCCAGAGCGGCATTGGTGTCGGGGAAATTCAGATTATCCAGCGCGTTCTCCAGGTAGTGTTTAGCCTGTTGATGGGCCTCACCGATGCGTCGTGCGTGGTCGAGATTGAGCGTACGAATTTCTTTCATGCCCTGCGCCTGGGTGATAAACACCTCGGCGACATTTTTGTCAGCCACCGACGTCTTGATCCGGCTGCTGGCCGGCCCCCCACCAAACAGCCCCCACTTGACGTCCAGTTCCCAACGTTGTTGGGAGCTCAGGCGCACGGGTGGGCCGCTGGCGCGGGTGTGGTCGCCGACAATTCGCCAAGTGCCCTCGACCTGCCGAACCTGAAACACCTTGCCGCCAACCGTTGCGTAACGCTTGTTGCCGGTCTTGCCCAGATAAAGATTGAGCAACGGGTCCTTCTTCAGCGCCCGCAGCTCGATATCGTTGACCTCGAAGGCGCGCAAGCGTGTTTTCAGGTCGGCTGACAGCTCGCCGTTGCCCCATGAAAAATCCAGCGCCTGCGTGGCGTCCGAGTCGGACGCCTCTTCCAGCGCATCGTCTTTGATTTCCTCCAGCGCCAGCACCTCAAGTTCCTCTTCGCGAGCGGTGCGCTGGGAAAGCAACATCGCCAACCCCGCACCGAATTCCGAAACCGCCTTGCCCCAGCGATCTGTCGTGGCCGACGAAAAGGACGACTTGAACCACGACTGACTCTGCCACGCAGACACCAGCATGCCGAGCTTGCCGGGAAGGAAGGTCAGCACTTGCTCGCCAGTCAGGGTCAGCAGGTAGGTAAACGAAGCCCAATCGGATTGTGCGGTGGTCACGGTTTGATTCTTCGCCAGGTTCTTCATCGCACGCAGCGTGTCCTCGAAGAAAAACAGCTTGGCGTTACCCATGACTGAAGCGCGGCCAAGCGTAGGGGGCAAAGGAACGGTCGCCGGCAATTCCAGAGGCGGGACGATGCCGGTTGGCAGATGAGCTCCGTCGAAGCCGCCAAAGTCGTAGCGGGCTCTGGCTTGCGGGCTCATGCGATGTAACACCAAGGTCTGCAGGCGGGTGTCCTTGTGCAGATCCGCCATCAACGCCGCCTCGCCGGCGTATTCCTTGAAGCAGAAGTCATCGTGAAAGATGGCATGCAATACCAGCGGCCCTTGCTCGGGAGCGTCCGCGCCGAACAGGTACATCCCGATCGCCACATCGGCTTCCATGCCCGGTGCGGCGATCAGTGCGAATGGCCGAAGCGCAACCGACACGCCATCGACCGGCTGGCGCGCCAAGGCATCTGGCATTTCGATGACGCGCTGGATATACCACCAGGCCCTTTCGCTGATGACGCCCTCGAGTTTCTGCTCGAACGCCATTTCAAGCATCTGCGCGGGGAACTGCCAGCAGAAGCGATTGAAACGGTCAGCGTAATCGGGTGAGTCAATGCTCAGTTTTTCCTCCAGCACCTTCTGGAAATTACCACCCACATCCAGCTTGCGCGCCAGTGCGCTGAGATACGGCGGCGTCAGCACGCTGATGGCGTTTCGGGAGTCAGTCGTTGAGACGGCGAGAGAAAACCCCTTGTCGGCGCCCAAGTGGTTGAGCACAAAGTCAGTCAGTGTTTCTTCGTAGGCCTCTGTGGCTGCCGGGACGCCGAGCGGGCTGTTGGTGCCCATGACGCCTGGCGTCACGTATCGAAAATGCTTGACCAGAATGTCGTCCGGCTCAATCCGCTGTCCGGGGAAGTCAGCCGCAAGCTGGCTGACCAGCATGTCTTTGGCAAAATCCTTGAGTTTGGGAATGCCGAACAAAAAATCCCGGCCCTGATTTTCGACCTTGAAATACAGCTTCAGGAGTTCGCAATAGATCGCCAGATCGAAATTGGATGCGTTGCTCAGCCAATCGGGCAGCGTGGCACCGAGCAGCAGCGACTCCAGGCTCAGGGTGAAGGCGTCCAGCGTTGCAGTGGTAACGTCCTGAATCTCGGCATCCCGGGAAAACGCTACAAACGCCTTGCTGTCGAGTTTTCGACGCGTGGCGAAAAAAAAAGCCTCCTCAACGCACTGATACTGCCGATGCTCCTCGCCGCGCTGCAGGTGCTGGATGAAAGACCCCTCGATGACTGGAGTCTGCAGACTGATACCCAGGGAGGCTGGCTGCTGTAGCCACACGTCAATCAGCCGCGCATCCTGCACCGACAGCAGGGTCTGCCAGCGCATTCGTTGGTCCTGCTTGCGCAACCAACGGTTGAGGTAACCGGTCATCTGAGCCAACGAGCTGAAAATCCACAGCCCTTTGATCGCCGACCAGAGCACCAATGGCCCATCAGCGTCCGCAGGTCGATGGAACACAAACGCATTGCTCAGTGGCACGGCCTTCTGCCTGGGATCATGTTCGATACTCACGCTCGACACCTGAACTCTTTGACTGCCCAACGCCGAGCGCATCGGTTGAGCAGGCCGATCCAGCAGCTGTTGCAGCATGTCGAGCACATCGGGATCGAGTTTTTTGCGGTACTTCTCCACTGCCAGTTGCAGGCGCAGCTGTCGCGTGCGGATGTCGCAGCCCAGTTGGCCCAGCTCGGTCTGGCTGTCGCCTTCACGTACGACGTTCAGGTGAGATTCGCGGACCTGTTTGAGGTAACTCCCCGGCAATTGGGCGTGAGCGCGTTTGATCAAGCGATTGAGGGTCAGACGCTGCATCGGCGCGGTGAAGTAGCCCGATGCCGAGACGTCAGAGGGCAGCAACACCTGGGTTCCAGCCGGAAGATCCATCACCCGCGCGCCCGAGACTCGCGCAAGCAGCCAGTCCACCAGGCTCATGCTGACCGGTGGCTCACCAGCCTTGTCAGCAGGTAGGCGCAGCTGCACATTTCGAGCGTCGATTCGCCCGTCCGCGAGCACACACAGCTGTGCGTTCAGCAACCTGCGAGCGCACATTTCAATCCCGGGGCGACTCATGCGCACGTGCAGCAAATCAGCTTCCAGCGCTTGCAACTGCGACACCCAGGTGTCTTCGTGCTCGCCAGCCGAACGAAACGAAGTCGACGTCGCGCTGACGGATTGCTCTACGGTGGCGACGCTCGGCTCAAGGGTGGACGACTCATCGACAGTCACCTTCGACTCAGGCACGAATGAACGCGGGTTCACGCGCCAACGACCACTGTCGTTACGCGCATGCAGTCGTGAATCGAGCAGTCGCCGAATGTCCAGCGCATCGTCGATCATCACCTGCGCTTCGTCACGATCACGGTAGCTGCGGGCCAGAGCAAATTTCAGGTTGCGTTGCTGATAACCAATGATGCCGTCGACCAGATGGGACGCCAGGTCGCCCCGCTGGGCGGTGTAAGGCTCGTAGGCCAGATCGAGCGAGCCTTTCCAAGTGGCCAAGGCATGATCATTGAAAGACAGATGTCTGAATAAAAACTCGCGACCTGCTGCACTGTTGACGTACGCCAGCAACGCGCTGCGGTCCTCGAAACTTCGAAGCCCGGTCTCAGCCGAAAACAGCCACACGCTTTGATCGTGCAGGTCTACGAACTCGACAGTAAACATGCTCACCAGCTTGAGCGGTTCTTGCTTGGGGAACAGGGCAGCCAGCTTGCTGATTCGTGTGACCCCGTGGTCGTTACTCGCCACACCGCCTGGCAACAACGGCCGAAGGTCCGCGAACTGTCGAGCCGTGAAATTGCCGTTGGCTTTGTTGTCCAGCAGCGATTGGCGCAACGATTCGGCGAGCGCCAGTATGGCTTTGTCTCTGCGTACAGCAAGTGTGGGGCCGCGCCACCAGGTCTGCAGCGTACGTTCGAAAGAGCCTGGCAATGCGCCCTTCACTCCATTTAGTGCATCGCGATAGGGTTTGGACCAAGTGGCATCGAGCGTTTGGCCGTTGCCATCCAGAAAGACATACGCTTGGTCTGCCGTTAAGGCACTGCCGGCGTAGGTATCAAGCGCAGCATCGAGCAAGCTGCAGGTGCCGACGATCTCGGTGGTGGTTGAACCGTCGGCAGTGGTGGTCTGCTGTGCAATCTGCACACAGACCCAATCGATATCGAACGGAACGTCGGGTGACGGGCGCGCGACGGCATTTTGCAGCCACTGCGTCATGGCGCTGCGCAGTGTCGGCAGCGTTTGGATCTGCTGAAAGACCGTGTTCACCGCGTCGATCTGAACATCGACAATGGCGCACATCCACGACTCGAACACGGGAGCGTCCAGACGCTCGGCTTCGAGTTCGGACAGCGCTAGGCGGGAGGTATCACCGCCCGCCTCCAGATAGTGGAGAAGGGTTTGACGGTTATCGAATGGCTCGATCCCGTACAGCAATGTGTAGAGATAAACCTGTGGCTTATCGGCATCTGGATGGCTGATCAGCAACGCAGCGGGCAGTTCGCTACCGGTAAAACCCGAGCCGGGGATCAGTCGATAGACGCGCGGCAAACCGGCAGGCTGGGAGTCGCTTGTTGCCTCGACCAGCGTTTGGAGCCAGATCCGTTGATCTTCGCCGATACGTTGCGCGGACGCAGCGACGTCTATATCGACTGCGAACGCAGCCTTCAGCAGATCACTGTCGAAATACGGTGTGAGGGGGGCATTCATACTCGGTTCCTTTTCAAACCGTGCCCAGAACGAATGGACAGGCACGGATCAAAAAGACTGAATACGAAACGTCACGCGGATGGGGTTACATATTGCTGGCGAAGGCTTTTTTGCGCAGATTCACAGCGAGATAGGTTTGCGCCCTGCAAACGAGTGCGCGAGCGTGCCGCCGTCGACCAGTTCCAGCTCGCCCCCCAGCGGAACGCCATGGGCAATGCGCGAGGCGATCAAGCCTTTTTTGCTCAGCAACTGAGCGATGTAATGCGCGGTGGCTTCGCCTTCGACCGTGGGGTTTGTCGCAAGAATCACTTCAGCGAAAGTGCCTTGCTCTTCAATCCGCGCCATCAGTAAGGGAATGCCGATTGCTTCTGGACCAAGGCCGTCCAACGGCGACAGATGCCCCTTGAGTACGAAATAGCGCCCTCGATAACCGGTCTGCTCAACTGCGTACACGTCCATCGGGCCTTCGACCACACACAGCAGAGCATCATCCCGACGCGGGTCGGAGCACTGTGGACACAAATCATCCTCGGTGAGCGTGCGGCATTGGCGGCAATGCCCCACACCCTCCATCGCCTGACTCAGCGCTTGCGCCAACCGAATGCCGCCACTGCGGTCACGCTCGAGCATTTGCAGGGCCATGCGCTGGGCGGTCTTCTGACCAACGCCCGGCAAAGTGCGCAGTGCGTCGATCAACTGGCGGATCAGGGGGCTGAAGCTCATGGGGCCAAGCTCATCACGGAAAGCTCCGACAAGAAAACGAGACGCGGTTTATACCCGCGCCTCTGGTCAGCGTCAATTGAGGGTCATGAGACTTTGACCACCAGCTTGCCGAAGTTCTTGCCTTCGAGCATGCCGATGAAGGCATCCGGGGCATTTTCCAGACCGTCGACCACGTCTTCACGAAATTTGACCTTGCCGTCCCGGACCAACGGAATCATGGCCTGCATGAATTCGTCCATGCGCTCGTAATACTCCTCGTAAACGATGAAGCCCTGAATGCGTGCGCGTTTGGTCAACAACGTGCGCATGAGCAGCGGCAGGTGATTCGGGCCCTCGGGCGCGCTCGTGGCGTTGTACTGCGCGATCAGACCGCACAGCGGGATACGCGCGCGCTGGTTGAGCAGCGGTAAAACGGCTTCAAACACTTTGCCGCCCACCAGCTCGAAATAGATGTCGATCCCGCTGGGGCAGGCTTCGGCCAGCTGCTCTGCGAAATGTTCGCTCTTGTGATCCACGCAGGCGTCGAAGCCTAATTCGTCCATCGCATAGCGGCACTTGTCGACACCGCCAGCGATGCCGACCACGCGCAAACCGTGCAATTTGGCAACCTGCCCGACCACTGAACCCACGGCGCCTGACGCTGCGGCGACAACCAGGGTTTCCCCCGCCTTGGGCTGACCGATGTGCATCAGGCCCATGTAACCGGTGATGCCAGGCATGCCCAGTACGCCGACGGCCATGGAGGGGCTTGGCAGATCCTTGGGCATGGCGGTGAGGTTTTTGCCATCGGACACGCTGTGGGTTTGCCAACCGGTCTGGCCGACCACCAGATCGCCTTCCTTGAAGTCAGGATTGCGCGACTGCTCGACAACGCTCACCGCGCCGCCTTCCATCACGCCATTGATTTCAACCGGTGCTGCGTAGGATGGCGCGTCGCTCATGCGTCCGCGCATATAGGGATCGAGGGAGAGATAAAGGGTGCGCAACTGCACCTGACCGTCCTGCAAGTCGGGCAAGGCTTCGCGCTCGAGACGAAAATTCTCCGGCGTCGGCGCGCCCTGCGGCCGGGAGGCAAGGACGATGCGTTGATTGAGGACCAATTCCTGGGACATCGGGATGCGACTCCTGAATGAACAATAAGGGGTATGAAGAGCAGACCGTGATGGCTTAGAGGCGTTCGGTCGGATGAGGCACCACATACTGTTGGAGCGAGGCTTGCCCGCGAAGCTTACGCCGCCGATCAAGAGCCCAGGCAGTACCGTCAGCAAACCTGCTTCGTTTTGATGCGTGTCTGGCAAATAGCACCGAGCGGCTAGCTTCGCGGGCAAGCCTCGCTCCAACAAAATCGCAGGCATCGTCCAAGCCTCAACCTGACGCCACCCGTGTAGGAGCTGCCGAAGGCTGCGATCGCGGCGTGTCAGACAGACCGCAATCGCAGCCTTCGGCAGCTCCTACCAAAGCAATGCACCACACAAAAAAAATGCCAGGCGCATGGCCTGGCATTCGGGTGCAGCTGGGGCGCCGGATTAGAACGGCAGTTTCATCCCTGGCGGCAGTTGCATGCCAGCGGTCATGCTGGCCGTTTTTTCCTGGCTGGCGGCGTCGATCTTGCGCACGGCATCGTTGACGGCGGCAGCGATCAGGTCCTCAAGGATTTCCTTGTCCTCCTGCATCAGGCTGTCATCCAGGCTGACGCGTTTAACGTCGTGACGGCCGGTCATGACGATGGTCACCAGGCCTGCGCCTGATTGGCCGGTCACTTCGGCATTGGCCAATTCTTCCTGCATCTTGGCCATTTTTTCCTGCATTTGCTGCGCCTGCTTCATCAGGCCAGCCATGCCACCTTTCATCATGAGAGTTCTCCTCAGAAGTCGATCGGGTCATTGACGAGGCGCTAAACAGCTTAGCGCCTCGCGGTCGTTAATGGGTCTGTGCGACCGGGGTATCCACAGGCGCGATTGTATCTTCGCGGATCACCGCGCCGAACTGTTGCAGCATCTGCTGGATGAACGGATCGCCGTGAATGGATTCTTCCGCCTGACGCTGACGGTCAGCGCGACGCCGCGCACCCGCCTGGGCCGGGGTTTCCTGCTCGGGCTTGATCAGCTCGATACTCAGATTGAGAGTGCGTTCATGGAATTGGTTCAGCGCATCATTCAGACGGCGCTGTTGGGTCGCGTTGAACAAGGCGCTGTGGGCCGGGTCCAGGTGCAGCAGCCAATTGTCGCCATCCATCGAAATCAACGTGCAGTTGGCGGCGATGCTCGCGGTCATGCCAGACACCGGCAGTTTAGGGAACAGCTCCAGCCATTCCAGTGCCAGACCGGTGGCCGGCGCCGAGGCGGGCAGCAACTCAGGCTCCGCTTCAACGGCCTCCACGGTTTCGACGGTCTCATGGGCCAGGTCATCGAGATACGCGTAGGACGCCGGATCAATGTCCACGTCCGGCTCGTAATAATCGTCGTCCGGCGGCGGCTCATCGTCGCGGTCCATGGGTGCTGGCACATAGGCCACCGCGTCCGGCACGGTCTCAAGCATCGATGGCGTGACCACCTCGGCAGCGGCTTGCGCTTGCTCGGGAGACTCCACTTCCGGCGCGTCCGGTACCGGGCTTGCAGGCGCAGGGGACGGCATCGGCGTCAGCTCTGGCTGCTCGGCCACCGTGTCGAGCACCGGCTCGGGGATTTCTTCGTCAGCGGGCGCCTGATCAGGTTGTAGTGCCGGCGCGTTCTCCGGCGCAGCGCTTTTGGGCTCATTCCACGGCAGGTCGACTTCCTCTACCGGCGCAGGCGTTGCGACTGGCGCAACTACTGGCGAAGGCTGCGCGACCGGTGCCGGGGCGGGCATCAAGGCGGGGGCGACAACTGCCGGAGCGGTGAGCACCGCCGGAGCAACATGCGCTGCACCGGCCACCGTTTTTTGGGAATCAGCCGTGGCCGGGCTGATCCCCACTGACTTTAGTGATTGCCTGGGCGCATCGTCGTTGTCCGCCGGGCGAAACGCCAACATGCGCAACAGGACCATCTCAAAGCCGCCTCGCGGGTCCGGCGCCAACGGCAGATCACGGCGCCCGATCAGGCCCATCTGGTAATAAAACTGCACGTCTTCGGCCGGCAATGCCTGGGCCAGCGCCAGCACGCGATCACGATCCCCGTGGCCGTTGTCGACTCCTTCGGGCAGCGCCTGGGCGATCGCCACGCGGTGCAGCACGTTGAGAATTTCCGAGAGCACGCCATTCCAGTCAGGGCCCTGCTCGGCCAGATGCCGAACTGCTTCGAGCAGACTGCGCGCGTCGCCGTCGATCAGTGCGGTGAGCACGTCGAACACCTGGCCGTGATCCAGCGTCCCGAGCATGGCGCGCACGTCGGCGGCCATGACTTTGCCTTCGCCGAAGGCAATCGCCTGATCGGTCAGGCTCATGGCATCGCGCATGGAGCCATCGGCAGCGCGGCCGAGCAGCCACAGCGCGTCGTCTTCGAACGGCACGTTTTCGACGCCCAGCACATGGGTCAAATGCTCGACCACGCGTTCAGGCGTCATATTTTTCAGGGAGAACTGCAGGCAGCGCGACAGAATAGTCGCCGGCAGCTTTTGCGGATCGGTGGTCGCCAGGATGAATTTGACGTAGGGCGGCGGCTCTTCGAGGGTTTTGAGCAGCGCATTGAACGAGTGGCTGGAGAGCATGTGCACTTCGTCGATCAGGTAGACCTTGAAGCGTCCGCGACTGGGGGCGTATTGCACGTTGTCCAGCAGTTCGCGGGTGTCCTCGACCTTGGTCCGGCTCGCGGCGTCGATCTCGATCAGGTCGACGAAGCGGCCTTCATCGATCTCGCGGCACACCGAACACTCGCCGCAGGGGGTCGAAGTGATGCCGGTTTCACAGTTCAGGCATTTGGCGATGATTCGCGCGATGGTGGTCTTGCCAACGCCACGGGTTCCCGTGAATAAATAGGCGTGGTGCAGGCGCTGGCTGTCCAGCGCGTTGATCAAGGCCTTGAGCACATGGGTCTGGCCGACCATTTCGCGGAACGAGCGCGGACGCCATTTACGTGCAAGAACCTGATAACTCATCGAAAACCGTCGCGACTGGGAAGCGGAAGACCGCAATGCTAGCGGAGCAGCACTAAAATTGCATCCGATGTACGTTGGTTATGGCTTTAATAAGGTTAGGCTCACGCCGCTGTTCGAACGTTACACTGGCCCACAGCACTGCGTTGCACACTTTGAGGGTCCCGGATGCGTCGGTTGGTAATGAGTGCTTTAGTGCTAACAAACGCTTCAGCCGTGACGGCTGGGCCGTCGCTGCGGTTTTCAGTGGCTGACAGCTGGTCGATGCCGCTGATGCAAGTGGGCCGCGATGGCCCGACCGAAGGTATTTTGTTCGATATCATGCAAAGCCTGTCGCATCAGATCGATCAAACCCCTGAATACCGCGTCTATCCGCGCTTGCGCGTGCAAGCGGCTCTGGATCGGGGTGAGGTCGATGTGCTCTGTTATGCGGCGCAATCGTGGCTGCCAGGCATGTCGGGCGATTACACCTGGAGCCTGCCATTACTCAATCAGCGCAACGTGCTGATCAGCACCTCATGGAACTCGACGTCGGTCCAGCTCAGCGACATTCTGGGCGATCATATCGGCACCGTGCTGGGCTATTCCTATCCGGCGCTGGACGCTCTGTTCGACCGGCGCGACCTCATTCGCGAAGACGCCCGGCTCCAGGACCAGGTGCTGCAAAAACTCGCAGCCCATCGCTATCGATACGCCGTAGACACGCAATGGTCCCTGGATTGGTACAACCGAGGCCGAAAGGACGCCGACAAACTGGTCGCGGTGTGGAACATTGATGAACAACCCGTTGGTTGCGTGGTGCGCAATGATCCCGACGTCCCGGCTCAGCGCATCATGCGCACACTGTTGCGGATGAAGATGTCCGGCGAAATCGAACGCATCGTCGAGCATTACAACACCCAATCCGGTAACCCTGCCGAGCCCCGATGACTTCATTGCCCTGGCCGGCCGGATACCTGCACCACAACAAATGTGCGCTTGCTCTGTAGCATTACCGTCACACTGCCTCGCTAGGCTGCGTCGAAATCATTTGCAACAACTTAGGCCCAGCGAGCAGGTAGAGCCATGAGCGATAAACCCCAAGCCCCGTGCACGCCGTCCGCCAGCGATACGCCTGCCGATACCAGCCGACGCCGCTTTTTAGGCGGCGTTGCGGTACTGGGTGCAGGCGCCACGCTGGGCAGTTACGTCAACGCCAAGCAAGCGGACGCAGGCAGAGACAGCGCTCTGGAGACTTCACTCACCGGGCCTGATCTGGACAAGGCGCTGCGCGATAACGTCAAGACCATCGTGGTGATTTACGCCGAAAACCGCAGTTTCAATAACCTGTTCGGCGATTTCCCCGGCGTCGAAAAGCCGCTGTCTGCGCTCAAGCCTGCCGACTATCAACAGCGCGACCGCGACGGCAAGGTCCTGCAAACACTGCCCCCGGCGTGGGGCGGTGTGTTGCAAGTAGGTCCGCAAAGTGTGGACGGCGTGACCTATGCCACCGGCGTGCAGTTCCAGGACAACCTGCCCAACGCGCCCTACCCGCTTAAAGGGCCAGCCGGTGAAGACCTGCCGCTGGGATTGGTGACCCGGGATTTGTGGCATGTGTTCTACCAGAACCAGATGCAGATCAACGGTGGCAAGAATGATGGTTTCGTCGCCTGGGCGGACTCCGGCGGCCTGCCCATGGGCTACTACAGCCAGTCGCAATATTCCTTGCGCCTGTGGGACGTCGCCAAAGAGTTCGTGCTCTGCGATAACTTCTTCCAGGGTGCCTTCGGCGGCTCGTTTCTCAATCACCAGTACTTGGTCGCGGCGACAGCACCGTTTTACCCGGACGCCGCCAATTCAGCGGCCAAATCACAGATTGCTGCGCTGGAAAGCGACAACCCCCGTGATTTTCGACTCAAGCCACTGGAGAAATCCCCCGCCAGCGCGCTGACCGGTCCGCCGCAGTTTGGTCCCAGCGCACTGACCCCGGACGGCTACGGGGTCAATACCCTCGCCCCGCCGTATTGGCCTACCTGGCTACGCGACCCGGAGAAACCGGACTATTCCAAACCGGACCTGGCCAACGTACTGGTGCCGCAAAGCCACGAACACATCGGCGACAAGCTGTCGAAAAAGAACATCGATTGGGCGTGGTATGCCGGTGCCTGGCAGGCGACGCTGGATCAATTCAAGGATTCGGGTGGCATTCCGAAAATCCCCAATTTTCAGTATCACCATCAGCCTTTCAATTACTTCAGGCAGCAAGGCCCTGAGCATCCGCAAGAGCGCAGCAAACGCCTGCGTGACGGGGGCCTGGGCGATGAGGTCGGCACCAATAAGTTCTTTGCCGATGCCAAGGCCGGCACTTTGCCTGCCGTTTCGTTCTATAAGCCGCAAGGCAATCTGAACATGCACGCCGGTTACGCCGACGTGGCGTCGGGCGATCGACACATCGACCGCGCCATCAAGGTGCTGCGCGAAAGCCCGCAGTGGGAAAACATGGTGATTGTGGTCACGGTGGACGAGAACGGCGGCTGGTGGGATCACGTCGCCCCACCCCAAGGCGACCGCTGGGGCCCCGGCACTCGCATCCCGGCGCTGGTCATTTCGCCGTTCGCACGCAAAGGCACGGTGGATCACACGGTCTACGACACCGCCTCGATCCTGCGCCTGATCACCCGCGTACACGACCTGGAAACACTCAACGGCCTGAGCGAACGCGACAACGCCATGATCGCCCGCGGGCAAGCGCCGATGGGTGATCTGACCAATGCGCTACGGTTCACGGGATAAGACGTTTCCTGATTGGCGCCGCAGATCCTGTTGGAGAAAGACCGGGTTGCTGACTTCGCGGGCAAGCCTCGCTCCAACGGCCTTCGGCCAGAATTAAAAGCAATACGCGCGACTCCTCACCGCGATTGAACGGCGCCGAAGATCCTGTTGGAGCGAGGCTTGCCCGCGAAGCTGAGAGTGCGGTGGGTCAGAAGTACCGCAATCGCAGCCTCGCGCTGCTCGTCAGCTTCTACTGGGATCGCGTCAACCCCGGACTCATTGATTGTTCCTCAGGCTGCGCATCAGAACGATCAATGATGAAATCGACGCTACTGATTGGCAGGATCGCTGTTCACGGTCTTCGGCAACCGCAGGGTCAATCCACCCAGTAAGACTGCGACCCCGCAGATGGCTGCATACACCCCGACAAATGTCCCACTGGCACTGGCCAAAAGCCCTGCGCAATAGTTGCCGATCATGCCGCCGACCCCTTGCATGATGTTGGCAATCCCGAAAATAGTGACGGCCAGCGCCGCCGTGCTGGCCATCTTCGAGACGTATGCCGGGATAAGGCCGAAGATCGGGTAGAAGGCGATGGCGAACAGGATGCCCGCCAGCAGCGGCCAAAACCCTGCTGGATGCAACACGAAGATCAGCGCCGCCAGCGCAACATTGAAGTACACCAGCAGCATTGCCGCGCGCAGGCCGACTCGGTCCGACAGCCACCCCACGGCTAGACCTGCGAACATGCCAACGAAGCCGATCACCGCCCAGATCTGCGCCGTACGCTCGACCGCAAACCCAAGCTCGGTGCGCAGGTAGGAAGACAGATAGTTCTGGAACGGAAACGTCGAGAACCCAATCAGGAAATTCATCGACCAGATGGTCAGCACCCAAGGCTGCAAAAGCGGGTTTGCCTTACCGCCGACTGTTTCAGCAACCGCCGTCGACACGGCCGCTGAGGTCGGGTCGTCCACCACCCTTTGAAACAGCCGCGCCTGCTTGAAGACAACAAACACCGCGATCGAGATCACCACCGTCAACAGCCCGACGATCCACCACACCGTGCGCCAATCGCCTTGTGGCGCATACATCGGCACCAGCAGGCTGTTGATGAACACCCCATAACTGGTGCCGCTGGAGACCAGGCCCATCGCCATGCCCCTATAGCGATAGGCGACGGCGCGGGACAGCACATCAACCATCGGCACAAACACGGTGGCGGCTGTACCTGCCAGCACGGTCAGCAACAAGCCAATGACGAACACGTTGTGCGACAGCGGGATCAACAGCAATGCGACGCCACAGACCACACCCGAGCCGAAGATCACCCAGCCGCCGCCCAATCGGGGAGTCAGCCAGGCAGCCAGCAGGGCGCAGAGCAGAAAACCGAACTGCCCGGCTGCCGTGATGGCTCCAACGTAGGTGATGTCAAACCCGAGGCTGGCGCGCATGTCCGGCACCAGTTGGGCAAAAAGGTAAATCCCGAAACCATAAGTTGCCGCCACCAGCCCGGTGAGCAACACCACGATCACAGCGTTCATGCGCATGGTCAGACTCCTGATGAAATCCTTGTCGGCAGGCAAAATCACAGCACCGATTGCAGCCTCTGCGCACAGGGGTTTCTGCACAACGCGGTGGCTGAACAGACATCAATACTGTGGGAGCGGACCTGACCGCGAAGGCAATGTATCAGGCGCAGCAGGTATGTCGGATGTACTGGCCTCTTCGTGGACAGGTCCGCTCCCACGGGTTTCTGCGATCCGAGAAATCAGCAACCTGGCGCGATTGAATTGCTACAGGCTGGCGTCGCCCCGGCAACCTCAACGCAACCAAAGCTCCTTCACTGAATGGTCTGCACTTTTGCGCACCACCAGGTTGGCGCGTTCGCGGGTGGGCAGGATGTTTTCCAGCAGATTGGGCCGGTTGATGTCGTGCCAGATCTTGCGCGCGGCGTCCGGCGATTTGGCCGGATCGAGGTCAGCCAGCTCGCGAAAATAAGCGCCGCGTGCACGGAACGCCGTTTGTTGCAGCATCAAGAAACGTTCCACGTACCACTGTTCAATGTTGGTTTCGTCGGCGTCCAGGTAGATCGAAAAATCGAAAAAGTCCGAGACGATGCTGCCGGGCTTCTGACTGCTGTCGCCCTCGGTTTGCAGCACATTCAAACCCTCGAAAATGAGAATGTCAGGCTGGTTCACGGTTTGAAACTGGTCGGGAACGATGTCGTAACTGATGTGGGAATAGACCGGCGCAGTGATTTGCGCAGCGCCGGCCTTGAGGTCGGACAAAAAACGCACCATGCGCTTGCGGTCGTAACTTTCGGGGAAGCCCTTGCGGTGCATGATGCCTTCGCCGTCGAGCTTGGCGTTGGGGTGCAGGAAGCCATCGGTGGTGACCAGATCAACCCGCGGATGGTCGGGCCAGCGCGCCATCAGCGCCTGCAACACCCGGGCAAAAGTGCTCTTGCCCACGGCGACACTGCCCGCGACGGCAATCACGAATGTCTGCTTGTGCGCCGGACGCCCCAGAAACGTGTCCTTGATGCCGGACAAGTTATGGGCCGCACTGACATGCAGGTTGATCAATCGGGACAACGGAAGGTAGATGTTGGAAACGTCTTCCAGGGAAATATCTTCGTTTACACCTCGCAACGCCGACAGTTCTTCTTCAGACAAAGTCAGCGGCGTGCTGGCGCGCAGCCCCGCCCATTCTTTGCTGGTCATTACGAGATAATCATCAGGCGCCATCTATAGCTTTCCGTCCAAGTGTCTGTATCGACAATGGTGCGAAGACTATCGCATCGGTCAAAACGGCGGCAGATTTATTTGATTTACCTCGGGTTGAGGGTTCCAGTGACACGCCTCAAGCGAGGCGGCTGAAACGTTACTCCCAGCCGTTCAGGAAGCATTCCTGACCTGAACATGCGGATCGCGCTGCAACCACTCCGCCACTTTGTCCACCGCCAGCGGCTCGGAAAACAGATAGCCCTGCACCAGGGTGCAGCCCAGGGTTTTCAGGGCTTGCAGTTCCTCCTCGGTTTCGACGCCTTCGGTGATGCATTCAAGCTCCATGTCCTGGCTGAGCGCCAACAATGATTTGACGATCTTGTAGCTGGCCGGGTCCTGATGAATGTTAGTGATAAAACTGCGGTCGATCTTGAGTTTGGTCAGCGACAGCGCGTGGATCTGGCTGAGGCTGGAATAGCCCGTGCCGAAATCGTCCAGCGAAATGCCACACCCCAGTTGCCGAAACAGGCTAATCGCACGTTGGGTCTGGACGATGTCCTGGATGACTGCGGTTTCGGTGATCTCGAAATCCAGTCGGCGCGGGTCGAACTGACTGCGCCTGACAACCGCCATAATCAGTTGCACGGCCTCTTCGGAGCCGCAGTCGTGGGCCGACAGATTGAAAGACAGACGCACGTCTTGAGGCCAGGTCCGCGCGGCGGCGAGGGCTTTTTCCAACAACGGCAGAGTCAACCGGCTGACCAACCCGATCCGCTCGGCGACCGCAATGAAATGGCACGGCGCAACGTTGCCAAGTTCGGGGCTGACCCAGCGCGCCAGCGCTTCGAAAGCGACGGTGCGCTGGGCGCGGATGTCGATGATGGGCTGAAACACGACGGCGAATTCTTCGACGATATTGGCCCGTCGCAAGCCCTGCTCGGTCAATACGTCGCGATTGAGCTGCTGATAATGAACGCCGGAGAACAGACACAGGCTGCCGGGCGCGAGTTTTTTGCTCTGGTACAAGGCGTAGTCCGCGTATTCGTAGACCTCAACGCTGGAAGTCGCCATGTCCGGGAAGATCACCACGCCGAGCGATGCGCTGATCTGAATCTGGATATCGCCGATGGGAAAGGGTTCACGGATGGTATCGCACACACTGTTACCCAGCCTGCGCAGCCCGTCATCGCTGATCGGGCCGGACATGATCAAACCAAACTCGTCGCCACCGAGGCGGGCCAGATGCACCTCATCGGTCACAAAACTCTGCAGCCGCCGGCCGACCTGCACCAGCAGTGTGTCGCCGACGCGGTGGCCGTAAATATCGTTGACCGGCTTGAAGCCGTCGAGGTCGATCAAACCCACGGCCAAGCGAGTATTACCGCTGGTGGCGAGGTCCAGTTGGGCGTCGAGCACGCTGAAAAATTGCCGACGGTTGGGCAGCCCGGTCAGACTGTCCTGATTGGCCAGCCGCTGGTTTTCATTGCTCAACCGTTCGCTGCTGGCTTGCATGTTCACCAGTCGGGTGAAATCGCGATAGTGGTTTTGCAGCACAAACAACATGGCCGCCGTCACCAGAAAAACGTTCACCGCCATCGCAATGAATATCGGGTTATGGGTGGAGGCGAAGAACGCGACGAACGCGATATTGACTACCGCTGCAGTGGTCAGCGCCGCCGGACGCAAATGCATCAGACAAAAGATGCAGACGATGACCGTGATCGCCATGTAAAACGCCACATGATTCTGGGTGTAGACATCGCCGTAGGGATACAACGCCAGAGACCAGCCCGTAAAACCCACCGCAATCGGCCCGGACAATCGACTGGTGCGGATCAGCGTACTGAGGATCTTTTCAGGCGGTGGCAATTCCCGGCGGATTCGCAGCCACATCAGCGCGCGCCATCCGCCCACCAGCGTCAATAGCAGCGGGCAATACACCACCAGCCAGCGCGGCGCAGTGGCGTAATGGGTCGCAGCCAACGCGAGAGTGTTGACCAGCAGGATCAAATACATCATCGGCAACTGACGGGACAACGCGACGAACTGCGCTTTGAGCAGCCGAGGATTGTCGCGCGGCACGGACATCAGCACTTTCAGGCGGCCAGGCAGGCTTTTTTTCATGAACGATCAAGCACTCAAGAACTGCGCCGGGACAAACTCCGGCAAATTGATGGGTAGCTCGCGAGGGAAAACGCTCACGGCTTGTCCATGACCATCGGCCCCTGTTCACCGTTCTGTAATATTCCCGACCGATAGCATGTTTGCCTGAGCGAAGACCGTGTAGGAGCGAACTTGTTCGCGAGGCGTCACCCCTGGCACCCCGCAAGAACCGCCTCGCCAACAAGTTGGCTCCTACAGAATCGATGTCGCTGATTCAGACACAAAAAAGCCCGGTTACGCCTGACGAATCAGATCATGAACCGGGCAAAACACACATTCGTTCAGAAGCGAGGCTTGAGCGCTTTCCAGTCCGGCTTGTAGCGCTGCATTTGCTTGACGTCGTCACGTTGGCGAATGCCGCAGGTCAGGAACTGTTCATGCAGTTTGGCGAGCTGATCCTGATCGATCTCCAGCCCCAGACCCGCAGCGCGAGTGATCTTCACGCAGCCATCGACGATTGGCAGCTTGCCGCCCTTGATCACTTCTTCGTCCGGCTCTTGCCACGGGTAATGGGTGTCGCAGGCGTAATCAAGATTGGGCACCGCTGCGGCGACATGGGCCATGGCCATCAGACTGATGCCCAGGTGCGAGTTGGAATGCATCGACACGCCCAGGCCGAAGGTGTCGCACATCTTCGCCAGCGCCTGGGTATCACGCAGCCCGCCCCAATAATGGTGGTCGGCGAGCACGATCTGCACGCTATTAAGCGCCACGCTGCGGCGGAACTCGTCGAAATCGGTGACCACCATATTGGTCGCCAGCGGCAAACCGGTGCGTTTGTGCAGCTCGGACATGCCCTCAAGGCCCGGCGTCGGGTCCTCGTAATACTGGAGGTCGTCGCCCAGCAGCTCAGCCATGCGAATGGATGTTTCCAGCGACCAGTTGCCATTGGGATCGATACGCAGCGGATAACCGGGGAACGCCTTTTTCAGCGCCTTGATGCACGACACTTCGTGCTCGGGCGGCAGCGTGCCGGCCTTGAGCTTGATGCTTTTGAAGCCATACGCCTCAATCATGCGCCCGGCCTGGGCAACGATCTGCTCCTCATTCAGAGCCTCGCCCCAATTGTCCGGCTTGTAGGGCGAATCGACGTGCTGCGCGTATTTGAAGAACAGATAGGCGCTGAACGGGATCTCGTCGCGAATCGCCCCGCCCAGCAAATCCACCAGCGGCACGTTCAGGTAATGCGCCTGTAAATCCAGGAACGCCACTTCGAACGCCGAATAGGCATTGCTCACTGCTTTGCTGGCATGAGAGCCAGGCGCCAGTTCCGCCCCGGCAATGCTCGCCGGTTTGTTCGCGGCAACGGTGGCTTGAACGATGGTCCGCAGCTGGTTGAGGTTGAACGGATCAAGCCCGATCAGCTGGCTTTGCAGCTGTTGCTGGATCGCCAGCGCCGGAGCGTCGCCGTAGCTTTCACCCAGACCGATGTAGCCGTTATCGCTTTCGATCTCAATGATCGAGCGCAGCGCAAAGGGTTCGTGGATGCCGCTGGCGTTGAGCAGCGGCGGATCACGAAAGGCAATGGGGGTAACGGTTACGCGAGTGATTTTCAAGAGACTGCTCCCGATTGATCAGGGGTTAAGACATGACGACTATGGCCGGAGGACTGCACCGGTTCAGCCACCGGTGCGGGCTTTCCCATCAGCGAGTTCGGCGCATCGCCCTTGGGCGTGGTGCGGGCGAAGAAGATCACCACCGCCGCCACCAGCGAAGTAATGGCCAGGCCGTACAGACCGCCCTGAATCGAGCCGGTGGTCTGTTCCAGAAAGCCGAAAGTGGTAGGCGCGACGAAGCCGCCGAGGTTGCCGATGGAGTTGATCAACGCGATCACCGCTGCGGCGATTCGCGCGTCCAGATAGCCCTGGGGGATCGGCCAGAATAACGCCGATGCGGCCTTGAACCCGATGGCGGCAAAACAGATGGCGACGAAGGCGAAGATCGGCCCGCCGACGGTAGACATGAACATGCCGAAGGCGGCGATCACCAGCGTCAGCGCAACCCAGGCCTGCTGGTGTTTCCACTTGGAGGCCATGGCTGCAAAGCCGTACATCGCGATGATCGAGATGATCCACGGAATCGAGTTGAATAGGCCGACCTGGAAGTCGCCCATGTTGCCCATCTTCTTGATCATGCTCGGCAGCCAGAACGTGGCGCCGTAAATGGTCAGGGCGATGGAGAAATAGATGAAGCAGAACAGCGCGATCTGCCGGTCAGCGAGCAGTTTGAACATCGACGGCTTGACGGTCTGAGTCGCTTCACGCTGACGCTGTTCTTCGGCGATCGCGCCTTCAAGTGCGTCCTTTTCTTCATCGGTCAGCCATTTGGCCTGACGCGGATGCGACTGCAGCCAAAACCAGACGAAGCCACAGAGGATGATCGAGGCGAACCCTTCAATCAGGAACATCCACTGCCAGCCGTGCAGGCTCAGACCGCTGACGTTCAACAGCGCACCTGACACAGGACCTGAGATGACCGAGGCAATCGCCGAGCCGCTGAGAAAAATTGCCATGGCTTTACCGCGCTCTGTCGAGGGCAGCCACTGGGTGAAGTAATAAATGATGCCGGGGAAGAAGCCCGCTTCTGCCGCGCCGAGAATGAAACGCAGCACATAAAAGCTGGTTTCACCCTTGACGAACGCCATGGCCATCGCCGCAGCGCCCCAGGTGAACATGATGCGCGTCAGCCAGGCGCGGGCGCCGTAGCGTTGCAGCAGCATGTTGGACGGGACTTCGAACAAGGCGTATCCGACGAAGAACAAGCCAGCGCCCAGACCGTAGGCTGCGGCACCGATGCCCAGGTCGGTTTCCATGTGGCTGCGCACGAAACCGATGTTGACCCGGTCGATGTAGTTGACGATGAACATCACCACAAACAGGGGCAATACATGCCGTTTTACTTTGGCGGCAGCGCGGGCAAGGACAGTATCGCCGTCTGCTGACTGCGCGCCGTTCAGGGGAATGTGATTCAAGGGCCGAACTCCCGATCATTATTTTTGTGGGAACACGCCGATCATGTACGCTCTGATTGTTACCGTCTAATCTAGATTGGCACTTGATTGATACCTGGATTGAATCAATGTTCGAACTCGCTCAGTTGCGCTGCTTTACCACTGTGGCCACGGAATTGAATTTTCGTCGTGCTGCGGAACGTCTGAACATGACCCAGCCGCCGCTGAGTCGGCAGATTCAGTTGCTCGAACATCACCTGGGCGTCGCGCTTTTCACCCGCAGTACACGCAGCGTGGCACTGACTGCGGCGGGTCGGGCGTTCTTTGTCGAAGCGCAGAATCTGCTGGAGCGCGCGCAACAGGCGGCGGTGTCGGCCAAGCGCTTTGCCGAGGGCGACATTGGCACGGTGTCGATCAGCTTCGTGGGCAGCGCGGTGTACGAGTTTCTGCCCAAAGTCATCGCCGAGGCGCGGCTCAAGCAGCCCCACGTCAAAATCTCCCTCTCGGAAATGAATACTTATCAGCAGCACGAAGCCCTGCGTGCGCGGCGCATCGATCTGGGCATCGTGCGCGCGCCGCTCCTGGAGCCTGGGTACGAGACCGAATGTCTGGTGCGCGAGCCGTTTGTGCTGGCGGTGCCGAGCAGTCACCGGCTGGCCAGCGCGTCGAGCGTGACGGTCGCCGATCTCGACGCTCAACCGTTTCTGATGTACTCGCATTCAGCCTATCCACCGTTCAACGAGTTGCTCACCGGCATGCTGCGCTCAGCCCGCGTCGCGCCGCAGTACGTGCAGTGGCTGGGGTCGTCGCTGACGATTCTGGCGCTGGTGAACGCCGGCATGGGGCTGGCGCTGGTGCCGCGATGCGCGACCAGCGTGGTGTTCAAGGACGTAGTGTTTCGCGACATCGATCTGGGTGAAGGGGTGCAAAGCGAACTGCACCTGATCTGGGGCGCCGATAACGACAATCCCGCGTTCGCGATGCTCCTGGAAGCGATACGGGGCGCGGCGAAGGCGGGGCTTTAATCGAGCTCTGTAGGAGCGAACTTCTTCGCGAGGCGTTGTGCCTGACACACCGCATTAAATTCCTCGCGAACAAGTTCGCTCCTACAGCGGCACACTTGATTATCAAAAATCATTGCGCGCCAAACACAGTTGTCCAATACACCCCGGCATCGCTCTTGGGATCGGTGGCGTAGGCCGCGCCCAGTTCCTTGAACTGGGGGTTCATCAGGTTGGCGCAGTGCCCGGGGCTGGCGAGCCAACCGTCGACCACTTTGCGCGGGGTATCTTGCCCGGCAGCGATGTTCTCGCCCACTTGCTGACCGATGTAGCCGGCCAGTTCCGCGCGATCACCGGGGGTGCGGCCATCTCGGTCCAGGTGATCAAAGAAGTTGTTGTTGGCCATCGCCCGACTGTGGCTTTGGGCGGCGGTTGCCAGGTTTGCATTCCAGGCCAATGGCGCCGTGGCGGTGAATGACTGAGCGCCGCAGGTACGCGGTTGAGCACGGGCGGTGTTGATCAGCTCCAGCACCTTTTGACCCTCGGTCTGCCAACTGCGCAGCCCGGCCGTCAACAAGGGACGCGCCAGCACAATGCGCCAATCACGCCCGTCCCGACTCACGCCCACGTCGATGAATTGCGGGTTGAGCACCACCTGACAGAAGCTTTCCTGCACCACCGCCATGGCCGATTGCGCATCTCGAGGGCCGGACAAGGTAATCGCCTGCACGCTGACCATCGGGTAAGACGCGCGAGCCAGTGCCTGTTGCAAATCCCCGCTGCCGGTCGCCGGAAGGTTGAGGCGAGCGTCTGTCGTCAACGGCGGTAACTCTTGCGAAACCTGCCCGGCGCAGCGCTGTGCCTGACTGCGATAGGCGTTGATCGACTGCACCAACTGCGTTTCTTCGCTGGCAGTTGCCACCGCGGCGAATGCCAGGCCCGACGACAACGCAATCAAGTGTGCTACGAACGATGCGACGCGCATGAAAGTCTCCTTTAAGGTGTGCCGAGAATATCGCGAGGAGTGCTGCATGACCACGACTGCCCCCGGCCTGATGATTGACGAATCCGGCAGCACGCGCTGCCTGTGGCGTTCGGCGGCGCCGGAATATCTGCATTACCACGACAGCGAATGGGGCCGTCCGGTCAGTGACGACGTTCTGCTGTTCGAGAAGATTTGTCTGGAAGGGTTCCAGGCGGGCATGGCGTGGATCACCATTTTGCGCAAACGCGAGCATTTTCGTGCGGCGTTCGACGGCTTCGACATCGACACCGTGGCGGCGTACAACGAAGCGGATGTCGAACGATTGATGGGCAATCCGGGCATCGTCAGAAACCGTAGCAAGATTCTCTCGACCATCAACAACGCTAGATGCGCGCGGAAACTGATCGACGAGACCGGCTCACTGGCCGCGTGGCTGTGGTCGTTCGAGCCGGCTGATAACGAGCGGCCAGCGTTGGTCGATCTGGATTACTGGACCGCGAACCCTGTATCGCCTGCGTCGATCCGCCTGTCAAAAGCGCTGAAAAAACGCGGCTGGACCTTCGTCGGACCCACCACCATTTACGCCTTCATGCAGGCCATGGGGCTGGTGAACGATCATCTGACGGGATGCATCTGCCGCACCGAGATTGATCGGATGCGCCAGGCATTTACCCGCCCGACACTGGATGGCGCGTGATTCATCGGGTATCGCCGCTCTGCCCTTTGCGTTCCTGAATCATCTGCTCACCGCTTTGCTGACGTTGCTGTTGCAGGGTGTCAGCGGTGCCGTTTCCCGTCTGCTCCGAGGTTGACGGCTGTTGCGTATCGGGGTTGCGTCGGTTGGGATTGCGGTTGCCATTGACCGTGCCAGTGACCCCACCATTGCCAGCGGAATTGGCGCCGGCGCCAATACCCGCGCCCACTGCGGCCGGTGCACTTGCCCCGGCCGAGACGGTTGCGACACCCAGCAATCCATTTGCCGCAATGGTGATCGTCAGACAGGCCAAGCCCTTCATAAGCCTATTCATCACCACTCCTCATCCACATAAAAAAGTCGCTCTCTAACCTATGGACAACAAATATTGCTGTAGGAGCGAACTTGTTCGCGAGACGTCGCGCCTGACACACCCCTTCGCGAACAAGTTCGCTCCTACAGA
The DNA here is from genome assembly GCF_057128745.1 of Pseudomonas rosaeacicularis. NCBI lineage: Bacteria > Pseudomonadati > Pseudomonadota > Gammaproteobacteria > Pseudomonadales > Pseudomonadaceae > Pseudomonas > Pseudomonas rosaeacicularis. The sequence continues at coordinate 143,285 of NZ_JBSKHT010000006.1, forward strand.
GGTAGCCGTTGGCAATGGTCAAACCTGCCAATCCATCGCTATGATGCCAGCCCATGGACACCTCCCCACCGACCCGCTCACCCTGCCCGCCCGGCGCTTGCGATTGCGAGCGCGATCGGCTACTTGAACAGCCGGACGCCGACCTGCGCATCCTCTGGCTGACTCGCATTGAAGAAAAGCGTTTGCTCGAGCGTCTGGAAAACATCACCAGCCTCAGCGATCTGCAACGCCTGCAACAGCGGATGTACGAGCAACTCGGCATTCGCGTCAGCATCGCCCCCGGTTTGAACGAAGTACGCACCGTGCGCGGCATCGGTTTTCAAATCGAAACGCTGCCCGGCCTGTGCCGCAAGACACGGCAGTCGATCCCGACCGCTATCCGCCGGGGCCTGGAAAAACGTCCTGAAATCGCCTATGAACTGTTGAACGCCCACGACTTGCTCCGCGATACGTAACCGCCCCCATCCCCCTTTTCAGTGACAGCTCAATCAATCGGGCTGAACTTTCAGTTTTGCCACGCCCTCCCAATGTCAGCGCCGCCAACGACCGCGCTGGCGGCGAACGCATCCATTACTGACTACAAGGGCATGACGCAATGAGTACCCAACTGCAAGGCAAGAAAATCCTGATCATCACTTCCAACACCGGCATCGAGCGCGACGAACTGGTCAAGCCGCTGGAAGCCCTGCGCGGTTTCGGCGCGACGGTCACTCACGCGTCGAGCAAGGGCGGCACCACCCAGACTTTTGTGCAGGACACCGAGAAAGACAAAACCGTCGAATCCGACAGCACGCTGGCGGGCCTGAATGCCGCCGATTTTGATGCGTTGGTGATTCCGGGCGGGACGGTCAATGCCGACACCCTGCGCCAGGACGCCGATGCTCAGCAGCTGGTCAAAGCCTTCGCTGACGCCGGTAAAGTCGTTGCCGCCATCTGCCACGGCCCATGGTTGCTGATCAACGCCGGCGTGATCAAAGGCAAAACGCTGACCTCATATCCAAGCGTGCGCCTGGACCTGGAAAACGCCGGTGCTGCCCAATGGGTCGACGAGGAAGTCAAACAGTGCGGCGCCAACGGTTGGACTTTGATTACCTCCCGCACCCCGGATGACCTGCCGGCATTCAACGAGGCCATCGCCAAAGCCATCGCAACAGCGTGAATACAACACCCGAACGGGGCGGTTCAGATCGCCCCGTTCTATCCATTTGAACGGGTGGCGTACTCACGGTCCGTCGCCAGGCGAAAAGTTGAAACCAATTTCAGAACACGCCATCGACATTGTAAGGCCAACGCGATCGTCGCTTGCGCCGCGACGAGACTTGCCGATGATTGCAATTATTGTTCCTGCGCATAACGAAGAACTGGTCCTGGACGACTGCATCAAGTCATTGCTGGCAGCCGCCGCTCACCAGGATCTGGCCCAAGAATCCGTTGAAATCCTCATTGTGCTGGACGCCTGCGACGACGGCTCCATGCTCGTTGCGCAAAGTCATGACGTTTTTACCCATGCCTGCGACCACCGAAACGTCGGCATGACCCGCGCCGAGGGCGCCAAACTCATGCTGGAACGCGGCGCAAGATGGCTGGCGTTCACTGACGCAGACACCGTGGTGCCTTACTCCTGGCTGGCCGATCAGGTGAAGTTCGACACCGATGCGGTATGCGGCGTGGTTGAAGTGGCGGACTGGTCCGAACATTCGGAATTCGTTCGCGAGCGCTACGATGCGCACTACACCCCCGTTGACGGTCATCGGCACATCCACGGGGCCAACCTGGGCGTCAGCGCCGCCGCCTATGTCCGGGCGGGCGGGTTCCGGGCGCTCCCCGCTCATGAGGATGTGCATTTGATTGAAGATCTTGAGCGCAGCGGGGCTACCATCACCTGGACTGCCGTCAACCGCGTCACCACCAGCGCGCGCAAAAGCTGCCGTTGCCGTGAAGGCTTCGGCGACTATCTGAAATCCCTGGCCACGCTGACTGCCGGTTGATGCGGGTTATTCGGCAGTCCTGTAGGGTGTTTTGTACGGGCTTGTTCACATTCACCCAGGCGACTTTCGATGCCACCAAGCGATAACGAAGCACGCGTCTCCGAATCTATGCTGGGCGGCGGCATGATGAGCTCCAGCATTGCCATGCCCAAGACTGGCAACTGGTTCAAACGCTTGTTGGCATTTACAGGCCCCGGCTACATGGTCGCCGTTGGGTATATGGACCCGGGCAATTGGGCGACCGATATTGCCGGTGGCTCGCAGTTCGGCTATATGCTGCTGTCGGTCGTGCTGCTCTCCAACCTCATGGCCATCGTGCTTCAGGCGTTGTCTGCACGACTGGGCATCGCCACCGGTTGGGATCTGGCTCGGGCCTGTCGCGAACGCTATAGCCGCCCGGTCTGCATTGCACTATGGCTGGCCTGCGAGACAGCGATCATCGCCTGCGATCTTGCCGAAGTCATCGGCACCGCCATTGCCTTGAACCTGCTGTTCGACATTCCCCTGGTCTGGGGCGCGGTGATTTCGGCGGTGGATGTGTTCCTGATTCTGCTGCTCATGAACCGAGGGTTTCGTGCGCTGGAGGCGTTCGTCATCGCCCTGCTGACGCTGATCTTCGTCTGCTTCGCGATTCAGATGTTCCTTGCCGACCCTGTGCTCGCCGAAGTGCTCGCAGGCTTCATCCCACAGGCGGAAGTCGTCACCAACCCGGCGGCGCTGTACCTGGCGATAGGGATCATCGGCGCCACAGTCATGCCGCATAACCTTTACCTGCACTCCTCCATCGTCCAGACCCGTGCCTACCCCCGCACCGACGCCGGGCGCAAGATCGGCCTGCGCTGGGCCGTGACCGACAGCAGTATCGCGTTGATGCTGGCGCTGTTCGTCAACGCAGCGATTTTGATCACAGCCGCCACGGTGTTTCACAAAGCCGGCAAAACCGACGTAGTCGAAATCGAACAGGCTTACCACCTGCTGTCACCGATGCTCGGTGTGGCAATGGCCTCAGTCCTCTTTGCGGTGGCGTTGCTGGCGTCGGGGATCAACTCGACGGTGACCGCGACGCTGGCCGGGCAGATCGTCATGGAAGGTTTCCTGCGCCTGAAAATCGCGGGCTGGCTGCGGCGTCTGATCACTCGCGGTCTGGCGATCATCCCGGTGATCGTCGTCACCAGCATCTACGGCGCCAGTGGCACCGCCAAACTGCTGGTCCTGAGCCAGGTCATTCTGTCGATGCAACTGCCCTTCGCGGTGATCCCGCTGGTGCGCTTTGTCTCCGACAAACAGCTGATGGGCAATCTGGTGACGGGCAGATCGCTCACGATCTGCGCCTGGTTTATCGCCCTGCTCATCGTCAGCCTGAACCTGATTCTGCTGGTGGGAATGTTCCGCAGGTAACAGAAGAGGACGTCCGTCATATTCACTGAACCGCGCTAAACCGTACGAGTCAGGTGATAGTCAGCGCAAAAAGTCGACGAGAACTGCATTGGCGCTGACATCGGATCAACCTGACTGAGTAGCGCCCATGACCGTGATAAGCAGTAATCTCCAGCCGTTGATTTTCCAGCCCGCGTTCGAGCAGATCCCTGACGACGAAGCTCAAACCAGCCAAGGCCTGGTCGAAGCGATGCATGACATTCTCGAAACCACCTATCAGGATTCCGGCCACGCCGTGCGCAGTGTTCACGCCAAGGCGCACGGTTTGTTGCACGGCCATATCCATATCCTGGAAGGCCTGCGATCGGTGCTGGCCCAAGGTGCTTTCGCCACCCCCGGCACACTCCCGGTCGCGATGCGCTTTTCGACCAATCCCGGAGACATCCTGGACGACAAAGTCTCCACGCCGCGCGGCCTGGCGATAAAAATCATCGGCGTCGAAGGCGAGCGCTTGCCCGGCGGCGAAGGTGCGGTGACACAGGATTTCGTCATGCAGAACGCCAAGGCGTTCACTGCACCGGATCCCAAAGCATTTCTCAAAACGCTCAAGCTGCTGGCGAAGACCACTGATAAAGCACCCGGCTTGAAAAAAACCCTGTCCGCCGTGCTGCGCGGGATCGAAACGGCGGTGGAAGCGGTGGGCGGCGAAAGCGGCACCTTGAAAAGCCTGGGCGGCCATCCACTGACGCATATTCTGGGCGAGACGTTCAACACCGTGGTGCCCGTGCTGTACGGCCCTTACTACGCCAAGATCAGCGTGGTGCCGGTGTCTGCCAACCTCACAGAGCTGACCGATCAAAAAATCGATCTCGACGACAAGCCGGACGGCCTGCGCGAAGCGGTGCAGACGTTCTTCGCCAATAACGATGCGGTGTGGGAAGTGCGCGTACAGCTCGCCACTGACCTGGAAAAAATGCCCATCGAAGACGCATCGGTGCCGTGGGATGAGGAACTGAGCCCGTTCGTGACCGTGGCGCGCATCGAAGTCCCGCGTCAGGCTTCATGGACTGAGCCACGCAAGCAGGCAATCGATGAAGGTATGAGCTTCAGCCCTTGGCACGGCCTTGCAGCGCATCGTCCACTGGGTGGGGTGAACCGGGTGCGCAAGCCGGCTTATGAACATTCGGCCGGCTTTCGCAGCCAGCACAACGGCTGCCCGATGCACGAACCGCGCTCGCTTGATGACGTTTGATGCGCATACACAATGTGCGCCTTTTAATCTGACTGCGGGGTGATCCGGCAACTCTTGCGGTTGCTGATCTCGCTGTCAGAGGGCCGCTGTTTGACAAACTCGAACCGTGGTTCTCCCTCGCTGTAAATCACCAGCCAGCCCCACTCCAGTTCAGATTCGTCCTGACCCGGCGTGGGCGGCGCAGCCCACCAGGGTTCCTTGTTGAGTATTTCGCGCATGACCATGCTCTGCTCGGCGAATTGAATGACGTTAACTATAGGGGCAACGGGTCGGGGCGCCAGGTTCCCCGCTGCTCCAACGGCAGGTTCAATTCATGGGGCGCAATAGCTTGGGTGTATTCATCGCCAATGAATCGTCAAAAACCCATGGCGGCTTTGTTACGACGAGCTCAACTATTGAGCTAGAAATGACATTCACGGCAGTGTCATCTAATAGCAGGGCGTGTGGGGAAGGGATATTTCTGTGCTGGCGCTGCGTTAACAAAAGCCGTCGCCGAGTATTAGTTTGGAGCGCTCTGATTGACGCTGGGTATCACCAGAAGAATCCATCAGATGAAACGCTACAACAAGCTGAAACTTTGAAACAAATGGTCACATCAAGACCGCGCAAGAAAAACGCAAAAAAAGAAAGCCGCACGAATGCGGCTTTGGTAATCAGTGAGAGCGCCACGATTCAACAGTGTCAGCGCCGTGCTCGGCTTTCCATTGTTTGAGCAGCTTGTGGTTGCCGCCTTTGGTTTCGACCAACTCGCCAGTGTGAGGGTTCTTGTAAACCTTCATGTCGCGTGCTTTGCGCTGAGCTTTGACCGGAGCAACAGCCTGCACCTGGGAACGGCGGGAGGCCTGTGGGTCAAGAATATTGATGACGTCTTTCAGACTGAAGCTGTACTCGCCCAGCAGTGCGCGCAATTTGGTCTCGAATTCAATTTCTTTCTGCAGACCGGAATCGTTTTTAAGGGATTCTAGTTCTGCCAGATGTTGAGCGAGTTGCTGTTCAAGTTTGCGAAATTCAGCGAGACGAGACATTGATTAAATTCCATTGACTTAGGGGGAGCGCGTTACGCACGGACAATGCTAACGCCTCAAAAGCCAAGAGTCATCCGTTATTAATTCAATTTAAGCAGCCGTCATGTTTAACCCGTGTATGAATCGGGTGTAACCCGCTATCCATTACCACACCATTATCGACGCGCCATTTCGTGTTTGATGCAATCTTCATAGTAGGTTTGCTTGACCGCGGCGGGCTTGAGGCGCGATGCGCTGTCGTACGTTTGTTCGGTTATGCCCAGCGCCATCATGCGCATCCACGGTTGAGTATATTTACGTGCCTGTACTTTGTTGCGTGCTCCGTACAACGACACGCGAGACAGTTTGGAAGCTTGCGCCGATCCGGCAACGCCCGCTCCCCAGTTGCAGACATAACGATCATTCTTGCTCAACGTTTTGGCCTGTACCGAAAACGCAGCCCCCGACAAACTCCCCAAGGCCAGCACCAATAGACAAATCCGCATGCAGCCCCTTCCCGACATTCTGAAAAAAAAGGGATATTGCCTACAAATCGTCAGTCAGGGGGCCAGCACTGTGCCTCTTTCAGCGCGGAGAAGTTGGGCGGTGCCCGCGCAGGCTTTTGCTTCATATATGCCGCAGGGACGCCGGGCGCTCGCATTACATCGTCAGATACGCCTTGCGAACCTCTTCATTGGCGGCCAGTTCAGCCATGCTGCCCTGATAGCGGATCTGGCCTTTTTCCAACACATAAGCACGATCGGACACCAGTTCAGCGAAATGCAGGTTTTGCTCGGACAGCAAAATGCTCGCGCCCTTGGCCTTGAGCGCGAGGATCATCTGGGCCATTTGCTCGACGATGACTGGGGCGACACCTTCGGACGGTTCATCCAGAAGAATCAGAAAAGGATTACCCATCAGGGTCCGTGCGACGGTGAGCATTTGCTGCTCGCCGCCGCTCATTTGTCCGCCGGGCCGGTCCTGCATCGCCCCCAGATTGGGAAAAAACTCGAACAACTGCGAAGGCGTCCAGTTCAGCGCTTCGGTGCCATCGGGCCAGCGCCGGTCGGCCTGGCGCCCTACTTCAAGGTTTTCGGTAACGCTCAAGTGCGTGAACACCCGGCGGTCTTCGGGCACGAAACCCAACCCCAGTCGCGCCAGCTGAAAGGGCTCAAGGGCAGCGACGTCGCGCCCCATGAACTGGATATTGCCGCGACGCCGCGCCAGCATGCCCATCAGCGCTTTAAGCGTGGTGGATTTACCCGCGCCGTTGCGCCCCATCAACGCCACGACCTCGCCGCGCCGAACATTCAGGCTCACGTCGTAGAGGATCTGCGCCGCACCATACCAGGCGTTGAGGCCGGACACCTGGAGCAATGGCTCCACTCCCGGCGCAGCCATCGGCAACAGACTTTCAAGCGCAGCACTCATACCGGGGCCTCCGAGGACATCAGTTCTTTTTCAAAGGTCTTGCCGGTGCCGAAATACACTTCCTGCACCTTCGGATGATTGCGGATGTAATTGGCATCCCCTTCGGCGATCAACCGCCCCCGGGCAAGCACGATCATCCGGTCGGCGTAGGCAAACACCACGTCCATGCTGTGCTCGGTGAACAGCACCGCCATCTTGCGCTCCACCACCAGCCGCTTGGTCAGGGCCATCAGGTCATTGCGTTCTTCCGGGCCCATGCCGGCGGTGGGTTCGTCCATCAGCAACAGTTTGGGATCATTGGCCAGCCCCATCGCCAGTTCCACGCGCTTGACGTCGCCGTAAGCTAACTCGCTGCACGGCCTACTGGCATGAGCGAGCATGCCAACCTGAGCCAGCAGATCCAGCGCCTCCTCCCGGTACATCTTGCGCGCCTGCCTGAACAGCGAAAACGCCCGGCCATGGTGTGAGAGCAGCGCCATTTGCACGTTCTCGATCACGGTCAGCGACGCGAAGGTCGCAGCGATCTGGAAAGTGCGCCCGACCTGCATCCGGCAAATATCGCGCGGACGCATACCGACCAGCTCCTTACCCATCAAGCGGATCGAACCGCCCGACGCTTTCAGTTGCCCGCCGACCATGTTGAACGTGGTGGATTTGCCCGCGCCATTGGGGCCGATCAGGGCCAGCAACTCGCCCTCGTGCAGATCGAAATTGATGCCATCCACCGCGCGAACGCCGCCGAATGATTTGTTCAGATCACGTACTTCAAGCAGCGTCATGCCTGTTTCTCCATAGCCGGGGACAGCGGTTCACGCCGAGCGGAAGCGTTTGCACGCCAGCCGCGCCACTTCTCGCCCACTTGCTGGAAAAAGCCTGCGATGCCCTGGGGGAATACCAGCACCAGCACCAGAATCACGCCGCCGAACACCGCTCGCCAGTAATCGGTGGCGCGCATGATGTAGTCCTGCAACACGCTGAACACGCTGGCACCGACCACCGGCCCGAGCAGGTTTTGGATGCCGCCGAGCAGGACCATCACCAGACCGTCCACCGACTTGCCCACCGCCATGGCGTCCGGAGAAATGCTGCCCTTGGAAAAGATATACAACGCTCCGGCCAAACCGGCGAACAGCCCGGCAATAACGAACGCCATCCACTGCACACGCTTGACGTCGATGCCGATCGCGTCCGCCCGCAGCGCCGAATCCCGAGCTGCCCGCAGGCTGTAGCCGAACGGCGCAAAGAGAATCCGCCGCACGACGAACACACTCGCCGCCACCAGCACCAGGGTCAGGTAGTAATAGGCAGTGCCGTCGAGCCAGGTCGAAGGCCAGATGCCGGTGATGCCGTTGGAGCCACCGGTCACGTCTTCCCACTGAAACACAACCGACCAGACGATCTGCGAAAACGCCAGGGTCAGCATGGCCAGATACACGCCGGACAGACGCACGCAGAACCAGCCGAAAATGAGTGCGCCAAACCCGGCCACCAATGGCGCGAAGGCGAACGCCAGCGGCATGGGCATCGTCAGCACTTTGAACAGGATTGCGGCGCCATAAGCGCCGAGGCCGAAATACGCCGCGTGGCCGAACGAATGCATGCCGCCCGGGCCCATGATGAAGTGCAGGCTGACGGCGAACAGCACTGTCACCAGCACGTCTTGGGTCAGCACGCTGGCATAAGGCAGCCAGGTCGAGAGCAATGGCAATACCGCCAGTACCAACAGTAACCCGCCGATCAGCCATTTGAACGTGGGTGATCCCGGGCGCATCGGAGCCTCGATGGGCGCCGAATTGCGACTGGTCGCCTGGGGTTTGCCCATCAGGCCCCACGGGCGAACCACCAGCACCACCGCCATGACGAGGAACTCGATCACTAGCGTCAGTTTGGAAAAGGAAATGGTGATACCGAACAGCGTGGCCGTGCCCAAACCAATGCACAGGGCCTTGATCTCGGCGATCAGCAACGCGGCGACGTACGCGCCCGGCAGCGAGCCCATGCCGCCGACCACGACGATCACGAACGCCTCGCCGATAGCGCGCAGATCGAGCGTCAGGCTGGCCGGTTCGCGGGGCAATTGCACGGCTCCGCCCAACCCGGCGAGCATTGCGCCGAGGGCGAACACGCTGGTGAACAGCCACGCCTGATTGACGCCCAAAGCGCCGAGCATTTCTCGGTCCTGAGTGGCTGCGCGAACCAGCACGCCCCAGCGCGTGCGCACCAGCAACAGCCAGACCAGCCCCAGCACCACCGGGCCGATGGCGATCAGGAAAAAGTTGTACGTGGGAAATTGCCGCCCAAGGATGTCTACCGATCCGCTCAGGCCCGGTGCGCGACGGCCAAGAAGTTCTTCGGCGCCCCAATAACCCAATACGGCGTCGTTGATCACCAGCACCAAGGCGAAGGTGCCGAGCAGTTGAAACAACTCTGGCGCTTTGTAGATGCGCCGCAACAACACGATTTCGACCACTGCGCCGATCAGTCCGACAGAGATCGCGGCCAGCGCCAGCCCCAGCCAAAACCCCGCCGCGCCGAGGGAGCCCATCAGGTGTTCGACCACCGAATAGGCGATGTACAAGCCCAGCATGTAGAACGAGCCGTGGGCGAAGTTGACGATCCGCGTCACGCCAAAGATCAACGACAGTCCCGCCGCCACCAGAAACAGCGACGACGCCTCGGCCAGGCCGTTGAGTAACTGAGCAAGAAAAGCTGAAAAGTCCATGAGGTCCTCGAAAGCAGGTTTATGCAATACCGCTTCTGCCCGCTAAAACCGGATTGACTGGCTCGCTGCGGTTTTGTGGGAGCGGACCTGTCCGCGAAGGTGTCGGCACAGACAACACATTGGGCGCCTGTTACGGCCTCTTCGCGGACAGGTCCGCTCCCACATGGTCAGGTCAGACCATCACTTACTCAGCCGGACGCAACTTGCGCACTTCATCATCCGACGGCAGCAGCCCGGCGCCGGGCTTGAAGGTGTAATCCACCATCACGCCAGAACCGTCTTTCACGGCCAGCTTGCCGACGTACAAACCCCAAGTCGCCTGATGGTCGATCTTGCGGTACTCCAGCGGGCCGTCAGGCGTAGTCACTTTCAAGCCGCTGAACGCCTCGACCATCGATTCGGAATCGGTCTTGCCGCCGGACGCCTTGATCCCTGCCGCGATGGACTGGATCGCCGAGTAGCCGATGATCGAGCCAAAGCGCAGGTTTTCGGTGCCGTATTTGGCGTGATACGCGTCGACGAACGCTTTGTGCGCGGGCGAGTCGATGCTGTACCAGGGGTAACCGGTGACGGTCCAGTTCTGCGGAATTTCATCCTTGAGCGGCTCGAGGTATTCCGGCTGACCGGTGATGATGCTGAGCACCGGCAACTGCTCGCCGAAGAAGTTACGGGTGGTGCCTTCGCGAATGAACTTGGCCAGATCAGCGCCGAACAGGGCGTTAAACAGCGCGTCCGGCTTGGCGTCAACCAGTGCCTGGACCACGCTGCCGGCATCGACTTTGCCGAACGGCGGCGCTTGCTCGGTCACGAATTCCACGTCTGGCTGCCGGGCCTTGAGCATGGCTTTGAAGGCACTGGCCGCAGCGGTACCGAACTCATAATTGGGGTAAACCAGCGCCCAGCGCTTTTTGTTGAGCTTGACCGCTTCGTCCACCAGCGCGGACGTCAGCATGTAGGTCGAGGCATCAAGGCGATAGGTGTAGCGGTTGCCCGCGCTCCAGACGATGTTGTCGCTCAGGGCTTCGGTGATCAGCACGAAGCGTTTTTTCTGCTTGGCATAATCGGACAATGCGGTGCCGATGTGCGCATAAAACGCCCCGGCCAGCACGTCCACGTGCTCGCGGTTGATCAAGTCTTCGGCCTGGCGAATCGCGTCGCCCGGATTGGCGTTATCGTCACGGGTGATCAGCTCAAGCTTCTTGCCCTCGACCCCGCCCGCCGCGTTGATCTGCTCGATGGCCAGTTCCATGCCTTTCTTGTAACCGTCGGTAAATACCGGCTGCGACTTGTAGCTGTTGATGTCGCCGATCTTGATGGTCTCTGCCGACCAGGCAACGCCGCTGATGGTCAGAGCGATCAAGCCTGCCAACAGGCCCGACTTCGTTAAACGTGCACGCGTAATCATGGTTCTCTCCAAGCTGATCAGGTGAAAGGCTTGCACAGCATTAGGGCGTTCCAGGCTCGGACGACCATTATTAAATGGGCAGTTAATTAACGAGCAACGAGTATGCCAATCAGGCTTGTTGTTTTAAGAGTGCGGGAATCGGTTCAGCACCGCGCCGGGCGGGTCGCGCAACGCGCTGGCAGACGCGCGAACGTCACGCCGGAATCTTCTGCGCCTGAGCAAACCGCGCCTCGCAATCCCGAGCGTCGTACTCGTAAACCCAGTTGGCCTGAATGCCCACGGCGTTGGGGTTGAGCAGTTGGCGCCAGCGGTAGGTCATGTCGCGCTTGAGTTGCGACCAGGCAGACGGCAAGTGATAGGTGCGCCCGCGCTCGCGGGCTTCGAGCTGGACCCGGCTGGTGCGCGGCAAGCGTTCCATTTCGTAGGCGCTCAACGCCTGCTGCAACTGACGCGGGCCATGAAACGCAAGCGATTGCGCCAGCACGTAACCATCTTCGATGGCCATCGCCGCGCCCTGGGACAAAAACGGCAGCATCGGGTGGGCCGCGTCCCCCAGCAACGTGGCATTGCCCTTGGACCAGGTTTTCATCGGGTCGCGATCGAACAGCCCCCACTTGAAGATCGCATCGGGATCGGTGCGCTTGAACAGTTCGATCAGATTCGGGTGCCAGCCTTCGAACCCGGCGAGCATCTCTTGCTGGGTACTTTTGGCGTTCCATGACTCCTCGACCCACGCCGGGCTTTCATTGACGGCCACGATGTTGACCATCGAACCGCCCTTCACGTAGTACGTCACCACATGGCCTTTGGGGCCCATCCAGAAACTGGAATCGGGACTGACGAAGGGCAGCGGGTGTTTGTCGACATTGACCAGCGCGCGCCAGCACATGTGGCCGGTGTAATTGGCCGCTTCCTGGCCCCACAGCTGCTCGCGGATCACCGAACGCACACCGTCGGCGCCGACGATCAGATCGGCCTCGAACTCGGTGCCATCGGCGAACTGCGCGACAGCGCTATTAGCGTGCTGAATCAAGCCGCTGCACTGTGCGCCGAAGGTCGCCTGCCCCGGTTCGATATCACTCGCCAACGCAGCGTGCAGATCGGCACGGTGGACGTGATAGAACTCGGCGCCATATAGCGCCGGGCAGCTTTCCTTGAGCGGCGTGCGGAACAGTTCACGCGCGGTTTTCCAGTTGCGCCCTACCATCGCTTGCGGCAGGAAACCGATTTTTTTCAACTGATCTTCCAGGCCCAGCGCTGACAGCACCTTGACCGCGTTCGGGGTCATCTGCACGCCGGCGCCGACCTCGCCAAACATCGGCGCGCGCTCAAAGATGCGCGCTTCGATGCCTCGCTGCTTGAGGGCACGCGCCAACGTGACGCCACCGATACCCGCCCCGATGATGCCGACTCGCAATGCTCTGTCCATGGGTGTTCCTCCTGCTGAGCGATGGATGATCGACGCAGCGCGTTGTAATAATTGGCCGAGTAATTAATTACTCGCTTGAAAAAATGGGCCCTACAGATCCAGTACCAGGCCGTCGCCCACACCCCGCGAACAGCAGATCATCATGCTTTCGTTGCGCTGGCGTTGGCCCGGCGTCAGCACGGTGTCGCGGTGCTCTACTTTCCCGGCCAGCACCTTGACCTCGCACGCGCCACACACGCCCTCTTCGCAGGAATACGCCACGTCGACGCCCGCCGCCTCGCAGGCCTGCAACAGGGTTTGCTCGGTGGCAACGGTCAGAGTCAGGCCAGAACGTTGCAGCCGTACGCGAAAGGTATCGCCCGGTTGCAAGGCGTCGGTGGTGGCGCTGAACCGTTCACGATGAGTGTTGGCTTCGGGGCGTTCGAGGGTCAGGCGGTCGAACTCATCCACCATTCCTTGCGGCCCACAGCAGTAAAGTTGCGCGCTGTCGGGCAGCGCGGTGATCAGGTCCCTGAGCCTGGGTGGCGCGACTCCGTCGATGCGGGTATGGAACAGTCGCACCCTGTCTTGCGCCTGGCACAGTTCGCCATGAAACAGCATGTGCGCCGGCCCGCTTGCCCAGTAGTACAGCGAAACTTTTTGCCCGGTGGCCTTGAGCTGGCGGTACATCGAGATGATTGGGGTGATGCCGATCCCTCCGGCAAACAGGTGAAACTCACCGTCGCCAGGATGCAACGGAAAATGATTGCGCGGCGATGACACCTCGTAAGTCGCGCCCACCACCGACTCGAAATGCAACTGGCGAGATCCGCCCTTCCCCGCCTCCGACAGCTGCACCGCGATGCGGTACTGCGCAGGATTGAGCGCGGGCCACAACAATGAGTACTGGCGCACTGTGTCCGGACTCAAGGCGACGTCGATGTGCGCACCGGGCTCATAGACAGGCAATGGCAGGCCGTCGAGGGATTCGAAGGTGTAGAGATTGATGCCCGGCGCGCCGTATTCGATCGCCTGCAAACGCACCTTGAGCACGCCGTCAGATAACGCCATAGCTGATGCCCTTGTTGCGCAGCCAGGTGCGATAACGCTGGCCCATCAGGTCGGTGCGGTGGTGCAACTCGTAGCGAAGTTCGAGCGGGATGCGTTCCGGGCGCTGGCTTTCGACGATGTCGCGATCCTGGCCGAAGACTACGTCGGCACGCTCGCGCACGGCCTGGGGGTCCGGCCGCGGCATGACGTCCATGGCCGCGCACACGCGCACGATGCTGTGGGTGGCGTCGAGCGCTTGCACGGTGAACAGCGTGGCGAACGTGTCGGATTTGTCACTGGTGACGTTGCCTTGCGCGTCCGAATCCTGAGTACGTTTGGAGAAGTAACCCACCAGCGGACGGAACGTGTGGTAGGTGTAAAACGCCACCAGCGGCTTGCCCCGCGCATCGCCGAACGGCTGAAACACCCGCACTTCGGAGGAGCGCAGCCCCGAGTCGACTTCTTCCACGGTGTAGGGGTCCAGGCGGTCAGGTTTGTCCATCACACCATTGAGGCCAGCGTGCACGAACGGAAAGTGCGAGGCGTCAATGAAGTTTTCGACGGCGCGAAACCCGTTGGCGTCGTAGATATAAGGGCCGCTGTGGACCTTCATGAAAGCGTCGTTTTCCCACTCCGGAAACACCGGAATGTCGCTTGCCGGTTCGCCGAGACAGGTCCAGACAAACCCATAACGGTCCACCGCTGCGTAAGGAAACGCCTTGGCTTTTTTCATCGGTTTTTCATCCGGCGCAGCAGGCATCAGGGTGCAGGCACCGCTGCCGTCGTATTGCCAGCCGTGATAAGGGCAAACCACCGAGTCATTCTTGATCCAGCCCTTGGAAAGCCGAGCGCCGCGATGGATGCACAGGTCTTCCCAGACATGCACTTGATCATCGGCGCTGCGCCAGACAATCAGTTCGCGCTCCAGCAAACGCACGGGGTAGATCGTGCCCTCGACGAAGTCACTGCTGTAGCCCACGACGTGCCAGTCGTTAAGCAACACGGGGTCTTGGCAGCCGTCGTTGGCGGTTATCGGTTGGTGAGATGAAACAGCGATCAGGTTCATCACGATGCCTCTGCTTATCAGGATGCAAATTAATTAATCAACTCGTTAATTAATAGATAGCAGGAGCCGTGCCAGTCATGGGTGAAATTTTATCTGTTTGATTGTTATGAGAATTATCCGTCAGGGCGCAGGGCCCGCCTTTGGGGCGAGCACTGTTTTAGTATCGGCGGCGTCCAGTTTGGTGCGTCCGGTCAGTGCAAGGATCTCAAGCCGTCATCCCGCCGACGACGAAACTGGTGACCTGATGGATCAGCGACTGCCAGTCCGCCGGATCGTATTCGCCGCCGGGCAAGCGGTCTTCCATGCGGTGACTGTCCGAAAATGCATAAAGGTAAGTGCCGACCATCAAGGTGATGCGCCAGTTGGCGTCCAGATCCGTCAGGCCGGGGACAGCCTCTTTGAGCGCATCGACGTAACGTTGGGTCGAGGTCCCGTAAGCTTTATCACGTAGCGCGTAGGAAATGTTTGGCGGCTCGGTGTGCAGTCGCGCTTGCAGACGCAGGAAATGTCGGCCCTGCACGCTGGTGCGCAGTACGACGGTTGGCAGCAGGAAAGCTTCGACGATCTGCCGCACCTGCAAGGGCTCGCCCTGTTCTTGCAACGCCTCCAGGTTTTTCAGTCGCTCGTCTGAAACGGCGGCACCGCGACGCAGGAATACTTCTTCAAACAGGCCGTACTTGGAGCCGAAGTAATAGTTGATCAGCGCTTGAGTGACTTTTGCTTGCTGCGAAACCTCACGCAACGTAGTGCCAGCGTAGCCTAGATTAGCGAACAACTCTTCGGCGGCGTCGAGGATTTCGTCGCGCACGTTGCTGGCGCCCTCGGGACGTCCCGGTCCTTTTTTCTTGGTTTTGGTCTTGGCCTTGCCCTGCTCGACCGGCAAGGGCGCAGTGCCGCGACGGCCCATTATTGTCTGCATCGATACCCGCTACCTTGAGAGTCAAATCAATCGCTCGCGGCCCTGGAACGTAGCATTCAGGGGATTCAGCGAGCGAAAAATTAATTAATTGATTAACTCTTTAAATCTTAGCAGCGTTCATGCCAGCACCGCACAAGAGAACTTGTTGGGGGAAGGCAGTTGAATATTTGTCGACGCCAGGTTTGCCCGCAGAGCACTGGAGAACCTGTTGGAGCGAGCCTCCGGCAGAGCAATCGAGAACCTGTAGGAGCGAGCCTCCGGCAGAGCAATCGAAAACCTGTAGGAGCGAGCCTCCGGCAGAGCAATCGAGAACCTGTAGGAGCAAGGAGCTTGGAGGCTGACACAAAACCCGTGGGAGCGGACCTGTCCGCGAAGGCGCCGGCGCATCCACTTCATCTCTGGTGTCTGAACCACCGTCTTCGCGAACAGGTTCGCTCCCACAGTGAATCTGCGGCGCTGCTAATTT
>NZ_JBSKHT010000006.1:159382-276711 GCF_057128745.1 Pseudomonas rosaeacicularis
ACTTCATCTCTGGTGTCTGAACCACCGTCTTCGCGAACAGGTTCGCTCCCACAGTGAATCTGCGGCGCTGCTAATTTCTACCTGACACACATCCCGTCGGAGCGAGGAGCTTGGAGGCTGACGTAAACCCGTGGGAGCGGACCTGTCCGCGAAGGCGCCGGCGCATCCACTCCATCTCTGCCGTCTGAACCACCGTCTTCGCGAACAGGTTCGCTCCCACAATGAATCTGCGGCGCTGCCAATTTTCTACCTGACACACATCCCTTTGGAGCGAGGAGCTTGGAGGCTGACGCAAACCCGTGGGAGCGGACCTGTCCGCGAAGGCGCCGGCGCATCCACTTCATCTCTGGTGTCTGAACCACCGTCTTCGCGAACAGGTTCGCTCCCACAGTGAATCTGCGGCGCTGCTAATTTCTACCTGACACACATCTCGTTGGAGCGAGACTTGGTCTGGGCCGCATTCGGACGAAGCTGCGGAGAACCTGTTGGAGCGCAACCTGGGTTGATCACCAGCCCGCCACGGCGCCGTCGCTGCGAGGATCGCAACCCCCTTCGAGCAAACCGTCCGGATGGCGAATGATCGCGCCGGCGTGCCCCATGCTTTCGTCGTAGTCCTGAAGGATTTCAACGTCGTGCCCTTTGGCCTTCAACGCCTCCACGCAGGTGGGTGAAAAGCGCGCCTCCAGCTTGAGATTATCGCTGGCGTTGCCCCAGGTTCTGCCCAGCAACCAGCGCGGCGCGTCGATGGCGGCCTGCGGGTTCATGTCGAAATACACGATGCGGCTGAACACCGCGCTCTGGGACTGCGGCTGGCCATCGCCGCCCATGTTGCCGTAAACCAGCGTGCGGCCATCGTGAAGTCGGGCCATCGCCGGGTTGAGCGTGTGAAACGGTTTGCGCCCAGGCGTTAGCGGATTGCGCGCCGCAGGGTCCAGGGAAAAACTGCAGCCCCGGTTTTGCCAATTCAAACCGGTGGTCGGCAAGACGATACCGCTGCCGAACTCGTGATACAGGCTCTGGATGAAACTCACCGCCACGCCCTCATTGTCCACCACGCCCATCCACACCGTATCCGCTGGACCCACGCCTTTGCCCCAAGGCGCTACGCGTTCAGGATCGAAAGCACTGGCCATGGCGTCGAGTCGCGCCGGGGACAAAAACTCCTGGGCCTGTTGAGTCATGTGCGCAGGGTCAGTGATGTGTTGATCACGGATCGCAAACGCACGCTTGGTCGCCTCCACGCAGGCGTGCACGAACGGCGCACCCAAAGCGTCCATCTCAGGCGTCAGCAGACGGTCGAGCTGGCCCAGAATCAGCAGCGAAACCAGCCCCTGAGTGGGCGGCGGGAAGTTGTAGACCTCGCCGCGTGAGTGTTGCAGCACCAAGGCGTCGCGCCAGTCGGCCCATTGCCCCTGCAGATCGATCAGCCGCAACGGACTGCCCGCAGCCTCAAGCTCCGAGGCGATGCTGCGCGCCAGGTCGCCCCGGTAAAAATCGCTCAAACCGGCGCGAGCCAGCTGCTCAAGAGTGTCGGCCAGACGTGGGTGCTTGAAGCGTTGCCCGGTCAACGGTGCCGCACCGCTTGGCAAAAATGTCTCGCTGAAACCAATGATCGACGCCAGTTCTGCCTGTTTGTCTGCCGTGCAGCGGCTCTGACTTCGGGTGACCGGAATGCCGTCGCGCGCGTATTGAATGGCATCGTTCAGCAACCGGTTCAACGGCATCCGACCGCCCAAGGCGCTGCGCTGCCAATCAAACGCGGCGTCCCAGCCTGAGACTGTGCCCGCCACCGTGTTAGCCGCCAGACCACCGCGAAACGGAATGCTCTGCAAGCCCAGTTCGCGATACCCCGCAAGCGAGGCACCCGCCGCCGCTGCGCCGCACGCATCAAGTGCCAGAGGTTTTTCGCCCGGTTTGGCGATCAACCAGAAACCGTCGCCCCCCAGGCTGTTCATGTGGGGATAGACCACGGCAATGGTGGCGGCAGCGGCGATCATCGCCTCCACGGCATTGCCACCTTCGCGCATCACCGCCAACGCAGTTTGTGCCGCCAGCGCATGGGGAGCGACGGCCATGGCGCGCGTGCCGCGAACC
This sequence comes from Pseudomonas rosaeacicularis, assembly GCF_057128745.1. NCBI lineage: Bacteria > Pseudomonadati > Pseudomonadota > Gammaproteobacteria > Pseudomonadales > Pseudomonadaceae > Pseudomonas > Pseudomonas rosaeacicularis. The sequence continues at coordinate 161,477 of NZ_JBSKHT010000006.1, forward strand.
GGATTGAGAATGTGCGGCATCAGGATTTCCCGGCAAATGGAAAGATAGTTGGGTGGTACAGCATACCGGCGGCGCTATGCACCTGCGCTTGGCAGCTCATAGGTCCATCCAGCTGACGTGAGCGGCGACGATGCGCCAATCCCCCGCGATGCGCACCCAGCTTTGCGTCTGCCGACCGAGCCGCGCTTGCCCGGTGCGGCTGAAAACGATGTGGGTGACGGCGAATGCATCATCGAAGCTGGTCACTGACCGTTCCAGTATCGTGCGTTCCAGTGCGTTGCCCGGACGGGCGTGACGGAAGGCCTGAATGGCGGCATAACCGTATAAATGCTCACCTGCACCGTAGCGCAGAGTGTGCGGGCTGTCCCAGAACAGCTCGTCGAGCACCGCCACATCGTTGCCGGTCAGCGCCCGTTCGTAGCGCTCGAAGGCGTGGTTCAATCCGGCGAGCGATGCGGGATTGTTGATCACCGGCGTCAGCGCCGGCATGGCGCCAAACAAAGCGGCATCCGTCAGACATACACCACGCCCGAGCAAGCCTTGCTCACCTTGAGCGTCGAGCATCGCGATGGCGACTTTAGGTGTCGGATGACGATGCGAAACCATCGCCGCGTCCACCGCACAGCCCAGGCCAAACGTGTGGAAATCGGGATGACTGCCCACCTGCCATACCGGCTTTTCGTTTGTCAGTGGCGCTAACCAGCCGCACATATCCCTTGCGACATCAGTGGTGTAAAACCACGCCTGCGCACCAAATCCGGCAGCATCGATAACGCCGCTGTCGCCCAGCATCGGGCTGGCAGGCAAGTCGCCCGGCTGAATTCTCGGTCCTTGTGGCACATGGGCTGGCGCAGTCATCCAGACCTCTGGCGCGTCCGCCAGCCTGACCCCGGCCTCACTGCCATTACCCGCCAACGCCAGCACCAGTTTCGTGGCTTGCGCGGGATCAGCGCTGCGTGTGGCATCGAGCATCAGATAACAGGCAGCCATCCACAACGTGAGGAAGAACAGCGGCGTGGCCTCCAGCATCGCGCGCACTTCGCTCACCTCCAGCGACGGCGACAGCGCTTGCAGCAACGCGGCGGTCGCGAACGTTGTGCGGCTGTGCAAATCATCGCCTTCTTGCAAACCCGCAATGGCGAGCGGAATCAATGCTATCGGCGAGTGTTGCAGCACGGCGCGCAAGACAGGCGCCAGATGTTCGTCGCGCCAGGCCATGCGCTGCAAAATTGCTGGATTACGCGTGCCGAAACGCAGCTGTGGACCGGACCCGCTGCCGAGCAGGGACCAGCAAACAGAGCCATTGGACTGCGCGCCGTCGCTCACCTGCACCAGGCTGGTCGAGGGAGAAATGACCGCTGCCAACGGCGTGACGATGCGATAATTCTGGGCGGGCAACAGGCGCACCCGGCCTTCTGCAATCATCGCTTGGGCGTCGGTTTCGGTGGCTGCCCAGCCCTCGTAAAGGCAGCACAACACGGCAGACGACAACACCGACGCGCTGGGCTGGCGGGGGTCGGCAAACGGCGGCCCGGCGTGCAGCAACGTCATGGGTTCCAGGCCCACTGCCGCTCGGGCACTGAGCACGTCAGTCCACATCGGACTCACCGCGTACAACCGATCCAGCGCGGCCTGCAATGCGGATTGTTGCTCAACAGGCGGGGTCAGCTCTGGATTCATGGGGCAGGCCCTCAGTCAGGCAACACGAGGGACAGGCAGGATTTGCGCGGTGGCGTCAAAGCGCTTGCCGGCCCGTAGACAAAACACCGGTTGCAGCATGCGTCGCGCAATCACTTCAGTGCCTTCGTTGTCACGCAACAGCCAGGCGCCCTCCTCGTCACTGAGCACGCTGACATCAGCCTCGCGACCCACACCCAGAGTGCCGATCTCATCGCTCATGCCGGCCAGTTTCGCGGCGTTGCTGGTGACCATCGGCACCAGTTGCTCAAGGCTCAAACCCAAGGCCATCATGCTGACCATGGTCGAGACCAGGCTGAAGCGCGAAGTGCCGGTGAATAGATGTTCTTCATCCGGATGTTCGTCCGGTGTGCCTGCAGGCGCGGGCACTGTGGTGTTGTAGCCGTGCATGTCCGAACCTAACGTGTCCGGCACCACGCCCGCATCGATCACCTTGGCCGCCATCTTGTAGCTGAAGTGCGAGCCATGGCCGACATCGACTTTCAGCCCACGCTCGATGGCCTCACTGACCAAGGGATGCATTTGCCCATTCTGTTCGACGAAGCCGCCCGGATGACGACTGAACGGGTGCGCCAATACGTCGCCCGGTTTCAGCAGATCCAGCACCTGCGGGAAAATGCTGTCCGGATCGATGTCGTATTGAGGCTCGTCCGGCATCGGCCACAGCTGGCCGAAATGGATGTAGACCGGGAGCGACGTTTGCTCGCCGATCTGCGCGGCCTTTTTCATCACATCCAGGCCCCAGCGCGCAAAACCACCCAGCTCTGCATGGGCCTTGATGCCCTTGACGATGTCGCTGTTGGCCAGCGCCGACTTGACCGTCGCCGCCACATCAGCGCATTCGGGGCGGTACAGCTCAGGGTAGAAATGGCCTTCGAGCCCGCCGACCAGGTACGCCGACAGAAACGACAGCACGCGACTGTGCGCAGGCTCCGCGATGAACTTGCGAAAGCCCGGCAAGGTCATGCAGCTGGCGCCGCCTTGATCGATCAGCGTGGTAACGCCCGAATGCACGCCGCACATGTCGGCGTTCAGGCCGAATCGTCCGGTGACGTACTGATAAACGTGGCTGTGGGTGTCGATCAGACCTGGCAGCACGAGCTTGCCGGTGCAATCGATCAGTTCGGCGCCAGTGGCCGCCTCGGTATCGCGCAAAGTACCGACGGCTTGGATGCGATCCCCTTCGATCAATACATCGCAAACGGTATCAATGGAGTTCGCAGGATCGATAACACGACCGCCGTAAAGAAGGATCGTTTTCATGGAAGTCTTCTGGGAGAGTCTTGGGTGGACAGTGCGACGCAATCGGTGTGCCAGTTCTGTATATCTTCTTTCTATAAAAAACTTAGGTAATTGATTTATATAGTTTTAATTCAATATAAATAAATGTGGCATACCTTCCTTTTTGGATTGTCCGGTTTTTGGACAGGGGCCGGGACTGCACCGTTTGAAGTCTGACCGCACCATGCTTGCGCACTCTGAGGTATGCCACACATCAGGTTCATGCCTGTATCGCGGGCGTAGGGTTATGCTCATCAGAAACGTGGCAGCGCAATTGCAGTGAAATAACGAGGCATGCCACTTTCTACCCTATAATCCGGCCTTCGGGATCAGACGCTCCCGGCCTCGTTTCGGCCCTGACGGCTCCACTGACAACAGGTTGTTTCGTTAACTATGAGTACGATGCAAGACGATAACCTCCAGACGGAACTGCGTGCGGCCTTAGGCCGTTCGGCGTTACTGGGACGCCCCGGTTTTTTGATTCGCCGGCTGCACCAGATTCACTGCGGCCTGTTCCTCGATGAAACCCGCGAGTTCAACATCACACCTGTGCAATACAGCCTGATGACCGCGTTGGGCACCCACGGCGAGATGGACCAGAACACCCTCTCCCATGAGATCGGCCTGGAACGTACCAGCGTGGCTGAAGTCATCCCAAGGCTTGAGGCGCGGGGCCTGCTGCAACGGCGCCAGAGCACTGAAGATCGACGGGTGAAGCTGGTGAAACTGAGCCGCAAAGGGCTTTACCTGCTGAAGAAAATGGACATCAACGTGCAACGCGCACACGACCGCACCATTGAGCAAATCCCGGAAGAGCAACGAGCGTTGTTCATGCTGCAACTGATCCGGCTGGTGGAAGCCAACAACGATGTCGGCACCGCGCCTTTCAAGCTGGGGCAAGGGGAGTGAGTCCGGTGTTGGGGTGATCGTTGGCCGCTCACGTAAGCCTCGCTTCAACAGGTGGTCGACCACTTCGTGTTGTCGATTGAAGACCCTGTCGCTTCTGCCGAAGGCGTAGGCGCGTGGCTTGTCCCGCGATCTGTCACTGACCGATCAAAGGGTGGAGGTCAGTTCAACCCGTGGGAGCGGACCTGTCCGCGAAGACTGAGCGTCAGGCACCAGAAATGTACTGGCTGTAAAGACCCCTTCGCGGACAGGTCCGCTCCCACAAGTTTTGCGATTGATCGTTCTCTCCGAACCGCTTCTGCCGAAGGCGTAGGCGCGTGGCTTGTCCCGCGATCTGTCACTGACCGATCAAAGGGTGGAGGTCACTTCAACCCGTGGGAGCGGACCTGTCCGCGAAGACTGAGCGTCAGGCACCAGAAATGTACTGGCTGTAACGACCCCTTCGCGGACAGGTCCGCTCCCACAAATTTTGCGCTTGATCGTTCCCCGCGAACCGCTTCTGCCGAAGGCGTAGGAGCGTGGCTTGTCCCGCGATCTGGCGCGAAGCGGCAGTAAAACCGGTGCATGCGGTGGACCAGGTAAAACCGCGCTGACTGGCTGTGCGTGCGGTGAACCGCGCTGCCTGGTTTATTTAGGACTGCTGCGCAGCCCATCGCCTGCAAGCAAGGCTCCTACGCCTTCGGCAGAAACGGTTTCGTGTAGGTCTGATCAAGCGGATCAATTCCCAGAACGTGGCGACGATCAACATCACTTGCCGCAGGTCGGGCAGCGGGTTTTGGGTTTGAGGCCGAACAGGCTGCGCAGTCGGTTGAGCATCACGCTCCAGAACATATTCCCCAGATCCAGCGGTGGCGCCGCTACCGCTCGCGGCGGCACGGGTTGGGCCTGGACGGCTGTGGCGACAGGCTCGACCTTAGTTGCCGATGTGGCTGCTACGGACTGGACGCCGAGGTCATCCATCACGCAAGCGTGCGCACCGACCGGCGTCTGCGCAGCGACCGGTTCGTCCCCAACAGCCGGCCCAACTTCAACCATCCCCTCATTCGCCGCCTCCAGCCGCATCTTGAGATTGAGCGCGAACGCATCGGTCATGCGAGTCGCCAGCTCCCGCACGATACCGCCACGGTTGAACTGCGCCAACGTCCCGGTGATCGAGTAATCCACCACCACATTGACCCGCGTACCAGCGCCCTCAGGCAACAACTCAAACTTCGCCTCACCCTTGACCCGCGATCCACTCTTGCGATCGTTGCCTTGACCGCTGACCACACCACTATGGCTGGCCTGGTCCAGTTTCATCTGACCCTCGCCCTTGAACGCCGCCACGATCGGCCCCAATTTGACGGTCATCGCCAGCGCCAGCTGATCACCCTGAGGTGGCTCAGTCAGCGAGGCACCGGGCAGGCAGGTGACGATGCCCTCCACGTCCAGAAAACTTTTCCAGACCAGTTCGGGGCTGAACGGGACGCTGAAGCTTTGTTCGATATCCACTGCGTATTACCTCGTCAAAAAGGTCAGGCCGGCGACAGTTCGCGCCGCTGGTCAAGCACACGGGAGATGGCCTTGACCAGCCCTACATAACCGGTGCATCGGCACAGGTTGCCCGACAGTTCGTGGCGAATGCGTGCCTCATCGGCATCGGGAATGCGCAGCACAATATCGCGTGCAGTAGCGAGCATCCCCGGCGTGCAGTAGCCGCACTGCAACGCGTGCTCGGCGGTGAACGCGGCGCGTAGCTGGACCATCACCGGGTCCTTGTCGAAGTCCTCGATGCTGCGCACTTCGGCGCCATTGCATGCCGCCGCGTAGACGATGCACGAACGCATCGGTGCGCCGTCGATCATCACCGTGCAGGCACCGCAGACACCTTGTTCACAGCCGATATTGGTGCCGGTAAGCACGCGCTCTTCACGCAAAAAATCCGCCAGATGCGTACGAGGTTCGACGTTGGCGCTGACCGCTTTGCCATTAACTGTCAGTTTCAGTTGCGTCATGACAAAGCTTCCCGTGGGCAAGACAATTGCTCGGCGGCACGCTGCAACGCCACCCGATGGATTTGATATTCGTAGCTGTCAGGATCGATGCCGGCTGCCAGCAACCAGGGATCGGCGAGCGCATCATCCCAGGCATCGATCAACTGACCTGCGTCTTCAATCACCTGCGGTGCGCCATCCACTGCGCCGATGATCGCCCGACGTACGCCGCGCTGCGGATCGTCGACGAAAGCGGCGATGGCTTCGGCGAACTCGCCGGTCTTGCGATTGAATTTGTAGTAGCTCCAGCGGGCGTTGGCGCTCAGGCGCGGGATGCGCACGGCACGAATGAGTTCGTCTTCCGCCAGCTGCGTAGTGAAGGCGCCAAGCATGAATGCCGCGGCCTTGACGCTGCGCTCGCCATCAGGCCCCAGCAGCAGAATCTCGGCATCCAGCAAAGCCATCACATTCACCCAATCGGCGGCCGGATCAGCATGGGCCAGGCTGCCCCCCAAGGTCCCGCGATTGCGGACGGCCCGATAAGCGATGCCGCGCGCCACGTACGGCATCAGGCCTTGAGATGGGTCAGGAACAATGCCGTCCTCGATATTGGCGTGGGTAACGGCGGCGCCCAACACAATGCTGCCCGCCTCCTCCACCACCCCTTGCAACTCGGCCAGACGGCGCACGTCGATCAGTTGTTCGGGCTGCACCAGGCGCAGGTTCATCATCGGTCCGAGCGACTGGCTGCCGCAGACGATCTTGCCCATGCCTTCGCTGGCACGCAGCAGTTGCACAGCCTCGGCGGCGCTGCTCGGGCACTGGTAATCAAAGGCCACAGCTTTCATGACACCACCTCCATCGGTTCGGCGGGCGCGGCCTGGCGCTGTTTACTGCTGAGCGCGGCAAACACCACACGCGGCGACAACGGCAACTGCGAGACCTCGACCCCCAAAGGACGCAACGCATCATTGATGGCATTGGCGATGGCGGCGGGTGACCCGATCGCGCCACTTTCGCCAATACCCTTCTGACCGAACGAGGTATATGGCGCCAGGGTTTCCATGTGTTCGATGCGGATCGACGGCACCTCAGTGGCGCCCGGCAGGATGTAATCGGCCAGGGTCGAGGCCAGCGGTTGGCCTTCTTTGCTGTAGGGCATTTCTTCGTATAGCGCGGTGCCAATACCTTGCGCCGCGCCGCCATACACTTGGCCGTCAACGACCATCGGGTTGATCAGCTTGCCGCCGTCTTCGACGATGGCGTAATCCAGTATTTCGGTTTTGCCCAGCTGCGGATCAACCGCGACCACCACTGCGTGACAGGCGTAGCTGAAGGTGCCGGTGTCGCGCTGCGCCTGATAGGTGGTGTGCACTTCCAGCCCGCCTTCATGGGTATCGGGCGGCAGACGCTGGGGTTGCAAATACCAGATGCGGCTCAGCTCGCTCAGGCCAATGTGGCCCGACGGTCCAGTCACGCCGCCCTCGCTCCAGGTCACGCTGTCCAGCGGATCTTTGAGCAGATAGGCGCCGACATGCTGCAGACGATCGCGCAACAGTTTGCAGCCCTGGCCCACCGCGCCACCGGCCATGACGATGGACCGCGAGCCCCAGGTGCCGGTGGAATAAGGGGTCATGCCAGTGTCACCAAAAACAATTCTTACCCGCTGCGGATCGACGCCGAGCACTTCGTTGGCGATCTGCGCCAGAGTGGTTTCCATGCTTTGCCCGTGGGAATGCACGCCCACGCGGATCTCCAGAATGCCGTCCGGGGTCAGGCGCAGGCTTGCCGGTTCACGACCCGGCACCATCGGAATGCCCCAGCCGAAGTACACCGATGTGCCGTGGGCGCCCTGCTCGCAGAACACCGCCAGGCCGACCCCAATCAAACGGCCATCGGCTTCACCCCGCTGTTGACGCGCACGCACGGCCGGCAGGTCGATGGCTTTGATCGCCCGGCGCACCGCCTCGGGGTAGTCACCGCTGTCGAAATGCTTGCGGGTAATGTTGTCGTAAGGCATTTCCTGAGGCTGCACCAGATTGCGCAAGCGCACTTCAAACGGCTCCAGCCCGGCCTCCACGGCAATGGCATCCATCACGGTTTCGATGGCGTAGCACACGCCAGTTCGGGCCACGCCGCGATACGGCAGGATCGGCGGCTTGTTGGTCGCCACCGACCAGGTGCGGCAACGGTAGCGTTCCATTTTATAGGGACCGGGCAGGATGCTCGCCACCTGCGCCGCTTCCAGACAGGCCGAAAACGGATAGGAGGAATACGCGCCGGAGTCCACATGGGCCTCACAGTCCACCGCCAGCAGACGGCCGTCTTTATCCGCGTACGCGTGGATGTCGTAGTGGTGCTCGCGGCAGTTAGCGTTGGCGACCAGTTGCTCGCGGCGGTCTTCGATCCAGCGCACCGGATGATCCAGATGCATCGCCAGCCAGGCCACGCAGACTTCTTCGGGCAGCAAAATGCCCTTGTAGCCAAAACCGCCGCCGACGTCCGGCGAGATCACCCGCACGCTGCCTTCGTCCAGCCCCAGACAACCCGCGAGGCCGGTGCGATTGATGTGCGGCATCTGCGCCGAGGTGTAGACCACCAATTGGCTCAGGCGCCGGTCCCAATAGGCGACCACACCTCGGCCCTCCATTGGCGCCATGCTCTGTCGGGCAGTGCGCAGTACGCGATGCACGTGGATGGCAGCGCGTTCGCGAATCTCGTCGAGATCGGCGTCTACCGTGGTTTCCAGAAATACGTTGTCGCCCCAGTGCTCGTGCACCAGCGCTGAGCCCGGTTCACGGGCGGCGAGCATGTCGACCACAGCGGGCAGTTCGTCGAAATCGACGAAGGTGGCGCCGGCGATGTCTTCGGCTTCGGCGCGCGTGTCCGCCACACACATGGCGATCATCTCGCCGACCTGACGCACCTTGCCGCTGGCCAACACCGGCTGCTCAGAGGTCTTGAAGCCCGGCAACCCGGAATTGGCAACGATCGGTTTGACGCCGACCAGATCGTCCAGGGTGTAGACCGAGCCTTCCTGGCCGATGGGTTTTTCAATTTGCAGAATGTGCCCGTGGGCCACCGGGCTGCGCACGAACGCGACGTCGCGCATGCCGGGAAAGCGGATATTGCCGATGTAGTTGCCACGACCGCGCATGAAGCGATCATCTTCCTTGCGCGGCAGTGAAGCACCGATGCCTTGGCTGGAAGGTTGCGATGGAACAGTCATTGCGAACCCCTCTGTGGCATGGCGTGTGCCGCGCCACTGTGAAAACGCGACAGAAACTGTTGCGCCCGCGCGGTTTTTGGCGCGGAAAAGAACTCGGCCGGCGCGCCACTTTCGACGATGTCGCCGGCGTCCATGAACACCACGCGGCTGGCGACCTGACGCGCAAACTCCATTTCATGGGTAACGATGACCATGGTCGCGCCCTCGCCCGCCAAGCCACGAATCACTTCCAGCACCTCACCGACCAACATCGGATCAAGCGCGCTGGTGGGCTCGTCGAACAACAGGATATCGGGCTTCATCGCCAGTGCCCGTGCAATGCCGACGCGTTGTTTTTGCCCGCCCGACAAACGTGCCGGGAAGACATCGGCCTTTTCCGCCAGACCGACCCGGGCCAGTAACGCAAGCGCCTCAAGACGTACGTGCTCGCGGTCACGTTTCTGCACGTAAAGCGGCGCTTGCATGATGTTCTGCAGCACGGTCAGGTGTGGCCACAGGGCGAAGTGCTGGAACACCATACCGATCCGCGAACGCATTTGCGCAAGATCGGCGTCGTTCATCTTCACCCCGCCCTTGTGCACGCCCATGCGCTGACCCTTGAGAAACACGCTGCCGGCATTGGGTTGTTCGAGCCAGTTGATGCAGCGCAGCAAGGTCGACTTGCCGCAGCCAGAGGGGCCGAGCAAGCACACGACATCACCGCTCATGACGTCCAGCGAGACATCCTTGAGCACGTTGTTGTCGCCGAACCATTTGGAGATGCCCTGCAATTGCAGCACCTTGGTCTGCGCAGTCGCTGCCAGATCGCTGGGGGAAGGTTGCAATGCGTTCACGTTCGACGCTCCTCGGCGTAGCGAGTCAGAAGGCTGGTCAGGATCTCGATGCACAGGCACAGCACCCAATACAGCAGCACCGCCGAGAGAAACGCAGCAAAAGGAATGAAGTAAGTGGACTGGATCGAGTTCATCACGCTGGTCAGTTCAGTGACCGCGATGATCGACAGGAAGGCGCTGTCTTTGACGATCTGGATCAACTGATTGCCCAGACTTGGAATCGCGCGCATCACCACCGGCGGCATGATAATCCGGCGCACCAGGCTCAAGCCGTGAAAGCCGAAAGCCCGCGCCGACTCAATGGTGTCGGCGGGCAAGTCCTGCCAGGCGGCGCGCAGCAGCACAGCCATATAGGCCGAGTTGTACAGCACCAGCGCCAGGACGCCGCTGCTCCAGTTGGACAAACGAATGCCCATCGACGGCAGCGCGAAATAGATCAGGTACACAAACAGCAGAAACGGCACGCAACGCATGGCGTCGCAGAACACCGTAGCGATGCGGGCGATGCCAGGACGCGAGGACATCAGCATCGGCGTCAGCAACATGCCCAACAGCAAAGAAGCCGTGGCAGCAATGCTGACCAAAATGATTGTATTGAGAAAGCCGCTGCCGATATCGGGCAACTGGCCCCAGATGGTCACAAAGTCATTGATCATGCGATCACCTCATGACCTGCGCTACGGCGTTCGAGCCGGCGCTGCAGCCGAATCAGCAGGTAAACAATCACGCTGTACAACAGCAAGGCGAAGATGAACGGCGGCAAGGGATCGTAGGTGCGGGCGCCCACTCGTTGTGCGGCGCGAGTGATTTCCACCATGCCGATCACGGCAACTGCGGGGCTGGATTTGAGGAGCATGGTCATTTCATTGACCAGTCCGGGAAGGCTTGAGCGCCAGACTTGTGGCAGCACGATCAAACGCAAGCGCGGGCCACGGCGCATGCCGAATGCCAGCGCCGCGTCGTATTCCTGCTTGGGAAAAGCGATTAACGCGCCGCGCCAGATCTCGCAATTGAAGGCGGCGGTGGACAAGGTCAGGGCCAGAATGCCGGCGCTCGCCGGGTCCAGCGAAATACCAAACTGCGGGAGTGCGAAGAAGATCAGCAGGATCAACGTCACTGCGGGGCAGGAACGCATGATGCTGACGTAAGTGAACACCGCTTGCCGCGCCACCGGCACCTTGCCCCAGCGAATCAACGCCAGGCCAAGGCCAAGGGGCACGCCAACAATGATGCTGACCAGCGAAACCCCTATCGTCGACAGGGCACCCAGCAGGATGCTCCAGTAGTCGTATGCCGTCATGGGCGTCTATCAGTTGACGTTGACGGGCATGTTTTCATGGCTCTCGCCCAGCCACTTCTTCTGCAGGCGATACATTTCGCCGTTCTTGCGCAGTTCAAGCAGCGCATCGTCGACCATTTTCAAAACGCCGGTATTGCCTTTGGCCACGGCCCAGGCCAGGTAAGTCGGCTCGCCGATCGGCTGACCGATGACAAACATGTCGCCGCGCTGCTTGACCAGGTCATTCAGCGACAAGTCAGTGTTGGCGACCGCGTCCAGACGGCCGTTGGCCAAGTCCTGATAGGCCTCGGGATAGCCGTGGTATTCGACGATTTCTTTCAGGCCTTTGCCCTTGGCCTTGAGTTTGGCGTCGAAGTCTTTCAGATCCGTGAGCATCGCACTGCCGGTTTCGCCGCCAACGGTTTTACCGATCAGGTCTTCGGGCTTGAGGATGCTGCTGCCCTTTTTGGTGGCAAAGAAGGTTGCGGTCTGCGCAGTCGGAGAGGTGAAGTCAAACGTGGGCTTGCGCGCGGTGGTGACCAGCACTGCCGACAATGCCATGTCGTATTTGCCGGTGGTCACCCCTGGCAGAATCCCGGCCCATGGCAGCACTTGCTGGCGAATCTTCACGCCGGAGGACTTTTCCACCAACGCCAGCAGCTCATTGTCGTAGCCGGTGGCCTTGCCGTCTTGCATGAACTCGAATGGACGATAGTCATCCTCTGTAGCCACGAGCAGATAACCACGGCTTTTGACCTCGTCAATCGTGGCCGCATGACTCATTGCAGTGTTGGCCAGGGCAGCTGTCATCGCCATCGCGAGGGCCAACACCGACTTACTGATACGCATCCGACGCTTGAGCTTGTGCAATAGAGCAGTCATGGAATTTCCTTGCTGAGTCCGTGTGAGGTCGGTCCATTCGGATGGTCCGGGCTGGCAGCGCCTGCGAGCGCTTGACTTGGACGAAGCAAGTGGCATGCCACCTATTATTTTAGAGTTCTGATGCTCTGTTTGCAGGGCTGGAGGCTGTCTGCCGCCATTTCAGCGACCACTTGCGGGGGGAAACGAAGAGAACCCGCACCAAAATAATCCAGAACATGCGGGGTATGCCTCTCAAACGCACAGTCACAAAAGCTTATTTTGTCGGGATAGCGCGACTTTAATGCTGCCCATGTTCAGCCAAAAATCGATGAAAAATTTCATCAACTCGTTGTTTTATATTGCTTATTTAATACATACGATAGATTTATATAAGCACAATCATTTCGGAATACGGGGTATAGCCCCTATAGCAGCCTTAACTACTTCGTCCCCTATGCCTCTGTTTTTAAGCACCTTTGTTCAGGCGCTACCTTTTCGGCACGTTTCTGGCTTATGGGTCGTTAATACTCCCCAAACCGCCGATAGAGGACCCTATGACCAAGCACCTGACAGCGGCTCAAGTCGAACACTTCAAAGCCTGCGGCTACGTCTTCCCCTTTACAGCCATGAGCGCTGAAGACGCTGCCGGGTATCGTGCGCGCATCCAGGCGTACGAAGCGCATGTGGGTGAAGACGCCAACCGCTCGCTGAAGATAAAAGCCCACCTGGCCTCTCCCGCCTTTGTCGAGCTGGCGCGCAACCCAAGAATTCTTGATGCGGTGCAAGATTTGATCGGGCCCAACATCTTGCTGTTTGGTGCTTCGGTATTTGCCAAGAACGCCAATGATCCGCGCTACGTGTCCTGGCATCAGGATTCGACCTACTTCGGTCTCGCGCCCCATGAAGAAGTCACGGTGTGGGTCGGATTCACCGACGCAACCTCTCAAAACGGCTGCTTGCGCATCCTGCCCGGCTCCCACCTGGAACCCGATTACCAACATCAGGAAACCTTCGCCAAAGACAACATGCTGGCCAAAGGGCAATCGTTGATCGGGGTAGACGACAGCCTCGGCCTGGAGATGCCCCTCACCGCGGGTGAGTTTTCAATTCACCATGAGCGCACGGCGCACAGCTCACGCTGCAACACCACGGATGACCGGCGCATTGGTTTTGCGTTTTTCTACATCCCTACCCACGTGACCTCGACGATCGGTCGACGCCGGGCCACCCTGGTACGCGGCGAAGACCACTTTGGGCACTGGGACCCTGAAGCGTTGCCAACCTGCGACTACGATCCCCCAGCGATGGAGCAACTGCATCAGGCATGGGGCCAATATCGCGATGGCGAAGTCAAAGGCGGCTGAGCGCCTGACCCGTCCACGATCACAGAGCCCCTTCGCTGCCCTGCCAGCGACACTGCGATCGTGACGCCTTGCAAGCAAACGTTTGCTATATGAGGCGCTGTGCAAAACGGCCGTTATCCCCATTGGCAACGGAAGGTTTGCCATCCGTTTTATGAGCTCCGGACATTCAGGGAACTCTTCCTGCCCCACCCATCCTCCACACCAACCACTTATCCGATTTCAGAAAAAAATACGCCAAATTTTTAGCGTCAGATTGATGCCGATTCATGGCTTTTTGATTGCATCCTGCAATCAACCAAAACCCCCGTCCGTACGGGTCAATGTGCCATATCCGAAGCTGGATTCGAGGGGCAGACTGTCGCCGAAACAGATGTTTCAGGCCGTTTAAAATTTGCCAGCCGGTCCTCCGAAAGCCCCTACCTGACTAGCCAGATTATTTTTCTTTGCTATACCCATGACTATCCGGATGGATGCCAAACATCTGTGTTTGGTTAAAAAAAATTCAGCTAACACCACTCGTTTGAGTGTGAGCTGTTTGAGCGCAAGCCAGGACAACCGAAGTCTGGCGCGCGCGTATGGAAATGGCAGGAGCCGTTATGGACAATATTGTAGTCGCCGATAAATCCACATCCGAAATTTCTGCAAATGCCTGGGGTAATGTTCAACTTTCCAAAGCCAGCGTGGTGCAATTGCCGGTGTCGCCCCGAGAGGTCGCCACTGTCAGCCGCAACGGTCAAGACCTGACGGTCACGCTCAAATCCGGTGAACACATCACCGTGAGCAACTTCTTCAACACCGACCCCAACGGTGTTGGCAGCGACATGGTGTTCCAGGCTGAAGACGGAACCCTTTGGCAGGGTCAGTACAGCCGCGAAGCGTTCGCCGGTTTTACCTTCGAAGAAATCTCCTCCCTTGATGCCTTGCTCGCAACTACGGGAGTGGTCGGCAGCGCCACGCCGGAATTTGCCATTGCCGGGTTAGGGCTATTAGGCGTAGGCGGCGCGGCGGCAGCCACTGGCGGAGGCGGTGGTGGTGGCGGCGGAGGCAACAATGCCGGTGACGTTACCCCGCCCACTGCGCCCGGGAATGTGACGGTCTCGGCGGACGGTTTGACCGTACGCGGTATTGGTGAGGCCGGGGCCACAATCAATGTCCGTGACACGCGGGGCACTCTGCTCGGCTCCACCGTGGTCGGGGCCGATGGTACGTTCACCGTTCCCTTGAATACGCCACAGGTTAACGGTGCTCCGCTGGTGGTTGACCAGACCGATACGGCCGGCAACGTTTCGCCTTCGACCCCGATCACCAGCCCGGACACTACAGCGCCGGCTGCCCCAACCAATCTGGCAGTCGCCGCCGATGGCTTGACCCTCACCGGTAGCGGTGAAGCGGGCGACACCGTGACCGTGCGCGACGCCAACGGCAATGTGCTGGGCAGCGCCGTCGTGGGCGCGGACGGTACATTCACGGTCCCGCTCAGTTCATCGCAAACCAACGGCCAGACCCTTTCTGTCGGCCAGACTGACCCGGCAGGCAACGCTTCGGCCCAAGTGCCTGTCACCGCAGCCGACACCACTGCTCCCAATGGCCCGACCAATCTGGCAGTCGCCGCCGATGGCTTGACCCTCACCGGTAGCGGTGAAGCGGGCGACACCGTGACCGTGCGTGATGCCAATGGCAATGTGCTTGGCACCGCTGTTGTCGGTGCGGACGGCACGTTTACTGTTCCGCTCAGCTCATCGCAAACCAACGGCCAGAACCTTTCTGTCGGCCAGACCGACCCCGCTGGCAACGCCTCAGCGCAAGTCCCTGTGACCGCTGCCGACACCACCCCTCCCGCTGCCCCGACCAACCTGGCAGTCGGCGCCGATGGCTCGACCCTCACCGGTGCCGGTGAAGCAGGCGCCACCGTGACCGTGCGTGATAGCAATGGCAATGTGTTGGGCAGCGCTGTCGTGGCTGCGGACGGTACTTTCACTGTCCCGCTCAGCACACCGCAAACCAACGGCCAGATACTTTCTGTCGGCCAGACTGACCCCGCTGGCAACGCCTCAGTACAAGTTCCTGTCACCGCAGTCACCGACGGCGACATCACGCCTCCCGCCGGGCCGACCAATCTTGCAGTGGGCGCCGATGGCCTGAGCCTCACGGGTAGCGGTGAAGCAGGTGCGACCGTGACGGTGCGTGATGCCAACGGCAATGTGCTCGGCAGCGCTATCGTGGGCGCGGACGGTACTTTCACGGTCCCGCTCAGCTCATCGCAAACCAACGGCCAAACGCTTTCTGTCGGCCAGACCGACCCGTCTGGCAATGCCTCCGTGCAAGTGCCTGTGACCGCCGGCGATACCACAGCTCCCGCCGGCCCGGCCAATCTTGCAGTCGCCGCCGATGGCTCGACCCTCACCGGTAGCGGTGAAGCGGGCGCCACCGTGACCGTGCGCGATGCCAACGGCAACGTATTAGGCAGCGCGGTGGTGGCTGCGGACGGCACGTTTACTGTCCCTCTCAGTTCGTCGCAAACCAACGGCCAGACGCTTTCCGTCGGCCAGACCGACCCTGCTGGCAACGCTTCAGCGCAAGTGCCTGTCACCGCTGCCGACACCACGGCCCCCGGTGCACCGGGCGCGCTGGTGTTCAATGCTGATGGCTCACAACTGACCGGCACCGCCGAACCTGGCGCCACCGTGCAAGTGCGTGCGGCAGACGGAACCCTGCTCGGCACTGCGATCGTCGCGGCCGACGGCACCTTCACCCTGACCTTCAGCCCCGCGCAGGATGCGGGACAAAATCTTTCTGTCAGCGCGGTCGATGCGGCCGGTAACGCCTCTGGTGCCAGCGCAATTACCGCGCCGGATGTCGGCACAACACCTCCGGTCGACACCACCCCTCCAGCCGCCCCGACCGACGTCGCCATCAGCGGCAACGGCGCACAGCTCAGCGGGCGTGGCGAAGCGGGCGCGACGGTGACCATTCTCGACGCCAGTGGCAATATCCTGGCAACAGGCACCGTCGGCGCCGATGGTCTGTTCAATGTACCGCTGGCCCCTGCCCAGATCGGTGGTCAGTCGTTGACCGTGACGCTGACCGACGCGGCCGGCAACGTGTCCGATAACGTCGCGGTGTCTGCGCCGGACCTGAGTCAGCCTCTTGCACCGGAAAATCTTGCGGTATCGATCGACGGCCTGACCCTGACCGGGACAGGTCAGCCCGGATTGCGAATCTTCGTGCGCAATGCGCTCGGCCAAGTCATCGGTGTGGGCAGGGTTGAGGCGGACGGCACCTTCGCGGTGACGCTCGACTCCGCGCAAGTGAACGGCGAAGTGCTGGACGTCAACGCGGTCAACGACAACGGCAACAGCACCGCCGCCGTGCTGGTGACTGCACCGGACAGCACCGCACCGGCCCCGGTGACTGATCTGAAGGTGAGCCCGGACGGCGCCACGCTTTCGGGCAAAGGCGAAGCCGGCGATACCGTCACCGTACGCGACGCCAACGGCAACGCCTTGGCCAGCGCCACGGTTGCAGCCAACGGCACCTTCATTATCACGCTGGCCCCGCCCGTGGCAGAAGGCGTCGTGCTCACCGTCAGTCAGGCGGATGCCGCAGGCAATGTGTCGACCGCCACCGACGTGACCGTGCCAGATGGCAGCGGCCCCGTTGCGCCGGTCAACCCGGTGCTGAGCGCCGACGGCATCCACGTCACCGGCAACGGCACGCCGGGCAATACCATTGAAGTGCGCGATGCCAACGGCAATGTGCTGGGCAGCGTAGTCGTGGCGCCGAATGGCACCTACGACGTATCGCTGACCGCGCCTCAGCTCAATGGGGAATTGCTGGAAGTCGTGGCAATTGCCCCGAACGGCGCAGAATCGGTGCCGACTCTATTGCCAGCTCCCGACGTCACTGCACCCGATCAACCGGTCGCGCTGGCAGTAAACCCTAACGGCCTGGTGGTCAGTGGTCGGGGCGAGCCCGGCGCCACAGTGACCGTCAAGGATGCACAAGGAAATGTGCTGGGCACCGCTGTTGTTGCGTCAACCGGCAGCTTTGCAGTCACCCTTCCCACCGCGCAGATCGATGGACAATCGCTGCAGGTCACCTTGACCGATGCCGCCGGCAATACCAGCGCCCCGCTGGCTGTCACCGCCCCAGACCTCGACGGCCTGCTGACGCCCAGCAATATCAGCGTGGATACCGCCGGCACGTTGTTGACGGGCAATGGCGAAGCCGGTTCAACGATTACCGTGACCGACAGTGCAGGCGCAGTACTTGGCACGGCGGTAGTTGGCGCCAATGGCACCTTCAGCGTCGTCCTCAACAGCCCGCAGAACAACGGGCAGACCCTGCAGATCAGTGCAGTCGATGGCACCGGCAATACCGCCCAAGTGCCTTACACCACTAACGATACGCAACCGCCTGCGGCCGTGACCGCGCTGACATTCGACGCGTCGGGCAGCGTGCTCAACGGTATCGGCGAACCCGGTGCGACAGTCACCGTGCGTGATGCCAATGGCCTGGTATTGGGCACAGCGGTGGTCAACGGCGACGGCACTTTCAGCGTTGCGCTCAGCACCGCACAAGACAATGCAGAGTCCTTGCAGGTGGTTCAGGCCGATGCGGCGGGCAACGTTTCGGTCGCCGTGACTGCCACGGCCCCGGATCTCACCCCTCCGGCTGCACTGACCAACCTGGGGATTTCCGCCAATGGCGCTGTCGTCAGCGGCGACGGCGAGGTCGGTGCCACGGTCAAGGTGGTGAACAGCCAGGGTGTGCTCCTTGGCAGCGCAGTCGTGGGCGCCAACGGGCACTTCGACGTCACGCTGAACCCTGCGCAAGTCAATGGCGAGGCGCTCAGCGTCAGTCAAACCGATCCCGCGCAGAATGTTTCTCCAGTATCACCGCTGGATGCGCCGGACATTCAGGCGCCAGATGCACCGATCATTCTGGTGCGCGCGGCCGATGGCATCACCATTAGCGGTACCGGTGAAGCAGGCGCCACGGTGACCATCCGCGATGCCAACGGCATTGCTCTGGGCAGCGCGGTCGCAGCGGCCGACGGCTCATTCACGATTACGCTGTCCAGCGCTCAGCGCAACGGTCAGCCGCTTGAAATCAGCCAGGCAGATGGCGTAGGCCAGGTGTCGGTGGTGGTGGCTTTCAACGCCATTGATAACACCCCTCCGGCCACACCGACCGCTCTGCAGGTCAGCCTCAACGGCGCAAGCCTCACCGGTATCGGTGAAGCCGGCAGCACAGTGATTGTGCGCGGCGCCAACAACGCTCAACTGGGCACCGCAGTGGTCGCCAGCGACGGAACGTTCTCGGTGTTCTTGAGCCCGCCGCAACTAAACGGGCAACAATTGAGCGTCAGCGCCACCGACGGCACCAACGTATCCCCTAATGTCAGCCTCCAGGCCCCCGACTTCAGTGCGCCGGACGCGCCGTCAAACCTGGCCGTTGCAGCAAACGGCACCCTGCTGACCGGTACTGCCGAACCCGGCACCACGGTCACGGTCAGAGGCGCTAATGGCGCTGTGCTGGGCACCGCGCCAGTGGATGCCAATGGCGACTTCAGCGTGCCGTTGAGCACACCGCAACTCAACGGGCAAACCGTGTCGCTGGTGGTGACCGATGCTCAAGGCAACGCTTCGCAACCGTTCTCTTTCCCGGTACCAGATGTAACGCCGCCTGTGGCAGTTGCCAACCTGGTGATCAGTCCGGACGGCCACACTGTGTCCGGCACCGGGGAAGCCGGTACTACCGTGACCATTACCCGTGGCGATGGACTGGTGCTGGGCACCGGGCAGATCAACGCCAACGGCGTGTTCGTGGTGACGCTGACCACAAACGCCGTGACCGCCGACACCCTGACCGTGATCTCCACCGATGGCGCCGGCCTGAACTCACCTCCCGTCACATTAAGCGGGCCCGATGGCACCGGACTGCCAGCACCGACGAATCTTGCGCTGTCGGTTGACGGCTTTACCCTGACTGGCCTCGGCGTCGCGGGCACTACCGTGACTGTCGCCGGCACTGGCAACGCTGTCTTGGGTTCGGCCCTCGTAGGCAGCGACGGTACGTTCTCGGTCATTCTGGGATCGGCCCAGCTCAACGGCCAAATCCTCCAGGTCACCGCGTCCAACGGCATCGTAACTTCGGTGCCGGGCACATTGACTGCCGGGGACACTACCGCGCCGGATGCGCCGACCAATCTGCTGGTCAGCACCGATGGCAGCGCACTCAGTGGTCGCGGCGAAGCCGGTGCCACCGTGACGGTCAAAAACGCCGCAGGCGCGGTGATCGGCAGTGCGGTCGTTGATAGCAACGGCCTGTTCTCGGTCGCCCTGTCCCCTTCCCAGCTCAATGCCGAAACCCTGACCGTGCGGCAAACCGACCTGAAACTGAACGAGTCACAACCGGGCAGCACCATCGCGCCGGACCTGCAATCACCACTGGCCCCGACCGGCGTGTCCATCAACGCTGGCGGCACGGTCGTCACCGGGCAAGGCGAAGCGGGCACTACCGTTAATGTGCGCGACGCCCAAGGCAATCTGCTGGCAACCGGCACTGTCGATCCGAGCGGCAACTTCCAGGTCACACTGCCGAACGCTCAACTGACCGGCGCACCGCTGCAAGTGCAACTGGTGGACGGCGCCAATCATCTATCTCCTGTCACCAGCGTCACCACCCTGGACCGTACACCGCCAGCAGCGGTGACTGACCTCACCATTACCGGCGATGGCGTCACCCTCGCCGGCCACGGCGAAGCAGGCGCAACGGTCAACGTGCGTGATGCCAGCGGCGTATTGCTGGGCACCACTGTGGTTGGCGCCACTGGCTTGTTCAGCGTCAATCTGTCGCCGGTGCCGAACAACGGGCAGACCCTTGAAGTCACCCAGACCGATCCGAGCGGCAACGTCTCGGCGGCGGACAGCATTATCGCGCCGGACATCAGCCCGCCAGCGGCCTTGACCGATGTGGTGCTCAACGCCGACGGCCTCACTGTCACCGGCCACGGCGAACCCGGCGCGACGGTTTTCGTGCGCAGCGCGGGCGGCCTGGTGCTGGGCAGCGGGCTGGTGGACGGCAGCGGCTCGTTCAGCCTGACGCTCAACACCATACAAAACAACGCGCAAATCCTGACCGTCAACCAGGAGGACCCACCAGGCAACGAAGGCGCTGCGGTCACTGTCATCGCGCCGGACTTCGTGGCCCCGGTAGATCCAAGCGGTCTGAGCTTGAACGCCAGCGGCCTGCAACTCACCGGTCTGGGCGAAGCTCGCAGCACCGTCACGGTCACCGATGCACAAGGTCGTGTGTTGGGCACAGCGGTAGTGGCGGACAACGGCACCTTCCAGGTGACACTCAATGCACCACAACTCAACAGCCAGGTGCTCAGCGTCAAGGCTGCCGATGCGGCGGGCAATTTGTCGGCAGCGGTTCCTTATACCGCCGCTGACCTGACCGCCCCCGTGCCGGTCAGCAACCTGGCCGTGGCCCCGAACGGCGCCACGCTCACCGGCTTGGGTGAAGCCGGAGCCACCGTCAGCGTGACCAACGCCCTGGGTGTTGTCATCGGCACTGGCAACGTTGCCAGCAACGGCACCTTCAGCGTGACGCTGGCTCCCGGCGTCACTGCCGGGGATGCACTGAGCGTGGTTCAGACCGACGCGGCGCTCAACGTTTCGCCAGCCACATCCGTCACCGCGCCCGGCATTCTGGCGCCGAGCGCGCCGACCGGTCTGGTGCTGAGTGTAGACGGCTTGACCGTGACCGGCACCGCTGGCGCCGGGACGCTTGTGACCGTGCGCAGCCTCAGTGGTGCGCAACTGGGCACTGCGCTCGCAGGCGTCGACGGCACGTTCAGCGTGACCCTGAGTGCTGCGCAGATCAACGGCGAAACGCTGTCGGTCAGCGCATCGAGCAGCGACGGCCTCAACTCGCTGCCGACTCAGCTGGTGGCCAACGACACCTCACCTCCTGCGCCGATCACCGACTACCATCTGGCAGCAAACGGCATCACGCTCACCGGGCGTGGCGAAGCCGGGGCGACTGTCTCGGTTGCAGGTCAGGGCGGAGTCGTTCTGGGCACTGCGGTGGTGGCTGCCGATGGCACCTTCACCGTGGCGCTCACCCCTGCGCAGACTGCAGGCCAGGTTCTGAGCCTGGAGCAGACCGATGCCAAGGGCAACGAATCGGTGGCGGTCAACCTGACTGCGCCAGACCTCGTCGCGCCCCTCGCGGCTACCGGCGTTGCTGTTAGCGCCAGCGGCCTGGTGGTCTCAGGTACGGGCGAAGCCGGTGCGACGGTAACGGTCAAGGATGTATCAGGTCTGGTGCTCGGCACCGGCGTGGTCCAGGTGGATGGCAGCTTCCAGGTCAACCTCTTGAGCCCGCAGGCCAACGGTGAAAAACTGGCCGTGACCCTGACCGACGCCAGCGGCAACGTCTCCGCTGCTGTGCAGACCTCCATCGACACCACCGCACCGCTGGCATTGACCGGTGTGGCCATCGCGGGCGACGGCGCGACCATTTCCGGTCGTGGCGAAGCGGGTGCGACGGTCATTGTGCGCAACAGCGCGGGCACCTCCATCGGCAGTGTTGTCGTGGGTGACACCGGCGCTTTCACGCTGGTATTGGCTGTTCCACTGAAAAACGCCGAAGCAATCACTGTCACTCAGACGGACCCTTCGCTCAACGTATCGCCGAGCATCGGACTCACTGCACCGGACCTCACGCCACCGGCGCCACTGGCTGGCGTGGCAATCAACAACGCAGGCGTGGTAGTGACAGGCACGGGCGAGCCCGGCGCAACCGTCACCGTCCGCGATCCAGGCGGCGTGGTGATCGGTACCACGTTGGTGCTGGCCAACGGCAGCTTCAGCGTCACGCTGAGTACGCCACAGATCAACCACCAGATCCTGCAGGTTCAGCAGGCCGATCCTCCTGGCAACGTCAGCACATCCGTTCCGGTCACCGCGCCGGATCTGACCCCGCCCGGTGTGCCGATCGAACTGCATATCAGCAACGACGGCTTGACAGTGACCGGCACCGGGGAAGCAGGCACCACCGTCAGCATCACGCCACTGGGCGGGACGTCCGTGGGCACCGGCACGGTCGGCGCTGACGGCCATTTCTCCATCACATTGACCGCCGCGCAAATCAACGGCCAGACCTTGCTCGTGGTACTGACCGACGCGGCCAACAACGCCTCGGCGGCGGGGACGCTGCCTGCACCGGACACCACGCCGCCTGCGCCAGTGGTACTGACGCCGGTCACGCCGATCGACGCGACGGGCAGCATTGTCACCGGTACCGGCGAGCCGGGTGCCCGGTTGGTGATCACCAATAATCTGGGAGACACCGTCGGCACCGGCCTGGTCGCCAGTGACGGCAGCTTCCGGGTCGAACTGAGCACGCCGCAGAGAAACGGCGAAACCCTGACGGTGATTCAACAAGACCCAACGGGTAATCCATCCACCGGCGTGACCCTCATTGCGCCCGATACCACCGCACCTGCGGCGCCGGTCATTGTTTCGTTGAGCGCCAACGGCGTCACACTCAGCGGTACCGGTGAAGCGGGCGCGACTGTTCACGTCTACAGCAGCGCTATCCCGCCCGTGCAACTGGGCCAGATGGTGGTCGATGCCGACGGCACGTTTAGCGTGTCGTTGAATCCGCCACAGCTCAACGGCCAAGTGCTCAACCTTGTCCAGGAAGATGCGGCGGGCAATGACTCCGGCAATCTGAGTTACACCGTTCCGGACGTTCAGGCCCCTACCCTCGCTACCGGTCTGACCCTCAGCTCCAACGGGTTGGTGGTCGAAGGCAACGGTGAGGTCGGCGCCAGCGTCAAGGTCCTCAGCGGCACCACGGTAATCGGCATCGCAACGGTTGGAGCCGATGGACACTTCAGCGCCACCTTGAATCCTGCACAATTGAACGGCGGGCAACTGGGTGTCACGCTGACCGATGCCAAAGGCAACGTGCTCGTCACACCGGCTTCGTTGCTGGTACCGGATGTCACTGCGCCGGACGTACCGACGGTGACTGCTGTCACCGACACCACGGTGACCGGGACCGCTGAAGCAAATAGCTTCGTCACGGTGTTCGCCGGTGGCGTGAGCGTAGGAACCACTCAGGCCAACGGGACAGGCAACTATGTGGTCACGCTGACCACCGCGCAAAACGCCGGCCAACCCCTGACCGTTGTTGCCAGGGATGCAGCGAACAATACCTCCGCGCCGTTGAGCTTCAATGCTCACGACAGCACACCTCCCGGCCTCGTCACCCAACTGACCATCAGTGCCGATTACGCTCAACTGGCAGGCCACGGCGAAGCAGGCGCTACAGTGTCCATCCGCTCGGGAGTCACGGTCCTGGGTACTGCGCTGGTCGATGCCAACGGAAACTTCACGTTCACCTTTGGCACCCCCATCACCACGTCGACCGTGCTGAGCATCATCCAGACCGACGTCGCGGGTAACCCTTCATTGCCTGCGCCGTTTACCCCACCTCCGACACCTGCACCTGGCGCACCTGCCGCAGTACTTTCGGCTGATGGCCTGACCGTCTCCGGTACAGCCGCTGTGGGCAGCACGGTTACCGTGTACGGCAACAACGGACTGCCACTGAACACCGGTGTTGCGTTGGATGGCACCTACACCATCTTGCTGCCGACCGCGCAGACCAACGGTGAAACGCTGCAGGTCACCGCTAGCACTACGCTGGGCGGCAACTCGCTTCCCACCATCGTGACGGCGCTCGACACTACCCCACCTGCCGCGCTGCTCGCTCCGACCATCAACGCTACAGGCACTTTGGTGACGGGCACCGGTGAAGTCGGCGCGCTGGTCACTATCAAATCAGCAGCAGGAGAAGTGCTTGGGACTGGCAGCGTCACCGCCAGCGGCACCTTCAGCGTGACCCTCATCCCGGCGCAAGCCAACGGTCAGGTGCTGACCGCGCTGCAGACCGATCGTGCAGGCGCAGGTCTGGATTCTCAACCAACAGCTATCAACGCGCCGGACATTACTCCGCCCCCTATTGCGACCAATCTGTTGTTGAACGGGACCGGCCTGCAACTGAGCGGTGCGGGAGAAATCGGCGCAGCCGTCACTGTGCGCGACGGTGCGGGCAACCTGCTCGGCACCGGCACGGTCGGCGCCGCAGGCACCTTCAACATCGCGCTCTCGGCGGCGCAACTCAACGGCGGAACCGTCAACGTCACGCTGACCGATGGGGCGAACAACACGTCCCTGCCCGCCTCGCTCAATGTGCTGGACACCACCGCGCCCAACGCGCCGGGCAACCTGGCGCTGAGCACCAACGGCCTGCAACTGAGCGGTACTGGCGAAGCGGGTGCCCGAGTGGTCGTCACTGACAACCTGGGTAATCCGCTGGGCAATGCGCTTGTGGGCGCCAACGGTGTGTTTACCGTGCAACTCACTGCCGCGCAGCTCAACGGCGAAACCCTCACCGTGCGCCAGACCGACGCCGCCACTAACGTCTCGGCACCTGGAACGCTGGTCGTAGCCGACATCACTGCGCCATTAATCGCCAGCAATCTGAGTGTGGCCGCCAATGGCACCGCAGTCAGCGGGCAAGGCGAAGCAGGCACCACCGCGAAAGTGTATGGCGCCAGCGGCGAACTGTTGGGCAGTGCACAGGTGGGCAGTAACGGCTTGTTCACCGTGACATTGACCCCTGCCCAGGCCGACGGCCAGGCGTTGACGGTTCGTCTGAACGACGGCTCCAACAACGTTTCGCCTTCGCTCGGGATCACTGCTCCTGACATCACTGCGCCCGTCGCACCCGCGACGGGCATCGTCAATGCCAGCGGCACGTTGGTCACCGGGACAGGCATCGTCGGGGATCAGATCGTTGTGCGCAGTGCCAATGGCATCCTGTTGGGCAGCGCTATCGTGGCAGCCGACGGTACCTACTCGGTCTCGATACCCGCGCAAATCAACAATCAAGTGTTGAGCATCACCCAACTCGATGCCGCGCTTAACGTGTCGGCACCTATCAATGCCACTGCGCCAGACCTGACGCCACCCCCAGCAGCAGGTTCGCTGCTGGTCAGCGCAGACGGCTTGACCCTGACCGGTAACGCGGAAGCGGGCTCGATCGTCACCGTCACCAACGCCGCCGGGACCACCATCGGCACCGGCACCGCTGCGGCCAACGGCACTTTCACCCTCACTCTGAACAGCGCGCAGATCAACGGCGAGGTGTTGAAAGTCACCCTCGCTGACATCAAGGGCAACGTCTCGCCGAGCACCAACGTCACGGCGCCAGACATCGACGTCAATCTGCCGGTCATCGCCAGCGATAATCTGGCGACGGCCACCGTGACCCTCACACCGGCGACAACGGTGCGCAACTACGCGGACAGCTTTCTGACCGTTCTGGGCCTAGGCACTCAAACCAAGGCGTTTGCCTTCACGGTCAACAGCGGCGAGACGGCTCACTCAACTCTGACGCTGACCACTGGCAACATTCTGGAATTGGCGTCCAACGGGACCTATACGCTGCAAGTCAAGGACGCGACGGGCGCCTGGGTGACGATCGGTGTGGCGGGGAATGGCTCGCCAATCAATCTGGCCCTGCTCGGCGGCACAGGTCTGGTGGTCGATATGGGCACCTTGATCGCTGGTGACTACCGTCTGGTTGCCAGCACTGCGTCGCTTACCCTGTTGCAGGTCGTCAACTCCAACCTGCACATGGACGTTACCAGCCTCACCCAGTTCAATGGGGTTGCGGGCGCAGCAGTCACCGGTAACGTGATCACGGACATCGGCACCGATGGGACGCGCGACATCACTGGGCCGGACAACGGTGCGGTGCTGCAAGTGCTCAAGGCGGGCGCTTTCGTCAATGCGTCTGCAGGCACTACGGTTCAGGGGCTGTACGGCACGCTGACCATCGACGGCCAGGGTAATTACAGCTACACACCGAACGGCAGTGCGGCCAGCGTCGGCAAAGTTGACGTCTTCACTTACCAGTTGGTGCACAGCAACGGGCTCAGCGATTCGGCCAGCTTGTTTGTGCGCATCGACAGCCCACAGGCGGTGGAGGTCTGGAGCAACTCCAACCTGGCGGCGCCAGCGGTAGTAGTGGATGCGACCAATGACTTGGCGACCACTGACGTCACCCTGGTTCATCCGGTGACCCACGATGTGTCGACACTGGGCACAGCCGGCGCAGTGTTGGGCTCGATTTCCGGCGCCTACACCTTCAGCGTGCTGGCCAATACCGTCAGCGACCTGACCCTGACCGTGCAGCCCGTCAGCCTGCTGAACCTGCTGCCGACGCTGACCCTGGGGCTGTACAAACTCGACACCACCACCGGCAGCTACGTGTTGGTCAAGAGCTGGGGTGGCAATTCACTGCTGACCCTGGGCGGCGGCACCTACGGCGTCACCGTTGAAGATCAGACGCCGGGCACCTACCGGGTCAACGTCTCCGTCACCGGTGTCGCGCTGTTGAACACCGTGACGGTCGGTCTGATCAACGATGCCACGGTGACCAACCTGAACGTGATCGGCAGCAGCACGCCGGTGTCCGGCAACCTGTTCACCGACACCGCAGGCGCAGGGCCCGATGTACTGGGCTCGTCTTTTACCTCGCTGGCGGTGTTGGCGTCGGGCGCCTACGTGCTGCCGGGCTACAACGGCACCAGTGTGGTCGGCACCTACGGCACCTTGCTGGTCAAGGCAGACGGCAGCTACACCTACGCGCTCAAGGCCGGTCTGACCGATGCGGCGGTTGGGCACACGGATGTCTTCAACTATCAACTGACCCACCCCAACGGCACCACCGATACGGCGACGCTGACCATTGACCTGCATCAGGCCGGCACCAGTGCAGTCGCCAGTGTGGCGGCGTTCAGCCTGGTCGATGACAGCGCCACAACAGCAGCACTCACCACTCAGGAGGCGATCAACAATCACGTAGTGATTCAGGGCAGCGACGGCAACAACGAGCTGAACGTTGCTCACGCGGGTGGCGCCATCACCCTCAACGGCGGCGCGGGCAATGACACGCTGATCGTCGTTGACCAGCACTTCGCCTCCGTGGACGGCGGCACCGGCACCGACACCCTGATGTGGGCAGGCGGCGATGCGAGCATCGACCTCGGGAACTTGCAGGGCCGCCTGCACAACATCGAAGTCATTGACCTCAATGCCACCAGCGCCGTGAAGCTCACGCTGAACCTGTCGGACCTGGTGGCCGTTACCGAAGCCGACCACAGCACGTTGCTGATCAAGGGTACGCAGCAGGACAGCGTGCACATGACCGGCGAGTGGTCTGCGGACGGCACGCACCTGGCTGCAGGGCTGGAATACACCCAATACACACCGCAGGAGGACCCGACCCACCATCTTTGGGTGCAGAACGGCGTACAGGTGGTTTAAGCCTGAGCGCCAGCCACAAAAAAAAACAGGAAACGCGCGCTGCCATAGCAGCGCGCCAGGGACCGACAGTAAGGGATTTATGTGAAGTCAGCCTGTGTTATCCGGCAGGTGCCCATCGCGATATTGGCGATGGGCGTACTGCTTGCCAGTCGCAACGCAGCGAGTGCCGACGAGCACATCGCCCCCGCACTCAGAAACCTGAGCCCCAGCCAATTACAGGAGCATCGCCCTACCCGTAACACCGCTCCTGCCCGTAACGCAAAGATGCCCAGCGCGCCGGCCGTTGCCAGTGCGTCGACTTTGCCCATGGATGAGGCCATTCAGCAGGCCGTGGGTTGGAATCCGAGTATCGGCCAATCGGTCGGCGCGCTTTATCAGCAGGCCGAAGGCATAAACGTGGCCGAAGCCGGTTACTACCCGCAGATCAGCGGCGGGGTCAGATCCGGTTACAGCAGCGGCAACAGCGTTGAAGGTGACAGTCAGTCACTGAGCATTTCGCTCAAGCAGATGCTCTACGACTTCGGCAAAGTCTCGAACGCCGTACAGGCCGCAAAAGCCAGGGTTGCGCGCAGTCAGGCGCAGATTCTGGTGTCCATCGACCAGGTCGCCCGCGACACGGCCTACGCCTACATCGAGGTGCAGCGTTATCGCAACTTGCTGGAGATCGCCAGGGCGCAGATTAAAGGCATCGGTGACATCGTCGAGCTGGCCCGGCAACGCAGCGACATGGGCGCCAGCACCCGATCCGATGTGGTGCAGGCGCAATCACGCTCCGAAGGCGGGATCGCGACGCTGCAGCAATTCAAGGCGCAATACGCGCGCTGGCAAGCGACTCTCAGCAACCTGATGGGGCAAACCACCACCGCCGAGGTCACCGACGGATTCCCCATCGCGGCGGCCAAGGCCTGTGACAACCCGGACACATCGATCGATGCCATCCCCGCCGTTCTCGCAGCCCTTGCCCAGCGCAACGAGGCACAGGCCGAATTGGCCGGCGCCAAGTCCCAGGCGTATCCGACGGTGTCACTTGAGCCGTCGATCAACCATTACCTGGACAACAACTACAACCAGAACAATCCCTACGCTGACAGGACCCAGGCCGGGATTTATCTGAACGTCGAAGTACCGATTTACCAGGGCGGCGCGATCAGTGCCCGAAGCCGCGCAGCCGGTTATGCGCTGACGGCCGCCGATTCGGCCGAGGACACCGCGCGCCTGCAAGCTACCCAGGGTCTGGCCGAAGCCCAGGCGCAAACGTCCGGTCTGTCGCAACGCCTCGGCGCACTGGAGCAGCGCCAGACCAGCATCAGCGAAGCCCGCTCGCTGTATGGCCGCCAGTATCTGGATCTGGGCACGCGCCCGCTGCTGGACTTGCTCAACGCCGAGCAGGAAATCCACCAGTCGCGCTTTGATCTGGCCAACACGGTGGCCGACATGCGTCGCCTGCAAATCGATTGCCTATACAACAGCGGCGGCCTGCGTCGAGCGTTCAGGCTCGATGACAGTACGGTGCAGGGTGTGAGGATACTGCCATGAACGACGCCGTCATGATTACCACCGCCGCGCCAGAGCCTGGCCCCGCAGCGCCCGATTACGATCAATGGATGGAAGCGATCCTGCTGGTGGCCCGCCATTACCGGCTCAACGTCTCCGAAGAAACCGTGCGCATCGCCTCCCTGCGTCATGATCGCAAGCTTGACGACGTGGTCCGGCAAATGGCGCGACAGGCCGGGCTGACCATCAAGTTCGCCGGCAAACTGCCCAAAGACCTCAACCGCTGGCGCATGCCGTTAGTGGTCGAGCTGCACGACGGCCAGGTCGGCGTGGTGCAAAGCGTTGACGAGGAGCAAGTCGGCATCGCCCTGAGTGGCGATCAAGGGCTGCAAAATCGCATGCCTTTAAAGGCACTGGGCGAACAACTGAGCCGCACGGTCATCCTGCGTCCGGCGCGGCCGCTGAGCGATGTGCGCACCGATGACTACGTGCAGCCGTTTGACGAGCACTGGTTTCGGCGCATCGTGCTACGCGATCTGCGGCCCTACGGCCATGTGATGATTGCGTCGCTGGTCGCCAACTTGCTGGGCATGGCCGGCGTGCTGTTTTCGATGCAGGTCTATGACCGGGTGATACCCGCCGAATCCCTGCCCACGCTGTACGTGCTGTTCAGCGGCGTAATGCTGGCGGTGATCTTCGACTTCGTCATGCGCATCATGCGTCTGCGCATCACCGACCTGCTGGGCAAGCGTGCGGATTTGCGTGTGTCTGATCTGGTCTACGGCCACGCGCTGCGACTGCGCAATTCGGCACGTCCCAAGTCCACCGGCTCGTTTATCGCGCAGTTGCGCGAGCTGGAGCAGATCCGCGACTTGATCACCTCAAGCACCGCCACGGCGCTGGCTGACTTTCCGTTCTTCTTGCTGTTCCTGCTGATCTTTTATTTGATCGGCGGGTCATTGGTGGCGATCCCGCTGGTGGCTCTGGTGCTGATGGTGCTGCCCGGCTTTATGTACCAGCGCAAACTGGCACGGCTGGCCAACGCGAACATGCGCGAGTCCGCCCTGCGCAACGCAATGCTGGTGGAGAGCGTGCAAGGCCTGGACGACATCAAATGCCTGCAGGCCGAACAACGCTTTCAGGAGCAGTGGAATCACTACAACGCCGCCACGGCCGACAGCGGTTTGCAACTGCGCACGCTGACCAACGGACTGGTCGCCTGGACGCAGAATGTGCAGAGCGGCGTGTTTGCCGTGGTCATCGTGTTTGGCGCGCCGATGGTGATCGCGGGCGATTTGACCACCGGCAGTCTGGTCGCGGCATCCATGCTCGCCTCGCGGATGATGGCGCCGATGGCGCAGCTGACTCATGTGCTGACTCGCTGGCAACAAGCCAAGGTCGCGCTGCAGGGTTTGAACCGGCTAATGCAACTGCCGGTGGATCATCCCGAAGGCAGCAAGCGCGTGCACATGCCGGCGATTCGCGGCGACTACCACTTGAAAAATGTCAGCATTCGCTACGCCGAAGAAACCTCCCCGGTGCTGGAAATCAGTGAGCTGAAAATACGCCCCGGCGAGCGCATCGCCCTCCTCGGCCGCAACGGCGCGGGCAAGTCCACGCTGCTACAAGGGCTGGCGGGCGCGATGGATCTGGCCACCGGTCATTTCACCCTCGACGGCATCGCCATGGCGCACATCGACCCCGCCGACCTGCGCCGTGATGTCGGCCTGCTGCAGCAACATGCGCGGCTGTTCCACGGCACCCTGCGCGACAACCTCACGCTGGGCGCAGGCCAGGCCAGCGATCAGGAGCTGGTTTCGGTTCTGGCCATCAGTGGCGCGCTGGACTTCATCCGGCAACTGCCCAAGGGCCTCGATCACTTGATCCTCGAAGGCGGCCAAGGGCTTTCCGGCGGTCAGCGACAAAGCCTGTTGATGTCGCGACTCTTGCTGCGCCAGCCGCAAGTGCTGCTGCTGGACGAACCGACTGCATCGCTCGATGACGTCACCGAACGCAAGTTGCTGGACGACCTGGAACTGTGGAGCGAAGGCCGCACATTGGTCATCGCAACCCACCGGGTCAGCGTGCTGCAACGGGTGGACCGGATCATTGTGGTGGACGCTGGCCGGATCGTGATCGACGACAAACGTGACGCGGCGCTGGCCCGTCTCAGACAACCCAATGGAGCTCGGCCATGAACGCTGCGTCCGATGCTGTTGCGATTCGCATGCCGTCAGCGCCTGCCTCGTACCTGGATGGTTCCGATGACGCCGACGTGCGCGGTTCGACCCGAGTGGTCTGGCTGTGTGCGGTGATGCTGGCGTGCTTTCTAGGCTGGTCAGCGTGGTTTCAGGTGGTTGAAGTGTCCACCGGCACCGGCAAGGTGGTGCCCAGTTCCCGCGAGCAGGTTATTCAGTCGCTCGAAGGCGGGATCGTCACGCAGATGAACGTGTCCGAAGGCACGCTGGTGGAGCGCGGTCAGATACTGGCCCAGCTCGATCCGGTCAAGACCCAGTCCAACGTCGGCGAAAGCGAAGTCAAATACCGCGCCATGGTCGCCAGTGTTGCCCGCCTACAAGCCGAATCCAGCGGTCAGCCGTTGAAGTTTCCAGCGTCGCTGGCCGCCTGGCCAGAATTGACCCGCGCGGAAACCGAGCTGTACAACACTCGACGTCGCGGCCTGGAATCCACGTTGGCCGGCATTCAGGATTCGCTGAAACTGGTGCGCAGTGAGTTGGAGATCACCGAAAACCTGGCGAAGATCGGTGCCTCCAGCCGGGTCGAAGTGATTCGCCTGAACCGTCAGCGCTCGGAGCTGGAACTCAAGGCCACCGAGGCCCGTTCGGACTACATGGTGCGAGCCCGCGAAGACTTGGCCAAAGCCAGCGCCGAGGCCGGCACCCTTTCAGAAGTGGTACGCGGGCGTGTCGATTCACTGTCGCGACTGACACTGCGCTCGCCGGTGCGCGGCATCGTCAAGGACATCAAAGTGACGACCATCGGCGGGGTGGTGGCACCCAACGGTCAATTGATGCAGATCGTCCCGCTTGATGAACAACTGCTGATCGAAACCCGCATTGCGCCTCGAGACATTGCTTTCATCCATCCGGACCAGGAAGCGAAGGTCAAGATCACCGCCTACGACTATTCCATTTACGGCAGCCTGGACGGCAAGGTCGTGACCATCTCCCCCGACACCATTCAGGACGAAGCCAAACCTGAAGTCTTTTACTACCGGGTGTACATCCGCACTGACGCCGATGTGTTGCGCAACAAGGCGGGTAAAACCTTCGCCATCGTCCCCGGCATGATTGCCACGGTGGACATCCGTACCGGTGAGAAGACCATCCTCGACTACCTGATCAAACCGTTGAACCGGGCCAAGGAGGCATTGCGCGAGAGATGATCGCCCCAGCCTCAACGATTGGTGATGGCGCCACCGTTTTTGATCTGCTGCTGCAGCGCTTCGGCCTGCAGTACACCTTGAAAACGGCGCCACTCTTTGTTGATTTCGTTGTACGGCATGAAGATGCTCACCCGTGGCAGGTTGACCAGATCAGCACGATCAAGATCGCGAAGATCGCTCTGGGTGAGGTAAGCGACGTTAATACCGACAGCATCGCCGTCGTCGGCGAATACCGGGCCGCCCGACATGCCTTTAGCGGTTGGGCCGTCGTGGGTGCCGTAAAGAACGCCGCCGTCTTTGGCGTCCAGGCGGACCAGCGCAGGCAATGCTGTACCCGTGCCCTTGACCGGGAAATACAATGGGTTGAAACCCACTGCGGTCAGCTGCTCGCCGGCTCGAAATTCACGCCAGGTTGGGGCAGATGGCGCACTATGCTTGAAGAACTGGATATCGCCCCTGCCCTGGTAGACCGATCCGTTCAGATAAGGAATGTGCTTGACGGTTACCGCATATTCTTCGTTCCACTGCACCGCGCTACCCATCAACAGCAGGGGCATCGGTCCTCCGGAATGAACAACGAACGCTTGGTCGTAAACAGGATCCTGGGTAAAAGCGGTGGGCATTCCATTGCAACCGCTGAGTAGCACGCAGGCTACCAGAAGTGGCTTGAACGATAACATTTAGTTCACAAGGTAAATGAAAGGGAGGCAAATATGTCATCGTGCCACCCTAAAAGCAATGTGCCACTACGGTCATTCGTCGGACTGCATCCATTGGATCCAATCCTTAAAATTCAATCACTTACGAAACGGCAGGCGAGAATTCAGCTGTCACAAGCCGGCTAAGCTGCGGCCCAGAGCATTATCCGATACGGGTGACCACCAATTCCACAGCGGCAATCCGATCTACCCTCTCATACCCCGGTTCCAGTAATTCTTCGCCAAAAACATCGGGGTCCAGCTCGCTGTAACGCCACCGGAACCCGCCTGTTTCAAGGCATTCCTGCACTGCTGCGATGAACGGATCGTGGCCGTCGACGATGGCCACACCGGTGTACAGCACCAGCACTCCACCATCGGACAGACGGTCGACTGATTCGCGCACGATGCGCACCGACAGGTCGGCTCCGAGGGCATCGCCGCCATGGCGATAAGCCCGCTGTTTGGCATCTTTCATGTACGGCGGATTGGCGACAATCAGGTCAAAACTGCCATCCACGCCTGAAAGAATGTTGCTGTGCGCCACACGAACTTTGGCCAGACCTGCCAGTTGCGCATTAACTTGCGTAAACGCCAGCGCTTTAGGATTGATGTCCACGGCCAATACCTCAGCCTCAGGACACGCCCTGGCAATCACCAACGCCCCCGCGCCCGACCCGCAACCGATATCCACTGCGCGGCGGATGGGCTGTTGAGCCGCGTCGATCTGCCGTTCGATGGACTGGGCGAAACGATAGGTATCGGGGCCGAAAAAAACCGAATCTTCCTGCGTAGTGGGGAACGCTGAATGCAGCAACAGGAGGTGATTGAGCGTCGACCACCTTACGCAGCTGATAAACCGGTTGCCCTGACGCTCAATAATCCCGCTGCCAAGCAGGCTGCCTTGCTGTTCGCTGGGCAACAGGCCTGACGCAAACGGACGGTTCCAGCCGAAGGCCGCTTCCAGCGTTTGCGCGCTTTCGTTGCCCGCACGCTCGTTGACCCGCTGATGGGTCAATGGCGTTGGGGTAATGAACCGGTAGCCGCCATCCCCCAGTGCCTGGCCCAGTGTCAGCAGCGCCTCATGCTCCGGCGACTTATTATGCGCCGCTGGCGTTTGCTCATCGGGTGCCATCACGTCGTTGCTCATGGGTGTTGCCCCTTCATGCGTTCGGCCATGTGCTGCACGAACAGCCTTGTGGCTTGCAACCCTGCCGGGGTGGCATGGCGCGCCGGTGAAATATGCTCGATCAGCAGAGCCATGATGGAACCGGGTTCGGCTTCATTCATCTGGCGGTTCAACGCCTGCACATCCGGGTCGCCGTCAGC
Organism: Pseudomonas rosaeacicularis; assembly: GCF_057128745.1. Taxonomy (NCBI): domain Bacteria; kingdom Pseudomonadati; phylum Pseudomonadota; class Gammaproteobacteria; order Pseudomonadales; family Pseudomonadaceae; genus Pseudomonas; species Pseudomonas rosaeacicularis. The sequence continues at coordinate 196,248 of NZ_JBSKHT010000006.1, forward strand.
CAACTGCGTGTGCGCAGCCGGGTGCGCCGCCGCGGTTTTGCGAAAGCGTGCCCGGAACGCATTGCCGGCTGCCTTTTTCGGTTGATCGCTCTGGGCCGGTCGCCAATCACCGCTGATCCAGTCGCACAGCAGTTGTTTTTCGTAACCACTGAAAACGCCAAACATCGGTGCGCCCGCACCCTCAATCAGCTGCCAGAAACGGCTGTCGGCAGGGTCCTGATGGCGCTTGATCCAGCCCCGGTTTTGCAGAACGTCAAGAAACGCCGGAATCTGATCCGGCTCAGCCAGCCACTGGTTCACAGTCTTGCCGTCGAGGCGGCAGTAGTCGGAATGCATGTGCTGACCAAACGTACGTTTGCGCTCCAGCATGGCGATGACTTCCAGCTCCAGGTCAAAGGACTCGATCACCGCCGTGGTGCCAAGCCCCAACTCGTTTAGCCGATAGCCCTGGCCAATGCGCCGATAGAAATCGTCACGCTCGGGGCCCATTGGCAATAACGCCAACACACTTTGCGCGGCCTTGCGCGCATGGCCGGTACTGGCGTTATCGATGGTGACATGCAGGGTGAAGTAATACGGATCAATGCCCAGTTCGTTCAGCTCGAACGAGGTGATCAGCAGGTGCAACGGCAGTTGCTCATAACCCAGGTTGTAGCCAATGACTTCCGGCAAGAACTGCGCACTGTTCATGCCCAGGCTCAGCTGAATCGCGCCTTGCAGGTACAGGTCATCGGGCAGGCTGTCGCCCGGTTCGCAATCAAGATCCGCGAGCAATTTGCGATACAGCGACACATGATTGAGCGCCGGATCCCCATCGCCAAGCTCTTCCAGGTAGGTGCGCACCAATCCATGAAAGCGATAATCGCTCCAGTGCGCCAACAGCCCGTACAGCCAGGCGCCGTCCACCAGCTTGGTGGGTGCGACGTGCTGAATGAAGTACATCGCATGACTTTTGGTGGTGAAAAACCGCCGCGGTTCTCCGGCGTGTCGCGACGCCAGATAAGCAGCGTATTGCTCGGCAACGCTGCTGACGCTTTGAGCGATCCAGTCCTCCAGATGCTCAGGCTTGTCAGGCATATCGCACGCGGCGTGCTGTGCCTGTGTCAGCTGATGGTTCAAGAAGGCAGTGACGTCGTCAGAACCAACCTTGGCATCAGGCTGCATCAACGCGTCGTAAACGGCTTTCACTTGGCCTTCGCTGGCAAGCGTCCGTCGGGTGACAGGCGCGCCTGTCATGGGCTGAAGAGAGGTCATAGCGTTCCTGGCAGTATCAAACGTACGAGGGGCAATCCTGGCAACAGTGTTCTGTCGCTCTTGTAGGAATGAGTACGCCGCCGGAACAAGATTCATCGCAGATTGAAACTTCCCGGATCAGCGGCACGCAGCGCCTCCGTTAGAAGCCTTCTGCCGCAATCGAGAATTCAAATGGATCGCATACCCCTATCTGCAACCCTTTTTACGCTTCAAGTGCTTGGAAATCGGGGCCAAACGGGGAAGAATGGCGCTCACGCAAAAGTGCAGGACAGCCTGCACGCTTCACCAGGCTGATTAACACCAGCAGAGGGTTTAATTTTGAATCAGCTAAAACGCCTTCAGAGTGGCATTGAAGGGCTTGATACGCTGTTGAAGGGCGGCTTTGTTGCCGGTGCTTCTTACATCATTCAAGGTCGTCCGGGCTCGGGCAAAACCATTCTTGCAAACCAGCTTGGCTTTAACCATGTGGGCAATGGTGGTCGAGTTCTGTTTGCCACTCTCCTGGCCGAACCCCATGAACGCCTCTTCGAATTTCTGTCGACCTTGAGTTTTTTTGACAAAACCAGGATCGGTGCCGACATCCAGTTCGTCAGCGCGTTCGACACGCTGGAGAACGACGGACTTGAAGACGTGGTCAAGTTGCTGCGCCGCGAAATCACTCGCCAGAAATCCACCGTCATGATCGTCGACGGACTGCTCAATGCCCGCTCCAAGGCCGAATCGCCGATCGACACTAAAAAATTCATTTCCGAACTGCAGGGCCATGCTGCCTTTGCGGGCTGCACCGTGCTGTTTCTCACCAGTTCGCAACTGGACGACGGCAGCCCCGAACACACCATGGTCGACGGCGTAATCGAGCTGGGCGAAGAGTCCATCGGGCCACGCACCGTGCGCCGCATCAAGCTGCGCAAGACCCGTGGCAGCGGCGCGGTGTCGGGCGTTCACGAGTTCGAGATCACCGATCAGGGCATCATCGTTTATCCACGCCTTGAAAGCGTTTTGAAACCCGCAACGCTGGACAGCGACACCCTTGGGTACCAGTCCAGCGGCATCCCCACGCTGGACGCAGTGGTCGGCGGCGGCCTGATTTCGTCCTCTGTGACACTTATTGCCGGCCCTTCGGGTTCCGGCAAAACGTCGTTCGGCATTCAGTTTCTGAGTGAGTCCACGCCGCAAGAGCCCGGCCTGCACTTTGGTTTCTATGAAACGCCGCAACGCTTGCGCCTCAAAGCATCAGCGCTGGGTCGCGATTTTCGCGCCATGGAGGCATCAGGTGCGCTGACCATCGTCTGGAACCCGACCACGGCGGGGTTGATCGACCGGTTGGCGTTCGACCTGCTGCGCGTCGTTGAAGAGAAGAACATCAAGCGGGTGTTCATCGACAGCTTCGGCGGGATGACCCGCGTTGCTGCCGATAAAGGCCGGGTGCTCGACCTGTTCACCGCGTTGACGGGCGAGCTGCGGGGGCGCGGGGTAACGGTAATGGCCTCCTGGGAAGTGCAAAGCCTGCTCGGGTCACAGATCGACGCCCCCGCGCCGGATCTGTCGGGTATTGTCGATAACCTGCTGTTAATCAGATTTGATCAGCATGCTGCTGAACTTAAAAGGCTGTTGTCCATACTTAAGATAAGAGACAGCGCTTATGACCCTTCCCTCTTAGAGGTCGTCATCGGCAACCAAGGTATAGACGTCAAGAAGGTTTCCCAGCATGCAATTGGCGACTGAACCCGTGCAACGGTCGGTATTACGCTTTCGAACTCATGCGCCATCTGGCCGGATGAGGGCCATATGACGACCGTCCTGATAATCGACGACGAATACCTGATCGCAGACATTTTGAGCTACGCACTGGAAGACGAAGGTTATTTGACGGTCAAGGCCGGAAGCGGCCAAAAGGCGCTCGACATCCTGGACCGCGAACGTCCGGAACTGATCATCACCGACTACATGATGCCCGGCATGAACGGAATCGAGCTGGCGGAGGCGGTGCGCAAAAGGACCGGCATGGAGACGACCCCCATGATCTTGATGAGCGGCGCGCAGGCACATTTGGGCATAGCGCGGCCTGATCTGTTTTTCAACGTCTTCGAAAAACCGTTCGACATCGATGAGGTGGTGGCGGCGGTCAAGCAGACAGTGGATGCGGCTGATTGATTGACGCCCGGCTTTGGCGAGGTTAGCGTGCGGACCATGAACATTATTTCGAACATCACCGTCTTCTCTAATTGCTGTCTCACGTGGCCCTGGCGTACGCGTGACTGACTGAGCACGCATACCAATGGCCACCCGCTTACCCCGGTGGCCATTTTTTTTGCCCGTCATTTAATGTGGAATCGTTCAACACAAGGATCTGACCGATGAGCCTGGCGCTTTACGACACATGGACGCGAACGTTGCGTGCGTTCCAATCGCTGACACCCGGACACGTGGGCCTCTACTGCTGCGGGCCGACGGTATACGACTACGCGCACATCGGTAACCTGCGCACGTTCATTTTCGAAGACCTGCTGCGCCGCACGCTGCAGGCCAACGGCTACAGCGTGCGGCATGTGGTAAACATTACTGACGTCGGCCATCTGACCTCCGACGCCGACGAAGGCGAGGATAAAATGGAGAAAGGCAGCCGACGCAGCGGTGAGTCTGCCTGGACCATTGCCGAACGTTTCACTGCGGCCTTCAAGCAGGACTGGCGCGATCTCAACCTGCTTGAACCGACGCTCTGGTGCCGCGCCACCGAGCACATCGAGGAGCAAATCGACTTCATTCGAACCCTTCAAGACAAGGGCTTCACCTATCGCACCAACGACGGGATTTACTTCGACACCCAGCGACAGGACAACTACGGCTATCTGGCACGACTCAACGCCAGCGGCCTGCGGGCCGGAACGCGTGTGGCGGTGGGAGACAAACGCCAGCCCACCGATTTTGCTTTATGGAAATTCAGCCCCGAGGGCAGCACGCGACAAATGGAATGGCCCAGCCCGTGGGGCATCGGATTCCCAGGCTGGCACATCGAGTGCTCGGCCATGTCCGCCAAATACCTGGGCCCTTGGTTCGATATCCACTGCGGCGGGGAAGACCACGTCAGCGTGCATCACAGCAATGAAATAGCCCAGGGCGAAGCCTGCCACGGTACTCGCCCCGCCAATTTCTGGTTGCATGGCGCGTTTCTCACCCTGGAACACGGGAAAATGTCCAAGTCCGACGGCGACTTCCTGCGTCTGCAATCGCTGATCGAACAAGGCATCGACCCACTGGCTTACCGGTATTTATGCCTGACCGCGCACTACCGCAGCACGCTTCGGTTTACCGACGAGGGCCTGGCAAGCGCAGTCGTCGCATTGGGCAAAGTGCGCAGACACTTCGCTTCATGGCCGGAGGGCGGCAACGTCAATGCGGACTTTTTTAAGCGGTTCATGAATGAGGTGAATCAGGACTTGAATACGCCGCGGGCATTGGCGGTGGTTTGGGAACTGATCAAGAGTGACTTGCCGCCGGCTGATCGCCGTGCAACGTTGCACGCTTTCGATCAAACGCTGGGGTTGGGACTGGATCAGTGGGTCCCGCCGGCAGATGAAATCTCTGCACCGATTGCTGCGCTGATCGAGCAGCGTCTGATCGCTCGTCGCGAGCAGCAATGGGCACTGGCGGATGCATTGCGTGATCAACTGACCGCTCTGGGGTGGGAGGTTAACGACAAAGGCACTTCGACGTTATAGCCATCACTTATTTCTAGCTGTGATTTTAGCCATTACCCAAGGACCGCCATGGACAGCCCACCGACACTCAACACCCCGCGTTTGACGCTGACGCCCTTGCAACTGACTGACGCGCCGCTCATACAGCGGCTGTTCGCTCATTGGGAAGTGGTGCGATATCTAGACAGTCGCGTGCCGTGGCCCTACCCCGCCAACGGCGCGCTGTGTTACGTGCGAGATGTCGCGTTGCCTGCCATCGAACGTGGTGAGGAGTGGCATTGGATGATTCGTCTGAGCGATGACCCGGAACAGGCGATCGGCAGTATTTCTTTGTACGACCAACCCGGCAACAACCGTGGCTTCTGGCTGGCCCCCCAATGGCACGGCTGCGGCTATATGAGCGAGGCCTGCGAGGTGGTTAATCGTTACTGGTTTGAAACCCTGGACCGCCCAGTGATGCAAGTCCCCAAAGCAGTCGGCAACCAAGCCTCACGACGGGTTTCAGAGCGCGAAGGCATGACATTGGTGTCGGTCGGCGAAGCCCGGTTCGTCAGCGGCGTCATGGGCAAAGAGATATGGGAATTGAGCCGGGAGCAGTGGTTGAAAAGCGTTTGATGGCGGTGTCAGGCGATACCAATTTGTCAGGTTTGGGGCCGCTTCGCAGCCCATCGCGACCGTCGTAACCTCCGATGGCTCCTACGCCTGCGGCAGAAGCACGATAGCGGCGCGGCGTAGGTCGCTTTTGATTCTGGCCGGAGGCCGCAGGAGCGCAGCTTGCTCGCGATCTGCCGCGCAGCGGCAGTAAAACCTGTGAATGCGGTGTGTCAGGCCGAATCGAGGGGGCAGGTTTGGGGCCGCTTCGCAGCCCATCGCGACCATCGTAACCTCCGATGGCTCCTACGCCTGCGGCAGAAGCACGATAGCGGCGCGGCGAACGTCGCTTTTGATTCTGGCCGGAGGCCGTAGGAGCGCAGCTTGCTCGCGATCTGCCGCGCAGCGGCAGTAAAACCTGAGAATGCGGTGTGTCAGGCTGAATCGAGGGGGCAGGTTTGGGGCCGCTTCGCAGCCCATCGCGACCGTCGTAACCTCCGATGGCTCCTACGCCTGCGGCAGAAGCACGATAGCGGCGCGGCGAAAGTCGCTTTGATTCTGGCCGGAGGCCGTAGGAGCGCAGCTTGCTCGCGATCTGCCGCGCAGAGGCAGTAAAACCTGCGAATGAGGTGTGTCAGGCTGAATCGAAGCAGGTTTGGGGCCGCTTCGCAGCCCATCGCGACCGTCGTAGCCTCCGATGGCTCCTACGCCTGCGGCAGAAGCGAATTGCACGGCAATGGATTTTGATTATGGCCGCAGGCCGCAGACCTCCCGTCATCGAAACGCCGCGCTATCCCACATCAAACTGGAACTGTGGGAGGGAGCTTGCTCGCGATCTGGCACATGGATCAATGCATGTGCATGCCGCCATGCTCCGGCGCGTTCAACGCCCGCGCTGTGGCGTTGACTTGGATTGTCTCTTTCTCGCCGCTAGCGTTTTCAACCGTCAGGGTGAGCGGCACCTGATTGCCCTCCTTCACCTGGCCCACCAAATTGATCAACATGATGTGGTAACCCTCAGGCTCGATCTGCACCGGTTTGCCCGCAGGCAGCGGAACATCGGCAACTTCTTTCATGCTCATGACGTCGTTGACCATGCTCGACTGGTGGATTTGCACAATCTTGGCCACCGACGACTGAACGCCGATCAGCTTGCTGTCGGTGGTCGAGGTGATGCGCATGAACGCGCCAGTCGATGCTTGCTGCGCAACCGTTGCGCGCACCCAGGCGTCTTCCACGGTGGTCTGGGCAGAAGCGTTCAGGCTTAAGCCCAAAAGCAGCGCCAATACAGACGACTGAGCAATTAACGAGAAAAATCGAGTGCTCATCAGCACACCTCCATGACGGTGAGCAGGTCTTCTGCGCACTGTTTTGCCGAAAGGGACGGCGACAGCCCGAGGCGCAGATTGCCCCGGGAATCGAAGACGAAACTGGTAGCCGAATGGGACATGGTGTAGGTATCGCCCAGCGGGACTTTCTCGTAGAACACCCCGAATTCCTTAGCGGTCGCGGCGGTTTCTTCAAGCGTGCCGGACAACGCCACGAAGCTGGGATCGAACTGCTTGACGTAGGCGTCGATCATCTTCGGCGTATCACGCTCCGGGTCCAGAGTGATGAAAATCACCTGCAGCGTGTCGCCGTCCGGGCCCATGAGCTTTTTTGCCTGCGCCGCGCGGGCCAACGCCGTCGGGCAGACAGCCGGGCATTGGGTGAAGCCGAAAAAAATCATCGGCATCAGGCCTCGATAGCTCGACAGCAGCTTCACATCGCCATTCACATCCTTGAGCTTGAACGTGCGCCCCAGGATCTTGTTGCTCAGGTCCTTGCCGTACTTGAACGACAAGGCGCTGGTGGAACCGTCGCAACCCGCGAGCAGGCCCAGGCTCAGCAGGCTCATGCCGGTGAGTACCCGGCGACGGGTCAGTAATCCATTCATGTTTACCTTCCTCACGCGCAGGCCACAGGCGGCGCCACGCAAGTTGAGCGGGCGCAGAATTTAACATTCAGAGCGGCCGAAGGTATGTCGCACCCGACTTGTGCCGTGCGACAAAATGGCACAGGTCGTGCGAGGCCTCGTGCCGACAAGGCTCTGCGGAAATTCTTCTGTACACTGCCATGCCTTCGCAGCACCACATCGTCATCAGCCACCGCATTGCCCATCAACACAGGGAGCCGCCCATGGCGTCCAAAAGCACCGTCACGTCATCGGACCCGTCAGCGTCTCTGGAAAGCCGCATCCGCAGTCGGTATGAGCAGATGTCGGCGGTCGAGCAACGGCTTTCCGATGTCATCCTCGCCTCCCCCGGCTATCTGGCGATGCAGACGGCGACGGAGCTGGCGACCAGCGCAGGCGTTTCCAAAGCCACCACCACCCGTTTCTTTCGGGCCCTGGGCTACGATTCCTACGAAACTGCCCGGCGTGATGCGCGCAAAGCCAGCAGCGGCGGCTCTCCTTTGTACTTGCAGCATATGGGTGACGAGGATCGCGACCCTCAGGCGCTGATCCAGCATCACCTGGATCAAGAGATCGCCAATCTGGCGAAGACTTACGAGTCGTTGTCCCAGACCGATCTGTTCGAGATGGCCCAGGCTATTGCAAAGGCCCGGCGCGTGGTGCTGATCGGTTATCGCCACAGCCAGACCATTGCGGTGATGTTTCGCAGCAACCTGATTCAGGTGCGCGGCGACATTCTGGTACTGCCGGCACCGGGGGATAGTCTCGCCGAGTACCTGGCAGGCCTCGATGAACGGGATGTCGCCATTTGCATCGGTTTGCGGCGACGGGTGCCGCAGCTTGAACGCGGCATGGCGGCGATGGCCGCGCTGGGGGTGCAGATCCTCTATATCTCGGACGTGCTCGCCGGCAAACCGGCGCAACTGGCGCGCTGGGTCATCCGCTGCCACACCGAGGGCAGCCTGATGTTTGACAGCAACGCCAGCGTTGCCGGTATCACCAATCTGCTGTGCTCATTGGTCGGCAAAGAACTGGCGGGCGAAAAATCCACGCATCTGCCTCAGGCTGAAGTGCTGCATCAGCAACTTCAAGAGCTGGAATAGCTGCCGTAAGCACCAGGAACGTACAGGCACGCACTATCTTGGAGCGTGCGGCAACTGAATAAACAAGCACACTAACGCTCGAAAGAAACTTATGTTTCACAGTCTTGACACCTGAAACCATTGTTTCTAAAGGCCTGCTGATTTTCTTTTGACATCATCGCTCTGGCTGGCACAGAACCTGCGATACCCCTTGGGTCTACCTACCTCACCAAGGGCGCCATCATGAAAAAAACCTTCTCCGGAGTTCCGTTCGTTCTGGCCGCCATGACCTTGGCCGTCAGCCTGCACGTCACAGTTTCCCAGGCCGATACCCTGGACGACGTCAAGGCCCGCGGCACGTTGGTAGTGGCCATCGACCCGACGTTCGCGCCCTACGAATACACCGACGATAGCGGCGCCATTACCGGCTACACCCCGGCCATCATGGCTCAGGTGGCCAAAACCCTTGGCGTGAAGGTCGAGTACCAGAAGATGGCGTTCAGCGGCATTATCCCGGCGCTGATTTCAGGCTCGGTGGACGCAGAAGGTTCCTCTCTGAACGTCACTGCCGAACGCGCCGGCAAAGTGTTATTCGTCGCGCCCTTCGGCAAAAGCGTCAACGCCGTGATGACCCGCGCCGACGACAAACGCCTGGACACGGCCAGCTTGAAGGTCGAAAGCCTGGCCGGCCTGAGCGCTGCTGTCAAAACCACCTCCGCGCCCGAACAACTGGTCAAGCAGTTCAACGTCCAGCTCAAGGACAAAGGCCTGGCGCCGATCAAGATCGTCGGCGTAGACAGCGTCGATCAAACCATGTCCGCCCTGATGACCAAACGCGCCGATTTCATCCTCGATGACATCACCGTGTTAGGCGCCCTGCGCAAACAGCACCCCGACAACCTGCGTCAGGTCGGCGAACTGGGCGATAGTCAATGGATCAGCTGGGCAACGCGCAAGGACGACGTGCGCCTGAACAAAGTCATCAGCGATCAGATCATCGCCATGAAGACCTCCGGCGAACTGCAAAAACTGCAACAGCAGTACCTGGGCGTGACCTTCGATCTGCCTTCCAGTGACTTCATTCCTGCCAAGTGAGTACCTCCATGTCTTCGTCCCCCACTCACGTCCATGTGCCTGCCGGGCATGGCCGTACCTTCGAAGTGCGCAGCGGTCAGTTCATCACGGTGATCGATCGTGACGGCCAGCAAGCGGCGGATTTCGTCGCCATCGTTAATGGTAAGCCAGAGCAATATCTGTCTCCGACCCACACGCGCAGGCGCCTTGATTCGCTGTTCTTCGGTGTCGGCGACAGCCTGTATTCGAATGCCGACGAGCCACTGCTGCAGGTGCTGCACGATACCGTCGGCGTGCATGACGCCAACGTCCCGGCCTGCGATTGCACCCGTTTCAGCGTCGACTTCGGCGTGGACGGCCATCGCAACTGCCTGGACAACATGCACGAAGGCCTGAGTGCGTACGGCGTGTTGCCGGTGAACGTGCCCGAGCCCTTCAACCTGTTTCAGAACGGCCCGGTGACCGCCGACTGCCGCATGCAAGTCACTGATCCGGTGAGCAAGCCAGGCGACCGCATCGTCTTTCGCGCGTTGAAAGATCTGGTCTGCGCCGTGTCGTCATGCCCGCAGGACATCATTCCCGGCAACGGCCTGTTGGTGACGCCTATCGACATCGTCATCACCGATGACGAACCGCTGCACGCTTGAGGAGCCCCCCCATGTTGTTAATGAAAGAAGCCACCGAAACCCGCGCAACGCTGCCGATGCAATCGGTAAAAGTAGAGGCAGGCAGCGCCGGTTCCATTCTGGTCAAGCGCGGTCAATTGCTACGCATCAAGGCACTTGAAGACGGCGCTGTGGCGAGCCTGTTCGGCTTCAGCGAAACGGAACCCAGCGTGCATCTGTCGGTGCATCACACGCGGGTGTTCAGCAACTCGTACGTGCTCGGCGCTGGCATGCGCCTGGTCAATAACCGTCGCCGTCCGGTGATGGTGCTGGGAAAGGACAGCGTCGGCAAACACGACCTGCTGATGCCCGCCTCCACCAGCGCTTTTCTCGCCGCCAACGGCTACGAAGGCCTGACCGGTTGCGTCGAATCGCTGATCGCCGAGCTGCAACGCCTGGGCCGCAAACAACCCAAGCTGCCGGACCCGATCAACCTGTTCATGAACGTGCAGCTGGATCAGCAAGGCACGCTCACGCCGCAGCCCAACACTGTAAAAGCCGGGGATTCGGTAACTTGCCGCGTGGTGCTGGACACAGTGTTTGTGGTTTCGACCTGCTGCACCGGGATCGCTGGCAACGACCAGCCCGGCGCCGTCGAGTTATCGGTGGCTGAAGACCTCAGCGATTTCCCGGCGTAATCCATGACCTCAAGCGCTCAACTGCTCAACGCCCTGCCCGACCTGGCGACGGGCCTGCTGGTGACGCTGGAACTGACGGTGCTTGCCGCCGTCACCAGTTTTGCCATGGGTCATGTGATCTGGTGGCTGCGTGGCCGGTCGACGCCGCTGTGGCGCGGCATCGGGCATTTGTACGTCAGTGTCATGCGTGGGGTGCCGTCGATCGTGCAGCTGTTCATCGTGTTTTTCTCTCTGCCGCTGATTGGTCTGGGCGGTAAACCGCTCTTGGCGGCGGTGCTGGCGATCGGGCTGAACAGCGCCGCTTACGTCGCCGAGATCCTGCGCGCCAACTACCGCGTCCTGCCCCACGGTCAGACCGAGGCGTCCGAGGCCCTCGGGCTGTCGGGGTTTCAGCGCTGGTGGTACGTGTCGGCGCCCCAAGCCTTGCGAGGTAGCCTGCCAGCGCTGGTCAACGAGTTCACGCTGGTGGTCAAAACCACGCCGTTGGCTTCGGTGGTGGCGGTCACGGAGCTGACCTACGCCGGACAGTTGGTCATCGCCCGCACCTATGAGGCCACGCCGGTGCTGGCGTTGGTGGTCGCAGGCTACCTGCTGATCTGTTGGCCGACGCTCAAGCTGGCGCGGCGCCTGGAACGGCGCTTCAACCGCGCGAGGAGTCATTGATGGATTGGTCAGCGATTGTCGATAACGCGCCCGATCTGGTTGCCGGCTTGCTGATTACGTTGCGCCTGAGTCTGATCTCGGCCTGCACCGCGCTGGTCCTCGGCGCCCTGCTGGCCTGGGCCCTGCAAAAGGGTCGGCCTTGGATGCAAGCAGTCGTGCGCACCTACATTGATTTCGTGCTCGGCCTGCCGATGCTGGTGCTGATCTATCTGCTGTTTTTCATCCTGCCGGAATACGGCATTACGCTCAGTTCGCCTGTAGTCGGGGTCACCGCCCTGACGTTGTATTACGGGCCGTACATGGCCGAAGTGCTGCGCTCGGCCTTTGGCGGCATCGCCCGTGGTCAATACGAGGCCAGTGCTGCGTTGGGATTGCGCCCTTGGGAAACCCTGCGCCATGTTCTGCTCAAACAGGCGTTGCCGGTGGCGCTGCCGCCGTCCGTTGGCCTGCTGATCGGGCTGATCAAAGACACCGCGCTGCTGTCGGTGGTGGGCGTGGAAGAATTCATGTACGCCGCCAAACAAGCCATTTCCACCAGCTACGCGCCGCTGGAAATTTATCTGGTGGTCGCCATCGCTTATTGGCTGATCACCTTGCTGCTGGACACCGCAGCGGGCGCGCTCGAGCGCCGCCTCAATCGCCATCGTCTGGCCTGAATTCAACCTGGAGTTTTACTCATGTCTGTTGCCTCTTCGCCGTCCCTGACCATCCACGCCGGCCACGGCAAAGCCGTACGCTTGAAAGCCGGGCAATCGGTGCGCGTCATCAACACCCACGGCACCCAGGTTGTGGATTGCTGGGCCTGGAACGCCTACGACCTGGAGGAGTTCATGTGCATGGAGGCCACGCGGGTATGGACCCAGCATTTGAATCCGGTGGTGGGCGACAGCTTCGTCACCAGCGCCCGTCACCCGATTTTGACGCTGGTTGAAGACACCTCGCCCGGCGTGCACGACACCTTCATGGCCGCCTGTGATCGCCGTCGCTATGAGCTGCTCGGCTGCACCCATTACCACCGCAACTGCAGCGACAACCTGTTCGAAGGCATGCTCGAACTGGGCGTGACGCCACCGCGCCGCAACCTGGCATCGTTCAACATTTTCATGAATATTCGCGTACACCCGGACAACATCACCCTCGCGACCTTGCCCACGGTCACTAACCCCGGCGACTACATCACCTTGCGCGCGGAGATGGACTGCTTTGTCGCGTTTTCCGCCTGCCCGCAAGACATCGTCAATATTCAGGGCCAAGGCGACAACACACCCAAGGATGCCGATTTGCAGATCATCGATGAAGCCTTCCCGGCGATCAGCGTCAAAGGGCCTTGGGTGCCGGATCATGTGAAAGCGGCGCGGGGTTGAGGTTGATGGTATTTACCCGTAGGAGCGGACCTGTCCGCGAAGAGGTCGGTGTGCCCGATGCACATGTATCGCCTGGCACATTGTCTTCGCGGACAGGTCCGCTCCCACAGGTTCTCGGCCAGGACTGATGACCGCATTCTCTCTTTTAAAGGTATGCCCATGAACACCCCAAAACACGCCTTCGAGAAATACCTGAACCTGGCCGACGCACGCCTCGGCACCGTCGCGCTGTCGGTCACGGATGACTGGTTCGCCGACGTGAACCGCTTGTTCCAGCACACCCCTGCGGTGTTCAAGGACGGCGTGTTCGACGACAACGGCAAGTGGATGGACGGCTGGGAGTCACGACGCAAACGCCACGAAGGTTACGACCACGCTGTCATCCGCCTCGGCGTAGCCGGCACGCTCAAGGGCGTGGACATCGACACTTCATTCTTCACCGGCAACTTCCCGCCGTCGGCTTCAATCGAGGGGTGCTTTTTGCAAGGCGCCGATCCCGATGACGATACCGTCTGGACCGAAGTGCTGGGCGCCGTGGAATTGCGTGGCGACAGTCATCACTATCACGCCCTGGACGACAGCGCGCCTTACAGCCACTTGCGGCTGAACATCTTCCCGGATGGCGGTGTTGCGCGACTGCGCGTGTATGGCATCCCGCACAAAGACTGGTCGAGCATCGATCCGAACGAGAGCGTGGACCTGTGCGCCGCGCTCAACGGTGGTCGGGCGATTGCCTGCTCCGACGAGCATTACGGGCAGATGGGCAACATCATCAACCCCGGCCGCGCAGCGGTGATGGCCGAAGGTTGGGAAACCGCACGCCGTCGCACACCGGGCAATGACTGGGTGATCGTCGCGCTGGGTGTCGCCGGGGAAATCGAGCGTATCGTGGTCGACACGCTGCACTACAAGGGCAACTATCCGGACCGGGTATCGATCCAGGCCGCTTACGTCAAAGGCGGCACCGACGGGCAGATCGAAACCCAAAGTCTGTTCTGGCGAGACCTGCTGCCGGAGCAAAAAATGCAGATGGACCGTGAGCATTTCTACCAGGCAGAACTGACGCAGTTGGGCCCGATCACTCACGTGCGATTGAACGTGTTTCCGGATGGCGGCGTGAGCCGGTTGCGGTTGTTTGGTAAACCCGTCCGCAAAAGCAGCTAACCCCACCGACCCCTCTGTAGGAGCGAACTTGTTCGCGAGCTGGCATCCCTGAAACACCCACATAGCCGCCTCGCCAACAAGTTGGCTCCTACAGCGAGCCATTGTCCCTGACACACCGATTCGCTCGCCTCGCCACATTCCCCTTAGGAGCTGACGACCCGAAGGGAGGCTGCGATTGCGGTGTGTCAGACAGATTCCATCGGTCGAGCGCGACCCCGGAGCCTCGCGGTGCTCGTCAGCTCCTGCAAAAGCAGCGTCGACCTTGTTAATTGGATGAAGATTTCCCCCAAGCCGTGATTGTCCGTAGTACCTGCAGGCTCATCGCTATATACTTTTTTACATACCGTTACATTGAGCGCTTGATGCCCCCTTCTTCCCGTTTTTCCGTCTGGCTCAGCCTGTGTCTGCTGTGTGCCGCCATGTTGCTTGCCCTGTTGGTGGGGCGATATTCGATCTCACTCGCCGAGTTCTCTCAGTTCATCCTCCAGCCATTGGGCCTGGGCGATGTGCCGACTGCCCGCGTCCAACTCCTGCACAGCCTGATCATCGACGCCCGCCTGCCCCGTGTGATCGCCGCCGTGTTAGTGGGCGCCGGTTTGTCGGTTTCCGGCGCGGCGTATCAGGCGGTGTTTCGCAATCCGCTGGTGTCGCCGGGTTTGTTGGGTGTGCTCAGCGGCTGCGCGTTTGGCGCGGCGCTGGGGATCATCTGGCATTGGCAGGCGTTGCCAATTGCGCTGCTGGCCTGCGTCACCGGGCTGATCGCCGTGGCGGTGGGAGTGGGCATCGCGCACATGTTCCAGACCTCATCAATCCTGCTGCTGGTGCTCGGCGGCATCGTCGCCAACGCGCTGTTCACCTCGTTGTTATCGATGACCCAATACATTGCCGATCCGGTCGATCAGCTGCCGAGCATCGTCTACTGGCTGCTGGGCAGTCTCAGCGCGGTGGATCAACACACCCTGATGTGGATCGCCCCAGTGCTCGCGATTGCGATCGTGCTGCTGTGTTTTGGCGGACGTGCCATCGACGCGCTGTCCCTGAGCGATGACGAGGCTTACAGCCTTGGGGTGCCGGTGCAGAAAATCCGTTACGGGGTGATCATTCTGGCAACGCTGATCTGCGCATTGACCGTGAGTCTGGCCGGGATGGTCGGCTGGATCGGCCTGCTGGTGCCGCATCTGGCGCGGCTGCTGGTGGGGCCGAGCAACGTGCGTTTGCTGCCGGTGAGTGCTTGTCTGGGCGGGGTGTTCCTGCTGGCAGCGGACGGCGTAGCGCGCAGCGTTTCAGCAGGGGAAATTCCGCTGGGCATCATCACCGAACTGTTCGGCGCGATTGCCTTCGTGCTGGTGCTGCACCGCGTGCGCAAGGGCTGGTTATGACGCTGTTGCGAGCGGACCAACTGAGCTTTCGAATCGGCCACCGACTGATCCTCGATGACATCTCCCTGAGCATTCGTCCTGGCGACAACATCGCCCTGCTGGGTGCCAACGGTGCGGGCAAAAGCACCCTGCTGCGGCTGCTGCTTGGTTTGCTGAAACCGGCCAGCGGGCAGGTGCTGCTTGATGACGAACCGTTACCCAACCTGAGCCGTCGCGCCATCGCCCGACAACTGGCCTACGTGCCACAAACCCACGTGCCGAGTTTCCCGTTCAGCGTCGCGCAAATCGTTGCCCAGGGTCGTTTACCGGTGACCGGTCTCGGCCGTGCGCCAGGCCTTGCCGATGAACAAGCCGTGACCCAAGCCCTTGCGGAGCTGGGGATCGAGCATCTGCAAGCGCGGCCTTACACGGAGCTGTCCGGTGGCGAATGTCAGTTGGTGCTGATTGCCCGCGCGATGGTGCAAAAGGCGCGGCTGATCATTCTCGACGAGCCAGTGACAGGCCTGGACTACGGGCACCAATTGCGCCTTTTGGACTTGCTGCAACGGCTGGCCGGTCAAGGCCTGAGCGTGCTCTCGAGCAGTCATCGACCCGAGCAGGCGCTGGCCTGGGCCAACCGCGTGCTGGTCCTGCATGAAGGTCGTTTGATTGCCGATGGCGAGCCCCGCGCCGTCATCGACAGCGACCTGATGCAGCGTCTTTATCACGTCACCGTGCGGCAGATCGATGCCGACGGACACCGATTTTTTGTCCCTTGCTGAGCCTTCTGTTGATGAGACGTTCACTCCCGCCCCACCTTGTTTTTGCGCCGCTGTTGCTAGGCGTTTGCGTGCAACTGGCTCACGCCGAAGAACTGCAACTGGCCCCCATCGACGTCAATGCCGATGACTCGCTGGCGCAACAGGCACGGGACAAATCCGCCACGGTCGGGCCCATGGGTCAGCGCCGTTTGCAGGACACGCCCTACTCCATCAGCGTGGTGCCGCGCGATCTGATCGACAGCCAGCAGCTCAAAAGCTTCAAGGACATCATCCGCTACCTGCCTTCGGTACAGGCCGACGGTGCCCGCCCGCAAACCCGAGGCTTGCAGGGCAGCGTGGTGCAGAACAGCCGGCTCGACGGGCTCAACGTGGTGTCGACCACCGACTACCCCGCTGAACAACTGGACGGCGTCGAGGTGCTGAGCGGGCTGTCCGGCTCTTTGTACGGTCCGGCGAACCCGGCGGGCACGTTTAATCTGCTGTCCAAGCGACCGACCGACTTCACCCGCAACCGCGTGACGGCAGGCGTCGGCACCGGCTTGAGCTGGTTGAAAGCGGCCGACCTCAGCGGCCCCTTCGACCCCGAAGGCAAGATCAAATACCGCCTCAACGTCGCCGATGAACAAGGCCACAGCTACGCGCCCGGCAGTACTTTGCGCCGGCAATTGGTGAGTCTGGCGACGGATTTCCAAATCAGCGACGACAGCGTCATCGAGACCAATTTGAGTCATTACAACTATCTCGCCAAAGGCCTGCCGGGCAAGTTCGCCGTGGCCTCCGGCGTCAAGCTGCCCAACGCGCCGGACGCGACGCGCAGCAACCTGGGGCAGAATTTCGCTGGCGACAACAACACCACTGACACCGCCAGCGCGCACTTCAAGCACGACTTCGACGGCAACTGGAAACTCGACGTCGGTGCCCTGCGGCAGATCGCCGACCGCGAATCCACTGGCGTGACCAATACGCTGATCAACAACAGCGGTGCCTATCGCACCTCGGTGTCCAGCGCCACGGCCAGCCGCTTTACGATCAACAGCTACCTGGCGAACCTGAACGGTACGGTCAACACCGGCCCGATCCAGCACGAGCTGACCTTCGGCCTGACCGGTTTTGACTGGGATAACTACAACCCGGTGTCGGGCAGCACGCAGACCCTGGGCAGCGCGTCGTTAAGCAATCCGGCCAATTTCACTGAACCGAACTACCCGGACTTCACCGATCGCTATCACTCGGCCAACGCCAAACAGCGCTCGTTCATTTTCGGCGACACGCTGACGTTTACCCCGCAGTGGAGCGTCATGCTCAGTGGCAGCCAGAGCCGGTTGACCGCCGACAACTACACCTTGGCTGGCGCCCACACGTCATCGAAGGATTCCGGGATCAGCACCGCCAGCAGCCTGTTGTACAAGCCGGTCGATGACCTGACGTTCTACCTCACCTACGCCGACAGCCTGCAACAAGGCGACAGCGCCGCAGCAGGCAGCAGCAACGTCGGCAGCATCCTTGCGCCGTATCGCAGCCGCATGTGGGAGCTGGGCAGCAAATGGGTAGTCAGCGGCGTGAACCTGTCGCTGGCAGCGTTCCAGATCAAGCGGCCCTTCGCCTACACCCAGGCGGACAACGTCTATGCCATCGCCGGCGATCAGCGTAATCGGGGCATGGAATTTCTGGCGGATGGCAGCCTCACGCAAAACCTGAAAATGTATGGCGGCATCACCTGGCTCGATCCCAAGCTGCTGTCCACCGGCAACGCCAGCACTGAAGACACGCGCATCGTCGGCCTGTCGCGAGTGACCGCAAGCCTCTTGACGGAATACCGCATCGATCAGGTGCCAGGGCTGGCCGTCAATCTCAACGCGCGCTATGTCGGCCCTCGCCCTACCGATGACAGCAACGATCACTGGGTCGGCAGCTACGAGACCTTCGACATCGGCACAAGCTACAGCACGCGCCTGATGAAACGGGACACGGTCTACCGCCTGGAGATGACCAACGTCGGCAACGAGCATTACTGGACCAACATCGTCCCCGGCGGCTTGAACGGCTACACCGGCGCAGGCCAGGCCAGTGCATCGGTGGCGGCGCCGCGCATGTTGCAGGCGTCGATTCAGGTGGATCTGTAAGTGGCGGCTGTTGGCTTGAAGCCTTGGTTGATGGGTTGCCTGTTAGTGATCAGCCTCTCCTCGAACGCTGACGACAGAGACGCTCGGCAGGTAGTGGATGACAGCGGACAATCGGTCACGGTGCCCGCCGAACCCATGCGTATCGCCGACGCCTGGTATGCCCATCACGTACTGTTGATGACTCTCGGCGCCGGTCCGCGCATCGTCGCCACGGTCAACCATGCGCGCAGCCAGCCGTGGATGTTCAAGGTGCTGCCGAGCCTGAATCAGGCCACCAGCGTCGAGGGCACGGCGTTTAATGTCGAGGGGCTGCTGGCCGACCGGGTGGATCTGGTGTTTACCTCCACCGCGGATCGACAGGCGCTGGCGTATCAGCAAGTCGGCCTGCCGGTGATGCGCATGGGCTACACGGATCTGGCCGGGCTGCAACGCTCGATGCTCGCGACGGCTCAGGCCCTTGGCGGCGCGCAGCCGACGGCGCGTGCCGATGCCTACAACCAGTACCTGAACACGCAGCTTGCAGGCGTGCAGGGCAAATTCGCTGGATTGACCACCGAGCAGCGGCCAAGTGTGCTGCACATCGCTTCGGTTAATCCGCTGAAGGTCGATGGCAGCGACACGCTGATTGACGATTGGATCAAGATTGCCGGCGGGCGTAATGCGGCGACGGGTCTTAAGGGCAACATGCAGGTGGTGTCCGCCGAGCAATTGCTGGCCTGGCAGCCGGACGTGGTGATATTGGCGGCGGGCGCTGGCGACCTGAGTCACGCTGCGCAGGCGCCGTTGCTGGCGCAGCTCAAGGCCGTGCAAGAGCAGCATGTGCTGCGCAATCCAGCCGGCGTGTTCCCGTGGGATCGCTACGGCACCGAGGTTGCGCTGCAAATTCAATGGGCCGCGCAGCAGCTGCATCCGGAGCTGTTTGGGGATGTGGATATGGTCGCGAATACGGTGGAGTTTTATCGGCAGTTTTTTGATTACCCGCTGAGTGAGCCAGACGCCCGACTCATCCTCCAGGGCCTGCCGCCCTCTCAGTAATGTGGGAGCGGACCTGTCCGCGAAAGCGATGTTTCAGACAGCAGAGATATATCGAATCTACCGACCCATTCGCGGATAGGTCCGCTCCCACGGGATTGTCTTTGGCCAGATTGCTGCCAGTACCGCTCCTACAGGTTGGTGCTCACGTCGCAAAGATTTGCGCAGTCAACGGATCGTGCCTACTGTCCAAGGTCGGACCTGACAGCCCAGCCCGAACGAATCGATAAGGAAGCGCAGATGACTCGCCTCACCGCCAAAGACTTTGCCCCTGAACTGCTCGAACTCTACGACGGCTACGCCCACGGCCGGATCAACCGACGCGAGTTTCTGGACCGCGCGGCGGCGTTCACCCTGTGCGGGCTGACCGCGTCGGCGATGCTGGCGTCCCTTAGCCCCAATTACGCCTTGGCCGAACAAGTGTCGTTCACCGACCCGGACATCGTCGCCGAATACATCACTTACCCCTCGCCCAAAGGCAACGGCACCGTGCGGGCGTATCGGGTACAACCGGCCAAAGTCAGCGGCAAGCTGCCCGGCGTGGTGGTGGCCCATGAAAACCGTGGGCTCAACCCCTATATCGAAGACGTTGCCCGGCGGCTGGGCAAAGCCGGTTTCATCGCCCTCGCCCCGGACGGCCTGACCTCGGTGGGTGGTTATCCCGGTAATGACGACAAGGGCAAAGAGCTGCAACAGAAGGTCGATCCGACCAAGCTGATGAACGACTTTTTCGCCGGCATCGAATGGCTGATGAACCACGACACCAGCACCGGAAAAGTCGGGATCACCGGGTTCTGTTATGGCGGCGGCGTGGCCAATGCGGCTGCCGTGGCGTACCCCGAACTGGCCGCCGCTGTACCGTTTTACGGTCGCCAGCCGAAATCCGAAGACGTCGCGCGCATCAAAGCCCCGCTGTTGCTGCATTACGGCGAACTGGACCAGAGCATCAACGAAGGCTGGCCCGCCTACGAACAAGCGCTGAAAGCTGCGGGCAAAACCTACGAAGCGTATATCTACCCCGGCGCCAACCACGGCTTTCACAACGATTCGACCCCGCGCTACGACGAAGCCGCCGCGACGCTGGCCTGGGACCGGACGCTGGACTGGTTTCGTAAGTATCTGGTTTAGTCGTTTAAAGGGGTCTGATTTATTTAAACGCGGATTGCAGGAGACCTTCCTGTTAACCGGTTAATTACATCAGCCCCCTTTTAAAACTATTGCGGTGTGTCAGGCTTACAGGGTTGTCGACTTCGCGGGCAAGCCTCGCTCCAACATCGGCTGCGATCGTCCAGTGGCTGGTTCAGCGCCTTGCGCGCAATTTCCTTGGCCACGTCGTCGCGATTCTCCTCTTGCACCTTTAAACACCCCTCTCGGAGCTTGTCGATACATGACGTCTTTCACCCGCCTCAGGGCATTTCTGGATCAAACCCGGCGCGCACTTGGTCTGGTCTGGAGCACGTCCAAAGGGCTGTTCATCGGCTTGATCGTTGCGACATTGGTCGCCGGAGTTTTACCCGCGCTGGCCGCCTGGCTCGGGCAGCGCATCGTCGATGCGGTGCTCGAAGGGATGCAATTGCATGCAAGCCAAGGCCACGCGCCGTTGTGGCCAGTGCTGCGTTTTGTGCTGGCAGAAGCCGGTGTACTGGCGTTGCTGGCGGCTGCACAAAGAGCGCTGTCGGTGCAGCAATCGCTGTTGCGGGTGCAGCTGGGGCAGAAGGTCAATCTGCTGATTCTGGAAAAAGCCCAGACGCTGTCGTTGTTACAGTTCGAGGATTCGGACTTCTACGACAAGCTGGTGCGGGTGCGTCGCGATGCCTCGACCCGGCCGTTGGGTCTGGTCATCAAATCCCTTGGGCTGGTGCAGAACCTCATCTTGCTGGTGAGTTTTGCCGTGTTGCTGGTGCACTTTTCGCCTTGGGCGCTGGCGATTCTGGTGATCGGCGCGCTGCCCGTGTTCTTCTCCGAAACGCACTTTTCGGGGGATGCGTTTCGACTGTTCACCCGTCGCGCCCCGGAAACCCGTCAGCAGAATTACATCGAAGCCCTGCTCTCCCAGGAAGGCCACATCAAGGAAGTGAAGCTGTTCGGCTTCGCGCCGCTGTTGCTCAAGCGTTATCGGGAAACCTTCTCCCGTCTGTACGCCGAAGATCGCCGCCTGACCCTGCGCCGCGACGGTTGGGGTTTTGCCCTTGGGCTGCTTGGCACGCTGGGTTTTTACGTGGCGTATGCCTGGGTCGTGCTCGACACGGTCAACGGCAGCACCACCCTGGGCCAGATGACCATGTATCTGGTGCTGTTCAAGCAAGGGCAATCGGCGATCAGTTCCAGCCTCAGCGCCATCGGCGGGCTTTACGAAGACGGCCTGTACCTGACGCATTTGTATGAGTACCTCGGCCAGCCAGTCAACGCTGAAACCGGGCACCTCACCACCGGCGTACAACCGGGGGACGGGCTGCGTTTCGAGGGCGTCGGTTTTACTTATCCCGGCGCGTCCAATCCGGTGCTGCGCGCTATCGACCTGCATCTGCAGCCCGGTCAAAGTCTGGCGCTGGTGGGCGAAAACGGCTCGGGCAAAACCACGCTGATCAAGCTGCTGACCCGTCTTTACAGCCCCAGCGAAGGCCGCATCCTGCTGGACGGCAGCGATCTTCAGGACTGGGATCAGGCCACGCTGCACCGGCGCATCGGGGTCATTTTTCAGGATTACCTGCGCTATCAAATGAAAGTCGGCGAAAACCTTGGCGTCGGTGATGTGCGTGCGTTTGACGATGAGACCCGTTGGCGCGAAGCCGCTGCGCAAGGCATGGCCGCGACCTTTATCGACAGCCTGGACAACGGCTACCAGACGCAGCTCGGCAAATGGTTTGCAGGCGGGCAGGAATTATCCGGCGGGCAGTGGCAGAAAATCGCCCTATCGCGGGCCTACATGCGTCGCGACGCCGACATTCTGATCCTTGATGAACCGACTGCCGCGCTGGATGCTGGCGCGGAGGCCGCGGTCTTCGAGCACTTTCGTGAGTACGCCCAAGGCCGAATGAGCCTGCTGATTTCCCACCGGTTTTCCAGCGTTCGCAACGCCGAACACATTGTAGTGCTGGACCGGGGAAGCATTCTAGAGCGCGGCGATCACGCCAGCCTGATGGCGCAAGCCGGTCGCTACGCGCAACTGTTTGACCTGCAAGCGCGGGGCTATCGATAGGCTGAGCAGCCTGTAACGCGGCCGTGGCATGACCGTTCATCGGCCGCAACAAAGAAGAATCGTTTTCAATAACGCTTTTCACAAAATCTTCACGGCCATCGGCGCATCTTCCAATGACTCCTTTTGATCCTCTTTAAGCCCGCCGCCCCAGCGGGCTTTTTTCTGCCTGTCGTTTGAGAATTGCGCACCGCATCCGTGTGTTTGAGGACGTCCCCAAAATAGAAACAATGAGTCTCAATTTAGGGTAATTGTTGCGTTATCGATTAGTCCGTAGATTCACTCCCAAGCCAGCCAGCAACGCTCCAGCGAGCACAGCGGCTCACTCATCTACGACTCGACTATCGACATCAAAAGGAACGCGCCATGTCTATCCGTGAACTGCTCAACCCAACCAACTCCGCCCTGATCCTCATCGATCACCAGCCGCAAATGGCCTTCGGCGTGCAGTCGATCGATCGCCAGACCCTGAAGAACAACACAGTCGGTCTGGCCAAAGCGGCGAAGATTTTCAACGTGCCGACCATCCTTACCTCGGTCGAAACCAAGAGCTTCAGCGGCTACATCTGGCCAGAAGTGTTGGGCGTGTTCCCGGATCAACAGCCTATCGAACGCACTTCGATGAACTCGTGGGAAGACAAAGCGCTTGTGGAAGCAGTGAAGGCCACAAGACGCAAAAAACTGATCATCGCCGCGCTGTGGACTGAGGTCTGCCTGAACTTCCCGACGCTGGACGCACTGGCTGAAGGTTACGAGGTTTACATCGTCACTGACGCCTCGGGCGGCACCACCAAAGAAGCTCACGACATGTCGGTGCTGCGCATGATTCAGGCCGGCGCAGTGCCGGTGACCTGGCAACAAGTGCTGCTCGAATTCCAGCGTGACTGGGCTCACAAAGAGACCTACGAAGCGGTGATGGAACTGGTCCGCGAACACAGCGGCGCTTACGGCATCGGCGTCGATTACGCCTACACCATGGTCCACGGCGCACCGCAGCGCACGGTGTCCTGACCGATCGCCACGGGCATCGCGGCCGATATTTTCGCCGCTGATGCCCGCTGCTCTCCCCCTCTTCTTGTTATTAAGTGAGCCACCATGAACAACGTCAAAAAAGCCCTGACCGCTACCCTGCTTGCCTTGTCCATCAGCACTGCGTTCGCAGCTGAAAACGCGGTACCGGAACACCAGACTCAAGGGTTTCTCAATGCGTTGGCCGCTGGCGGCGGCAAGCCTCTTGAGCAGTTGAGCCCGAAAGATGCACGCGCCGTGCTGACCGGCGCCCAGAACTCGGTGAAAGTGGATTTGTCCGGCACCCAGGTCAGTCAGAAGACCATCAGCGCTGACGGTCAGAACATCAAACTGACCATCGTGAGACCGGCCAACGTCAAAGGTCAGTTGCCAGTATTCATGTTCTTCCACGGTGGCGGCTGGGTGCTCGGCGATTACCCGACGCACGCTCGCTTGATTCATGACTTGGTGGTGGGTTCGGGGGCCGTGGCGGTTTATGTGGATTACACACCGTCGCCGGAAGCGCACTACCCGACCGCGATCAACCAGGCCTATGCCGCCACGAAGTGGGTGGCTGAACACGGCAGAGACATCAACGTCGATGGCCAGCGTCTGGCGGTGGCGGGCAACAGTGTGGGCGGTAACATGGCAGCTGTTGTGGCGCTGATGGCCAAGGAGCAGAACACCCCGAAACTGCGCTTCCAGCTGTTGCTGTGGCCGGTGACTGACGCCAACTTCGACACCGGTTCGTACCAGCAATATGCCGAGGGGCATTTCCTCACCAAAAACATGATGACCTGGTTCTGGGACAGCTACACCACCGACGCGGCGCAGCGTGCCGAGATTCATGCTTCCCCGTTGCGTGCAACGCTTGAGCAGCTCAAAGGCCTGCCACCGGCGCTGGTTCAAACCGCAGGCCTGGACGTGTTGCGCGATGAGGGCGAGGCCTATGCTCGCAAACTGGATGCGGCTGGGGTCGATGTGACTGCCGTGCGCTACAACGGCATGGTGCATGACTACGGTCTGCTGAACCCGCTGAGCCAGATTCCGGAAGTAAAAGCGGCGATGCGTCAGGCGGCTGGGGAGCTCAAAGCGCACCTCAATTAATGGAGTAGACATTGACGAGCCCGGGCGAGGCTCCGGGGTCGCGCCCGACCGATACGGTGTGTCAGACACACCGCTTCTCAGCCTCGCTCGGGCTCGTCAGCTCCTACCTCGTTTTGTGTTTATCCTGCGCATGCGTTTGGGCGGTGAGCATCTACACTGCCTCCCCATTAACGACCCGATGATTGCGAAAGAGGACAGCATGACGTTCGATTGGCACAGCAACCCCATCACCGCCGCCACCCCCGTCGATCCCCACTACAAAAACACCCAGAACGTGCGCCGTTTCATGCTTGAGCAATGCGGCGTCACGTTCCGGTTTGATCGGGAGTTCATGGCCTGGATCAAGGACGGATCGCCCAAGGTCATGGGCGATGTGGTCAATGAGTGGAAACGCCGAAATCCCTGATACCCGGCAGCGCCCTGCGCAACAACGACGAACCTGTAGGAGCGAACTTGTTCGCGAGACAATTTGCCTGACGCACCGCGCCAGCCTTCTCGCCAACAAGTTGGCTCCTACAGAAACATCGGTCCGTCAGTCAAACCGCTCGAGTCAGCTCAAGCTTGCGCAACGTGCCCATGCTCAGAAACGCCAATGCGCCCAGCAACGCATGCCCCGCCACCACATACAGCGCGCCCTCGAACGATCCGGTGGTCTGCACGATGTAACCGATGATGACCGGGGTGATGATCCCGGAGATGTTGCCGAACATATTGAACAAGCCGCCAGCCATGCCAGTGATCTGCTTGGGCGCGGTGTCCGACACCAGCGTCCAGTCCACCGCAACGATGCCTTTGCCGAAGATAGCCAACGACATCAACAACGTCACCACCCACACCGAATCGGTGAAATTGCACAGCACCAAGGTGGCGCCCATGCTCATGCCGCACACCAGCGGGATCTTGCGCGCGACTGTCAGCGAGAATCCCCGGCGTAGCAAAAAGTCGCAGACCGCCCCGCCGAACAAAGCCCCCAGCAGTCCGCAAATGCCCGGAATTGCAGCAATCGCACCGGCCTCCATGATGTTCAAACCCCGGCCCTTGACCAGGTAAATCGGGAACCACGTCAGGAAGAAGTACTGCAGCGAGGTGTCGCAGTATTTGCCCAGATAAATCGACCACATCATGGGGCTGCGCAGCAGTACTTTCAGGTCAGCAAAACGTGGCTTGAAAGCACCTGCCGCCTTGGGTTTGTCCATGTCCACTTCAGCGCCGCCGCTGCGGATATGCTCAAGCTCGGCGGCGTTGACCATCGGGTGATCCGTTGGGCCCTTGACCAGTTTGAACCAGATGAAACTGACCACAATCCCGAGGCCACCCATGAACCAATACACGTGCTCCCAGCCATAGGTGTGGGCGATGAAGCCCATCAACGGTGCCAGCATCACCACCGACAAATACATCGACGAGTTGTAGATGACCGTCGCCAGGCCGCGCTCCTGCAACGGGAACCACGCTGCAACGATGCGGTTGTTGGCCGGGTACACCGGCGCCTCGATCAGCCCCAGCAGAAAGCGCAGCACGAACAAAGTCGTCACCGCGATGGGCACCGACAGAAAGCCGATCATGCCTTGCGCTACCGTGATCGTTGACCACAGAAACAACGAAACCCCGTACACCCGCGCCGAGCCGAACTTGTCAAGCAACCACCCACCCGGCAACTGGCCCAAGACATAGGCCCAGGCAAACGCCGAGAAAATATAGCCCAGGGTGATCGAGTTGATCCCCAGCACCTGCGTGAGTGCGGTGCCGGTTATCGACAGCGTCGCCCGGTCGCCGACGTTGATGGCGGTGACGATAAACAGCATCGCCAGAATGTAGTAACGCACCTTGCTCCGCGCTGCGGTGGCAACGGCGGAGGGAGCGGAATCTGCAACGTTGGAGTGGTCCACATGAAAGTCCTCTTCTTGTATTTTTTATCGTTCGGGTCAAAAAACGGGCGCGAGGGTGCGCACGCTTTTTCATGTAAAAAAGCGGTCCGACAGGTTTCACACGGCGTTAAAAAACGACCGCACAGCACCTGCGTGCTGCACGGCCAAAACAATTACGGGCGAGTGCCGACTTCGGCCTCTTGCGCGGTCCAGGCTTTGACCTGCTCACTCATCGACAAGCCCAGGCCCGGACGCTTCGGTACCAACATGCGGCCGTCGCGGGTTTCCAGACGCTCGTTGAACAGCGGCTCCAGCCACTCGAAATGCTCCACCCACGGCTCGGTCGGGTACGCCGCCGCCAGGTGAACATGCAGTTCCATGGCGAAGTGCGGCGCGAGCATCACACCGGCCTGTTCGGCCATCGCCGCCACCTTCAAATACGGCGTGATGCCGCCCACTCGCGGGGCATCGGGCATCAGGAAATCGGCGCCGCGCAAGCGAATGAATTCGGCGTGCTCGGACACGCTGGTGAGCATTTCGCCGGTGGCAATCGGCGTATCGAATTGCTGCGCGAGGGCTGCGTGGCCTTCAGCGTCGTAGCAGTCCAGTGGCTCTTCGATCCAGATCAGGTTGAATTCTTCAAAGCGCCGACACATGCGCTGCGCGGTTGGGCGGTCCCATTGCTGGTTGGCATCGACCATCAGCGGGAAGTTGTCGCCCAGGTGTTTGCGCACAGTGCTGACGCGGTGGATATCAATGGCGCAGTCCGGTTGGCCGACCTTGAGCTTGATACCGCCGATGCCTTTTTCCCGGGACAGGTCGGTGTTCTTCATCAGCTGGTCCAGCGGCGTGTGCAGGAAACCGCCGGAGGTGTTGTAGCAACGCACCGAATCACGCTCGGCGCCCAGCAGGCGGGCCAACGACAGGTTGGCGCGCTTGGCCTTGAGGTCCCACAACGCCACGTCGAATGCGCCAATGGCCTGGGTGGACATACCGCTGCGGCCAACGGACGCTCCGGCCCAGCACAACTTGGTCCACAGTTTGGAAATGTCGCTGGGGTTCTCACCGATCAAGGCCGGTGCGATTTCCTTGGCGTGGGCGAATTGGCCAGGGCCACCTGCCCGTTTGGAATAACTGAAGCCGAGCCCGCGATGGCCATCGACCGTTTCGATTTCGGCGAACAGGATGGCGATTTCGGTCATCGGTTTTTGCCGGCCGGTCAGCACTTTGGCGTCGCTGATCGGGTTGGCCAGCGGCAGGAAAACAGACGACACCCGAACCCAGGCAATACGGTCGTCATCGGAGGATTTGAGGTTTTGTTGTTGTGCGAGCATGAGGTTCTCCTTGGAACACAGAAATTGTATTTACAGCGCGCGGCCAGGTACTTGGCCGTCAGAAGCGCCAGCGCGAACTGCCGGGACAGGCAACTCGTCGGCGTCGTCGATTTCCAGGCGTTTGAGTGGCCCGACGATAAACAGGTAAGCGAAGGCGCCGAGCAAGCCCATGGCAGCGACGTAGATCAAGGCTGAGTCAAACGAGCCGAGTTGATTGACCAGAACGCCGATGGCGATCGGGGTGACGATGCTGGCGATGTTCCCGCAGAAATTGAACATCGCGCCGCTGATGCCCATGGCACGTTTGGGCGAGACGTCACCGACGATGCACCAGCCCAGATTGCCCACGCCCTTGGCGAAGAACGCCAGCGACATCACGGCGATCACCAACGTGATCGACTGGGTGTAGTTGGCGACGACGATGGAGCTTGAGAGCAGCAGGCCGCAGATGATTGGGGTTTTGCGCGCTGCCGTCAGGCTGAAGCCTCTTTTGAGCATCCAGTCCGACCAGACGCCGCCGATCATGCCGCCCAGGCAGCCGGCAATCGGCGGGATCGCCGCCACCAGCCCCACTTTGAGCATGGTCATGCCCTTGGCTTCAATCAGGTAAGTCGGGAACCAGGTGAGGAAGAACCAAGTAATCGATGTCAGGCAGAATTGCCCCAGGTAAATGCCCAGCATCATGCGGTTGCCGCCAATGGCGCGAACACGTTTCCAACTGAAAGGGGTTTTCACGTCGCCCATGTTGGGCAGGCCACCGCCGGCCTCGATGTAGTCGATTTCTGCCTGGTTGGCGCGTTTGTCCTTGCGTGGCTCATGGACCATCTTGAACCACAACAGGCCAATCAATATCCCTGCCCCGCCAGTCCAGAAGAACACATGCTGCCAGCCGAAACTGTTGAGCAGCAGCACCATCAAGGGGGTGAACGCGGCCAGCGCAAAATATTGGGCCGACTGGAAAATCGCTGTCGCCAGGCCACGTTCATGGCGCGGGAACCACATCACCGTCAGGCGGTTGTTGGCCGGGAATGCCGGGGATTCAGCCACGCCCATCAGAAAACGCAGGACGAACAACGCGAGGAATGCGGAGCTGAACAGGTCAACGTAACCCTGGAGAAAGGTCAGCGCCGACCAGATGATCAGGCTCATGCCCAGCACCAGCCGCGAACCGTAACGGTCGAGCACGATGCCGCCGGGGATTTGCATGCTGGTGTAAGCCCAGCCGAATGCCGAGAACGCGATACCCATGGTAATGGCGTCGAAACCCAGATCGGCACGCATGCTGGGCGCCGCAATCGACAGCGTTGCCCGGTCGACGTAATTGAAAACGGTGACGATAAAAATCATCGCGAGGATGAGATAGCGGACGTTGGTCTTCGCTATCGATGGCGTGGTGTCGTTCACTTTTATTGTCCTTATTGTGTGTTTGTCGCGATGTTGTGCGTTGCGTTGCTGGTCCTGAACAGAGACTTGGCGCAAGTAAATGATTGCGCAATCATATCCACATCAAAAAAAAGTGCGCCGCTGGCTGAGCAGATCACCTGGGGCCGATCTTACACTGATTGCGCAATCATTCAACGGCGCGTTCGTCATATTTTCAACAACGGAGAGTTAAGTGCTTTCGCGATCGATCAGCGTGAAACCGGTGTCAATACGCACAGGGTCATGACTGCCCTGCGGGTAGTTGAAGCGGTCCAGGAGCGCTTGCGCCACTTGCTGGCCGATGTTCTTGCCGTCAACCCGAACGGTGGACAGCGCCGGATAGACCTGGGAGGCGCTGCTCAAATCACCAAAGCCCATGACCGCCAGATCCGCCGGGACTTGTAGCCCGCGACTCGCTGCTTCCGCCAACACGCCCTGAGCGATGGTGTCAGAACTGCAAACCACTACATCAGGGCGATGCTTTTGATCGAGCAAACGGCGCAGCCCTTCCCTGCCGACCTCAAGGGTGGCCGGTGGCGTCATCACTTCCATGGGGACTTTTTTGATGCCCTGCTGCTTCAATTCGGCGATCAGGCTGTTGCAACGACGCAGACCACGGGGGTCGCCGATGGTCACCACCGAGAAGCGCTTGTAGCCTTTGTCCAGCAAATGCCGGGCGGTTTCCTCGCCGACGCGCTCATGGGAAAACCCCACCAGCATGTCCAGCGGCTGCTCGCTGAGGTCCCAGGCTTCCACCACCGGAATACCCGATTGGGCAAGACGCAAGCGACTGGACTCGGTGTGCAGCGTGCCGGTCAGGACGATGCCGTCCGGGCGCCGACCCAGCACCGCTTCCAGCAGCTTTTCTTCCTGCTCGGCCGAATAGCCGGTCAGCCCGAGCAACGTCTGGTAGCCCGCTTCGGTCAAGCGATCCATCAACGCCTGCACCGTGTCGGCAAAGATCGAGTTGGCAATAGTCGGCAGAAAGATCGCGACCAGCCGGCTCTTGTTGCTCGCCAATCCGCCCGCCAGCATGTTCGACACATAACCGGTGGTGCGTACCGCTTCGCGCACCTTGTCACGGGTGTCTTCGCTGACCAGTTCGGGACGATGCAACGCCCTGGAAACGGTCATGGGCGACACGCCCGCCACTTTGGCGACGTCAATCAGGGTGAGGCTGGAGGCTTTTTTCGGCTGGGGTGAAGCCGCCGCGACGGAGGGCTTTGCAGGAGTTTTGGCCATGATGTTTCCGGGTTCAAAGCACGACAGGGAACTGCTTGTTCGCAGCTGGCAATGGGTTGGCAGAATCTACCAAAGCCCAGCCAGCTGCGCACGATACCCTGTCGGGCCTGGGTTTTCATGCACACCCTTGCCCTGCCAATCACTTGCCGACCTTGCGACTCAGCGGATAACCGCCTCAATCAACAACACTCCAATCAGCCCCAGCAACGATTGCAGGCTCAGCATCAGCGTCCAGGTGCGGAAGGTCTGCGCCACGGTGAGCTGGAAGTACTCCTTGAACAGCCAGAAGCCCGAGTCATTGACGTGGGACAACATCACCGCGCCGGACGCGGTGGCCAGCACCAACAGCTCAGGGGAAAGGCCCGGATGCGCCAGCGCCAGAGGTGCCACGATGCCGGTTGCGGCCACAGTCGCCACGGTGGCCGATCCCAGGCAAATGCGCAGCAACGCCGCGATGCCCCAGCTGAGAATCAACGGATTGATCGCCCAGCCAGACGCGTGATGAGTGATCAGCACGTCCACGTGGGTGGTGGTGAGCATTTCCTTGAAGCCACCGCCCGCCCCCAAAATCATCACGATCGCACCCAGTGGCGCCAAGCCCTGCCCAGCCATTTTTTGCACCTGACCCAGGTTAAAGCCCGAGCGCAGGCCGAGAGCGAAGAAGGCAAAAATCACAGCGGCCAGCAACGACAGGATCGGATTGTTCAGCGCATTGAAGAAGCCGTACATCGCCGTGCCTTTGACGGAGAACGCGATGCCCAGCGTGCCAATCAGCATCAGGCCGGGCGGCAGCAGTACAGCGATGATTGAAGCGGCCAGCGACGCTTGCGGCTGACCTTCAACCACTTCCCGCGCACCGACCGGGCCTGCGGTCAGATCCGGCGCCGGACCAAACCAGGGGCTAATCACTTTGGTGAACACCGGACCGCAAATAACTGCCACCGGAATGGCAATCAGCAAACCGTAGAAAATCGTCAGCCCGGTATTGGCATGAAACGCAGCGACCGCCAGTGTTGGCGCAGGGTGTGGCGGCAGCAAACCGTGGGACACATACAAACCCGCCGCCAACGGTAAACCGATGTAGAGCAAGTGACTGTTGGTGCGTTTGGCGACCGTGTACACCAGCGGCGCCAGCATGATGAAGCTGACGTCGAACAGGTGCGGCATGCCAATCAGCAAGGCGGCCGCGCAGATCGCCCAAGGCGCGTACTGAACCGGGCGCTTGCCGATGAAGGCGTTGGCGATGCGGTCTGCCCCGCCCGAGCCCAGCAGAATCCCGCCGAGCAACGTGCCCAGACCGATCACCGGACCGGTCTTGGCCAGCGCGCCGCCGAATCCCTTGGCGAAGCTGTCGACGGTATCCGCCGAGCTGACGCCGCTGAGCACGCCCAGACCCAAGGCGGTGAGCGTGAGCGCAAGAAAGGGGTTGAGCTTGAGTTTGGTGATCAGGACGATGAGCACAACGATGGCGCCCGCCGCCATCGAGAAGGTAAACAGTTCGCTATTCATTGTTGTATTGAGCCTGTTTTACGCCAATAAGTTGAGGCACTGCGCCTTCAGGGGCGCCCGCTGAGCGGGCGCCTTGTTTCAGGCGCTCTTACGACCCGCAAGCCATGCCCGATGCAGGTCCGCGCTGTAGCCGCTCAGATCGGAAATCCGCAGCAACGCACCGGCTTTGATGTCCCGTGCAGCAGTGGCATGGGCTGCCAGATACAACGGCGCGACATCTTCGTCGGCGTCCTTGGCGGCCAGCAGAACAGCCTGTACGCCGGTGACGTCGTGGTGATGCCCACCCATTTTCAACACCGTGCCAGCAGCGATATCCACCGTTGCACGGCCCGACAGCACGGTGCATTGGGTTGGTTTGTCAGTGCCAGAAGCGCGCTTGTGCAGGACCGCATTAAGCAGCGTGATCGGCGTTTCCACACCCATAAAGTGATACGGCAGGTACATGCACGCATAGCGACCATTGCGGCTGACCACATGACCTTTTTGCGCCAGCAGTTGCCAGGTTTCCTGGTCGTGGGTGCGCACGATGACGAACACGCCACCGGCAAAACTGGCTTCATCCGGCAGACGCAGGACGTTGAAGACCTCGATCACGCCGGTCTGGCTGAGGACGCCGCCGTCTTCGCGCAGGGCATAGATATCGGCCAATTCGCTGGTGCGGGCGATTGGGTAATGCAGCAGTTCGACGTCGGGGATCAAGCCGGTGTTGGTCGCCACCACCGACATTTCGCAGTAGTCCGCGGTGGCCGAAGTCTTCAGGCCATTGAGGGCTGCACGGCGGGCCGCCAGGGTCGCGGGGATGTCGTCGCCCAGGGACAACAACTCGCCCATGGCCGGTGCAGAAATGGTTTGATCAAGCTGGGTGATGGCGCCGGTTTTCGGATCGAACACCAGATCGTATTCGCTCGATTTACCGGCCGCCACGATGTCCAGGCCCAAGACCCGCGCCCAGCTGACCCAACCGATCAGGTTGGCTGGCTGGTCGCCGTCGGCGGTGGTGTAGACCACGCCATGTTTGGCGGCGAGACGAGACAGGCTGATGCCGGACACCGCATCGACTTCCTTGCTGACCATGGCGACATGGCGGCCGGCTTCGATATCACGTTTGGCGGTGCGATAGCCTATGGCCGGGTTACCGGTGGCTTCGACGAGGATGTCATAGGTGGCAGCGGCCAACAGTTCGACATCGGCTACCAGCACGATGGCGTCAGCAGGCGCTGCGGCAACCGCGGCGGCGTCGGTGCATTCGACCAAGCGCTCTGCGGCGAAACCCAGCTCCAGGCACAGCGCGCGCAGGCCCGGCACATCCAGGTCACACAACGCTGCTGCGCTGATGCGCGGCATTCTCAGGGTTTGCGCAAGCAACGTGCGGGAAAACCCACCCTTGGCGCCGGTCAATGCGTATCGAACGGGCTGAGACTGGTCTGCAAACAGTAATTCGAAATTCATGGATCGTCCTCGGTGAAAACGTAAGACGGTAACGACCACCGGATGACAAGCAATGTTATTGGATTTGTTGTTACCGAGTGATACCACCTTAGAGCGATTTTCACAGAAAGGTCAATTTATTTAACAAGGATTAACACGACAACCTAAGCCGAACCTCGCGCCAGGACCTGAACAGGGAGATTCAGCGGCGAGTTATCATTTTTTAACATTGAATGCACATTGTTAGCGGTCGGCAGAGCTGCCTTGGGTTCACCTGAAAAATGGGCAGTGAAGTGGGTCGCTCCTCGTGATCTTTTGACCTACGCCGGGTGTAGGTCCACAGCAAACGTCAAACTCGATAGGCTCAGCCGCGATACCTTACCGCCTCCACGAATGCGGTGAAGGCCGATGACGCCTGTCGCCGGTTCGGGTAATAGAGATGAAAGCCCTGAAAGAAGGGGCACCACTGCGGCATCGCTTCAACCAGCCGCCCATCAGCGAGATAAGGTTTGGCGATGAAATCAGGAACATAGGCCAGTCCGATGCCATCGAGCGCTCCATTGACTACATGAATCATGCTGTTGGCCGTGAGTTGACCCGTCACTCGAATATTGAGCTTGCGATTGCCTTTCTCGAACTCCCACGCATAGCACCCGCCATCCATCGAGTGACGAATATTGATGCAGTTATGCTGCGTTAGATCCTGGGGGGTAACAGGCGCTCGATGACGCGCGAAGTAAGCAGGCGACCCCACTACGACCAGACGCCAATCCGGGCTGACTCGGACCGCAATCATGTCCTTGCTGATTGATTCGCCCAAGCGTATGCCCGCATCAAATCGGTCGGCCACTATGTTTGTGAAGCCATAGTCGATGCTGATTTCCACCGTGACATCAGGGTACTGCGCAAGAAATCCAGTGAGCATCGGCCTGAGGATGCTTTCGGCTGCATCGTCCGAGCAGGTCACGCGAATCCTCCCGGCTGGCTTATCACGCAACTCACCGAGCGTCTCCACTGCAGCGGTGATCTGGTCGAACAGCGGCCCTATCGAGCCCATCAGCTTTTCGCCCGCCTGGGTTGGCGCAACATTCCTGGTCGTTCGCGCGAGCAATCGCACGCCCAGGCGAGCTTCCAGGCCCCTGATCGTATGACTCAGGGCCGAAGGCGTAACACCGAGCTTTGCAGCAGCCTTGGTAAAACTTTGGTCACGGGCTACCGCCAGGAAGGCTTGGAGATCGTTAACTTTTTGGGTGTTCATTGCTGAGATTTTCTCATTACCGCATGGAAATTATGGTGGCTAATCAGGGTAATGTTTGCGCTGTAAGCTGTCACTCAACTTCGAAATCCATCTGTTAGCGCCATTTGCCGAGGGTAATAACGTTGCCCAGGCAGGTGCAGAGCCACTAGGTACGCAGTGATATGAGCACATTTGACGCTACGCTTGGGCGAGCAACAGCCACCGGGCATCCCCCTGCATGGGGAGCCGTATTTTCAATGGCGCTATGCGTCGTTGTTCTGATCGCATCGGAGTTCATGCCGGTCAGCCTGCTGACACCTATCGCTCAGGATCTGGGTATCAGCCAGGGCCAGGCAGGCCAGGCCATCTCGATTTCGGGATTTTTCGCAGTACTGACCAGCCTTCTGAACACACCGCTGACGGGAGGGTTGGATCGCAAGAAAGTCCTGCTCGGCTTCAGCTTGCTATTGACGGTGTCAGGTCTGGTAGTCACCTTCGCGCACAACGGGCCGATGTTTATGACGGGTCGGGCGTTTTTGGGTATATCCATCGGCGGGTTCTGGTCGATGTCGACTGCCACGGTCATGAAGCTCGTCCCTAAAGATTCTGTCGCGAAGGGATTGGCACTCATCAACGGTGGGAACGCATTAGCCGCGACCATTGCGGCCCCGTTGGGTAGCTTTCTGGGCCAGTACATTGGATGGAGGGGATCGTTCTTCCTGGTAGTGCCGTTAGCGGTCCTGGCATTTGCCTGGCAGTGGGCAAGCATCCCGGCGATGCGCAGTGAACCCGGCACGCGCTCCAGCAACCCCTTCCGGCTCCTTGGTCATCCTCAGGTAGCACTTGGAATGCTGGCAATCATGCTGTTGTTCATGGGGCAATTTGCTGTCTTCACCTATCTGCGCCCGTTCCTTGAAACAGTCACGCATGTAAGCGTCAACACATTGTCTCTGATGTTGCTGCTGCTCGGCGTTTTCGGAGTCGTCGGCACTTACTTCATCGGGTCGCTGCTGCAACAACGCCTGTATGCCTACCTGATCGGTATTCCGTTATCGATGGCCGTCGTCGCCGCGATCCTTATCGCGATGGGCAGTTCGAGCCTGGCCACCGGTTTTCTGCTCGCCGCTTGGGGCCTGGTCGCAACTCCAGCACCGGTTGCCTGGGGTCTGTGGCTGAGCAAAACCCTACCCGATGATGCTGAGGCGGGCGGCGGGCTGATGGTGGCGACCATCCAGATGGCAATAACCATGGGCGCCGGCCTTGGCGGACTGATGTTTGATGCCATGGGCTGGTGGAGTCCGTTTGCCTTTGGCGTGGCGGTTCTCATTGGCTCCGCTGCGTTCGCGTGGGCCGCCCTTCGCAACAACGCTCAGCACTAGAAAAACAACGCAGCTAGGCGGGAGCATTGCACCGACCTGAGCTTCCCTCACAACGCAATTGAAAACGTTTATCGTTCAGGCCTAAACTGCGGGCAATCCCGAATCGATGTTCGACCGGGCACAACGCCCGAGTCCCTTTGCCATGACCGAACCCACCGCACATCTGCACCTGTTTCTCGGCGTGCGCCGCGAGCTGGTCAGTTATGCGGCGAAAATCACCGGCGACCACACCCAGGCCGAGGACGTGGTGCAGGAAGCCTGGATTCGTTTCATCCCCAATCAGGCGTCGAGCGCTCCGGCCATCGATCAGCCTGTCGCCTATCTGTACCGCATCGTGCGCAACCTGGCGCTGGACCTCAAACGCAACCGCCTGCGCGAACAGACCCACGAGGCCGCGCCGCCGGTGTGGTTATTGCCCACCCATGGCAGCGACCCGGCAGACATGTGCCAGCACAGCATGACCCTCGACCGCGTTTCCAATGCCCTGCAAGCCCTGCCCGAAGCCAGCCGTCGTGCGTTGGAATTGCACCGTTTCGGTGGTTGCACGCTGGCCGAAATCGCCCGCCAGCTGGACGTGTCATTGACCACCGCACACCGCCTGCTGCGCGATGCGCTTGTCAAGCTGGCGCGAGAAGTCGATGAGCCGGACGACAGCGATGACAACAAGCGGAATCCTTCCCGTGAACCCTGAAGACGACCCGCTGGAGCAAGCCGCCGACTGGCAGTTGCGTCTTCAGGAAGACCCTCACGCGCGTGCTGAATTCGAGCGGTGGTTGCACGCCAGCGCCCAGCATCGCGCGGCGTGGCAGACCATGGAAAAACTATGGGGCGCGCTGGGTGAAATCACCCCACCCCGAGTTGCTCACCCTGCCCCGCCGCCGTTGCCGATTGCGACATCAAGACCCATGCGCCGTCGGCGATGGCTCAGTATGGCGATGGCGGCAGGGCTCGCCGCGGTTGCGGTGATCATCGCGCCGCAAGCGACACTGGCGTTGCGTTCCGATTACCACACCGGGGTCGGCGAAACCCGCGCCGTGCAACTGGCCGACGGCTCCACGATCACTATGAGCCCGCAAAGCGCGCTGCGTCTGGTGAGCGGCGATGCGCGTCAGGTGGAGTTGATGCAAGGTCAGGCCTACTTTCAGGTGGCGCCCGATCAGCAGCATCCGTTTATCGCGAAAGCTGGCGAGTTATCGGTGAGGGTATTGGGCACCGCGTTTGACCTGGAACTGCACGCCGACTCCGCCGAAGTGGCGCTTGAGCACGGCCAAGTGCAAGCCGAGAATGCCCAGCCGCCGCTGAGCGAGCGC
This sequence comes from Pseudomonas rosaeacicularis, assembly GCF_057128745.1. NCBI lineage: Bacteria > Pseudomonadati > Pseudomonadota > Gammaproteobacteria > Pseudomonadales > Pseudomonadaceae > Pseudomonas > Pseudomonas rosaeacicularis. The sequence continues at coordinate 233,730 of NZ_JBSKHT010000006.1, forward strand.
TTGATGCCGGGGCAACGCCTGAAGTTCAGTTGGCGATCGGGTGCCGTCGAGCGCTCGCAGCTCGACCCCTCGCAAGTGGCGTCCTGGCGCAGCGGTTCGTTATTCGTCGAAAACCAGAGCGTGGCCGACATCGTTGCGCACCTGCAGCGCTACACACCGGGCTGGATCATCATCACTGATCCGGCCTTGAAACAGCGACGCATCACCGGCGTCTTCGACCTGCAAAACCCTGATCGCGCGCTCACGGCGCTGGCGCAATCGCTGGCCGTACAGAGCCGGCAAATGACCCCTTGGGTGCATGCATTAGGTAATTTCTGAATTATTTTCGCCTTTGGGTGGAAAAAATCCCCGAGCACTACGTCTTTCATAGTCGGTTTGAGAATTTCTCTCAAACGCAATTCAGTCGTATGAAGGATCGCATCCATGCCACGCTTCCATTCACTGCCCTCGCTGGCCCTGCTGTGCATGTTGCCGATGAGCAGTAGTTGGGCGGCCGATTCTTCGGTGCAACGACCTACCGCGCATTACGCCATCGCCGCCCAGCCTTTGGCATCCGCCCTGGCCCAGTTCGCCCGGCAGAATGGCCTGCAACTGAGCTTCGACGCCGCCTTGGCGCAGGGCAAGATGGCCCCGGCGATTGCGGGTGAATTAAGTGAACAGGATGCTTTGGCGCAGCTGCTGAGCAATTCCGGACTGGGCTGGTCGCTGACCGCCGAGCGCACGCTGCTGCTGTTTGCCCAGCCCGCCAGCGGTTCGTTGAACCTGGCGCCTTCGGTGATTACCTCCAGCGAATTCATTGAACACGCCGACGGTCCGGTGCAAGGCTATCGCGCCACCCGCAGCGCCGCCGGCAGCAAAACCGACACCGCCCTGCGCGACATCCCGCAGTCGATTCAAGTCGTTTCGCGTCAAGTGCTGGAAGACCAACAGGTCAACAACCTGGGCGATGCACTGACCAACGTCAGCAGCGTTCAGCGCGGCAACACCCACGGCGGCTCATCCGAGAGCTTCGTGATTCGAGGCTTCAAGGCCAACACTTACGCAGTGGACGGGATGCTGATCAACCCGCTGGTATCGCGCCCCGAAGCGCTGCGCGACCTGGCCAACGTCGAGCGCGTCGAAGTGCTCAAAGGCCCGGCATCGGTGCTGTACGGGCGTGGCAACCCCGGTGGCCTGATCAATCTGGTTACCCGCCAGCCGAGTTTCACGCCCGAGGCACAGGTCAAGGCGCAAACCGGTTCCTATGACTTTTACCGACTGGAAGCCAATGCCAGCGGCCCGCTGGACGAAGCAAAAACCCTGGCCGGTCGCATGACCGTGGCCACGCAAACTGATCGCGGTTTTCGCGACACCTTCCGCGACAGCAATCGCACCTACATCGCCCCGACGTTGCGCTGGGAGCCGAGCGATTCGACGCGGGTCGATGGCGGCATGGAATACATCAACCAGACCAGCCCATTCGATCGTGGTCTGCTGCCGCAAAACGGCAAGATCAACATGAACGCCGATCGCTATCTGGGCGAGCCCTGGTCGCGGGACAAGGCCGATAAGTTCTCCGTGTGGTACCGCGCCGAACACGACGTCAACGACTGGCTGACCCTGCGCCAGATGACGCGCTGGGATCAGTCGCACAAAGACCGCTATGTGGTCGATCTGCGTGGAATCGGCAGCGACGGCCGCACCTTGTCCCGCCGGGCAACCGATGGCGACGAGCGCATCAAGACCCTGGACATGCAGTTCGAAGCGATTGCCCGTTTCGCCACTGGCGGCCTGAACCACACCGCCCTCGCCGGCTTTGAATACATCGACGGCAAACGCCGGGTGACCAGTGATCGCGCGTCGTTGGCGTCCATCGATATCTTCAATCCGGTCTACGGCGCCACGCCCGGCCCCTTCGCATTCAACGAAAAGGCTGCCTACGACCTGGAAGCCTACAGCTTCTATCTTCAGGACCAGATCGACCTGAGCGAGCAATGGAAGTTGATCCTCGGCGCGCGTTACGACGACACCCGGCAAAAGAACGTGACCACCAACGCCGACTATGAAGTGACGCGCACTGACGTCGACCCGAGCAAGGTCTCCCCGCGGATCGGACTGGTGTATCAGCCGACCAATTGGCTGGCGCTTTACGCCAGTTACAGCACTTCATTTGCCCCGCAGAGCGACATCCAGAGCAACGGCAGCACGCTGGACCCGGAGGAAGGCGACCAGTACGAAGTCGGTGCCAAGTTCGATGTGATTCCCGACAAACTCAGCGCCACCCTGTCGGTGTTCCAGATCACCCGCAAGAACGTCGCAGCGCCCGATCCGACCGACGACAATTACTCGGTGCAGACCGGGGAGCAGCGCGTGCGCGGTATTGAACTGGACGTCACGGGTACGCCACTCGAAGGCTGGGAAATCATCGGTAACGTCAGCGCGCTGAATGCCGAAGTCACCAAGGATACGGTGATTGAGACCGGCAACCGGCTCGAAGGCGTACCGATCATGAGCGGCTCGCTATGGTCCAGTTATCAGTTGCAGGAAGGTCCGTTGCGCGGGCTGGGTTTCGGCGCCGGAGTGATCGCAGTCGGCGAGCGCAAGGGCGATATCGACAACACTTATGACGTCAGCGGCTATGCGCGGATCGACGCCAGCGTGTTCTATGACATCAACGACAAGACCCGCGTGTCGCTCAACGGCCGCAACCTGACCGATCGCAAATACATCGAAACCGTGGCCAGTACCGACGGCAACTACGCCGGTGATCCCGCCGAAGTGGTCGCGACGCTGAGCATGAAGTTTTGAGCCAGTCACCACCCACCCTCAACGCCGAAACGCTGCACATCGCTTACGCCAAAATCCTGCGTAAGCGCCTGCTGATCTGCGCCCTGCTGGTAGTGACCTTGCTGGTCTGTCTACTGGCCGACATCACGCTGGGCAGCACGTCGTTTGCTGCAAGCGATGTGCTCAAGGCGATTTTCAGCCCGACCAGTGTCGATCCCGATACACAGGTGATCGTGCGTGAATTGCGCCTGCCCTTCGCGCTGATGGCGGTGCTGGTGGGCGCGGCATTGTCACTGGCCGGCGCCGAGATGCAGACCATCCTCAACAACCCCTTGGCCAGCCCGTTTACCCTGGGCGTGTCGTCGGCGGCATCGCTGGGTGCGGCGCTCGCCATTGTGCTCGATCTCGGCATTCCCGGCGTGCCCGCCAGTTGGTTGATCACCGCCAACGCTTTCGTCTTTGCGTTCGCCTCGGTGCTGCTGTTGCAGGCGGTGGCGAGCATGACCGGAGGGGTGCAGTCGCTGGTGCTGTTCGGCATAGCGCTGGTGTTCAGTTTCAACGCGATGGTCGCACTTTTGCAGTATCTGGCCTCGGCCGACGCCCTGCAGCAATTGGTGTTCTGGAGCATGGGCAGTCTGAGCCGCGCCAGTTGGCCGGCAGTGCAAACCCTGGCCATCATATTTTTCGTAGTGCTGCCGTTCAGCCTGCGTGCGGCGTGGCAGATGACCACCCTGCGTCTGGGTGACGAGCGTGCCGCCACCTTGGGCATTGATGTGGCGCGGCTGCGTCTTGGCGCGCTGCTGCGCATCAGCCTGTTGGCGGCCACTGCCGTGGCGTTTGTTGGCACCATCGGTTTCATCGGGCTGGTCGGCCCGCACATCGCACGCATGCTGATCGGCGAAGACCACCGTTTCTTTCTGCCGGTCAGTGCCTTGATGGGCGCGCTGATCATGTCGCTGTCGGCCATCGTCAGCAAACAGCTGATCCCCGGTGTGGTCCTGCCTATAGGCATCGTCACAGCGGTGGTCGGCGTGCCGTTGTTCATGAGCCTGATCCTCAAGCGAGGCCGGGCATGAGTCTGCTGCATGTGCGTCAGTTGACCGTTGGCTACAAGCGCAAGACCGTGCTGCACGGCATCGATCTGCCGGACATCGCGCCGGGTCAGGTGGTGGCGCTGGTGGGTCCTAATGGCGCAGGCAAATCCACCCTGCTGCGCACCTTGGCCGGGCTGTTACCGGCGACCGGCGATCTGCGTTTGGGCGAGCTGGATCTGCTGCGTTGTAACCGGCGCGAGCGTGCGGCGGTGCTGGGCTTCATGCCGCAGACACTTCCCGAAGGCATTGCGTTGAGCGTGCTGGAAACCCTGCTCGGCGCCTTGCGCGGCGGCGACCCGTTGAGCGCACAAGGCAGTGCTCGACAGCAGCAAGAGCGTGCGTTCGGCGTGCTGGAGCAATTGGGCGTTCAGCACCTGGCGCTTCAGCCGCTGGACAGCTTGTCCGGTGGGCAACGGCAGATGGTCAGCCTGGCTCAAGCGGTGATTCGTCAGCCGCGCTTGCTGTTGCTCGACGAACCCACCAGCGCTCTGGATCTGCGCTATCAGAATGACGTGATGAGTATGGTCCGGCAGCTCGCCGATCAGGGCCGCATTGTGGTGGTGGTGCTGCACGATCTGGGGCTGGCGGCGCGCTGGGCGGACCGGATCATGGTGCTTGAGCGCGGCCGACTGCACGCCGCAGGCACGCCGGAACAGACGCTGACGCCGACGATGTTGGAGCAGGTTTATCGGGTGCAGGCGCGGGTCGAGCGTTGCAGCCTTGGCCGGGTGCAGATCCATGTTGACGGGTCTGTTTCATGATCCGGCTGCTGTGCCTGTTGTGGCTATTCTGTACGTCGTTGCAGGCCGCGGATTATCCAATGACCGTCATCGATCTGGCTGGGCGCAGCGTGACCCTGCGCCACGCGCCGCAACGCATTGTGTTGCAGGACAGCAATGATCTGCTGTCGATTGCGCTGCTGGAGCGTGAACAACCGTTGGCCCGCATCGTCGCCTGGGACAACAACCTGGCAAGTTCGGATCCTGGGCTGTGGACCGTCGTCAGCCAACGCTGGCCTGAGGCGAAACGCATCCGCGAGATCGACTTCCCGCAGAGCGGGCAACTGGACATTGAAAGCCTGTTGCGCACCCGACCTGATCTGATTGTCGCGCGGCTTGGTGCTCGCGCTGCGATAGAGAATACGGTGCTGGACAGCGTGTTGCAGCGCTTGGGCATTGCGCTGGTTTACGTCGATAACGAGCTGGATCCGCTGGTCAATGTGCCGCGCAGTCTGGAGCTGTTGGGGCAGGTGTTGGATCGCGGGCCGCAGGCTCAGGCTTATCTGCAGGTGTACCGGGCGCAACTGGCGCAGCTCAAACAACGCACCGCAGGGCTGAAGGCGCCTAAGGTGTTCGTCGAGGCGCGTGCCGGTCAGGCCGGCGCAGGCGGTTGCTGTCATACCCAAGGCCATAGCGGCTGGGGATTGCTGAGTGAAAACCTTGGTGCAATCAATCTGGGCTCACGTTATTTGCGCAGCGAATCGCGCCGACGTGGCGCTGGAAACCCTGATCCTGAGCAAGCCCGATATTTACCTGATGACCGGCACCCAGCGCCTGCGCAATGGCGTCGGGGCTATCCCGTTTGGCTATGGCGCCAGCGTCGCGCAGGTCAATGGCGAGATGCAGCGGTTGATGGCTCGGTCAGGGTTTTCGGCGATTGCCCAGTCGCCGGAAAGCTGCGTGCAGGGGCTCAATCACCAGTTCTACAACAGCGTGTTCAACATCGTCGGCGCGCAATGGCTGGCGAAACTGTTCTGGCCTGATGCTTTCGCCGATCTGGACCCGGATGCCCAATACCGACGGTTGATAAACGAATTCACCACCCTGCCCGACGTGCCGTTCGTATTTCACGCGCAGGTTTGTTTTGGCGGTAGTTCGTGATCGTTTGACCGTTCCCACGTTCTGCGTGGTAACGGTGAGCCGGACGCTCCGCGTCCCTTTGACGCGGAGCGTCATTCACTGCATTCCCACGCTGAGCGTGGGGACGATCAGATGCGTCTGCCGCAGAGTGTGGAAACGCCGCAGAATGATTCTGCCCGCAGGGCGTAGGAGCGCAGCTTGCTCGCGATCTGCCGGAGACCGGCAGTAAAACCGGTGCACGCGGTGTTTCAGCTGAAATCGGGGGTGACAGGTTCAGGACCGCTGCGCGCCCCATCGTCGGCAAGCCGGACTCCTACACCCTCCGGGCAGAAGCGCAACGGCGGCGCGACATAAATGATCGTTCCCACGCTCTGCGTGGTAACGGTGAGCCGGACGCTCCGCGTCCCTTTGACGCGGAGCGTCATTCACGGCATTCCCACGCGAAGCGTGGGGACGATCAAGAACCTCCGGAAGCTCCTACGCCTTCGGCAGAAGCGAGACGGCAGCGCGACATAAGTCGTGATTGTTCGCCTAGGGCAGATGCGAGAACGATCAGATTCAAGGCACCAGAACAAATGCGTCGAAGGGGCCGGCCTCATCGCGAGCAAGCTCCCTCCCACCCTGACCGCAAGAGCGACAACCGATGATTCAACGTCTCAAAGCCTGGGCCAAACGCCTAAAAGCCAATCTGATCTTGCTATGGCTGTGCTGCCGCGAACCGGACATGCCCTGGCTGCCCAAGGTCGTCGCGCTGATCACCGTAGCGTACGCGATCAGCCCCATCGACCTGATCCCGGATTTCATTCCGGTGCTGGGCTATCTGGATGATGTGATCCTGTTGCCGCTGGGTATTGCGCTGGCTATGAGGCTGATACCTGACGCCCTCCTTTCGCGCTGCCGTCCACAGGCCCAGGCCATGGCGGGCCAACGGGTGAGCCTCAAGGGGCGCTGGGTCATGGCAGGATTGTTCGTATTGATCTGGGGATTGCTGATGTGGGGCGTGATACGGGCAATCGCTGATTAATCCGCTCACCGCTTGTCGCAAACAGTCCCGTTCAAAGCGCTGCACACACTGGCTTAACCATAAGGCCACGCAGACGACGCCGGATGAGGTCGCCGGGCAGAACCCCACAGCGTTCAAACGCCCGGTGGAGTTGACGCGCGGCACGCATGAAACTTCGAGGCTGATGCTGTATCAGAATGTGCGCAAGTGATTGCCAGGCCATTGCGCCCCACCGCCGAGAACGTGCCATGCCCACACCGTCAAAACATGCCGAAACGCCCCGCGTGGTGCCGCTGAACAAAGGGGATTTGAGTCAGGCCTCCGAGCTGGTCAGGCTTGCTTTCGCGACTTACATCGGCGCCGTGGAACCCGGTGAGTTCTGGAACGATCGCGACTACGTGCATAACCGCTGGAACTCCCCTCACAGTCGCTGGTTCAAGGCCTTGATCGACGATCGCATGGTCGGCGTGCTGTGCGTTTCACGATGGGGCAGCAGTGCAATCGTCGGCCCGGTCGCCGTACATCCTGATTATTGGGATCGGGGGATCGCCAAGGGGTTGATGACGACTGCGGTCGAACAGCTCGATGATTGGGCCGTCACTCACGCAGGCTTGATGACCTTTCCCGACAGCCCGAAACATGTCGGTTTGTATCAGAGATTCGGATTCTGGCCCGCCGCGTTGATCGCCATCCTGCAGCGCCCGGTAAAGCTCTGGCACCAAGTTCATAGCGTGGTGCATTACGGCCAGCCCGGTAGCGATTCGAAGGGGCAGAAAGCGGCATGCATCGCCATCACTGACAGCATCTTGTCGGGACTCGATGTGAGTGGCGAGATGGACGCCGTGCAGCAACAGAATCTGGGCACGACCCTGATTTTGCTGGATGAAGCCGCTCAGCCGCAGGCTTTCGCCGTCTGTCATTTCGGCCCACACAGTGAAGCGGGGGCCGGGGTTTTCTACGTCAAATTCGCCGCCGTTGCGCCGGGCCCGCAGGCGCCAGACCTGTTTGAAAAACTGATCGCTGCCTGCGATGCCGCTGCACAGCAAGCGGGCCAGACTACCCTGACAGTCGGCGTTAACACAGCGCGTCAGGGCGCTTATCAATGGTTGGTCAACGAAGGATTTCGCACTGAGATTCTGGGCATTTCCATGCACCGCGGCGGCGCCGGCTACGATCACAAGAATGCCTGGGTGCTCGACGATTGGCGTTGAGCTGGGCGGTGCATTAATTGCGAAACGTGTAACGGACCGGTAGGAGCTGACGAGCCGCGCGAGGCTGCGATTGCGGTGTGTCAGGTGTACCGCATCGCAGCCTCGCACGGGCTCGTCAGCTCCTACAAAAACAGCCGCGCACCAGACATCTTCTTGGCTACCCTCCGGACAGAATCAAATGGCCGGCCTAAACGGGGCATGCTGCGCCATCAACTCGATGACCCAATCGATAAACACCCGCAGCTTGATGCTGATGTGCCGGTTGGGCGGAAACGCGACGAACATCGGCATTGATTCCAGACGCCAGTCCTCGAACAGCGGCACCAAATCGCCGCGCGTGACGCAAGCTTTGGCCATGTATTCGGGCAACCATAAAACCCCCATTCCGGCCAAACCCGCTGCCATGTAGGCGTTGCCATCGTCCACCGACAGCACGTAACGCCCGTGCACTTTCAGGCTCTCGCCATCGCGGCGCATGGCGTAGGGCAGCGCCTTGCCGGTGCGCGCCCAGAGGTAGCCGACGATGCGGTGATGGGAGTTTTCCAGATCCTGAGGATGGGCCGGCGTGCCGAGGCGTTCCAGATAAGCCGGCGCGGCATAAACGCCTAGTTGCAGGTCGCCAATACGCCGAGCCATCAGAGACTGATCGGTCAACTCGCCGCCGCGCACCACGCAATCCACGTTCTCGCGGATCATGTCCACCACCCGATCACTGGCGCCCATGTCGATCTGGATGTCCGGGTATCGCGCGTGGAAATCAGGCAGCGCCGGCATTAGCACCAGAGTGGCGAACGGGCTGGGCACATCCACTCGCAAGCGGCCTCGGGGCAAGGCTGCAGCGCTGGACAGACTGGTCTCGGCGTCGTCCATGTCCGCTAGCAGCTTTACCACGCGCTCATAGTACGCAGCGCCATCGGCAGTAATGTTGACCTTGCGCGTGGTGCGGTTAAGCAGCTTGACCCGCAGCCGCGCCTCCAGTTGCTGCACCAGTTGCGTGACGGTGGTCTTGCTCATGTGCAGTGTGTCGGCGGCCTTGGTAAAACTGCCGGTTTCAACCACCCGGGCAAAGGCCTGCATCGCATCGAAACGGTCCACGTCCAGCCTCCGGCATTGTGCGATTGTTTGGGATTGGCAAACAGTGATGGGCAGAGTTGCGCGTTTATCCCATCGGCACAAGTACCTAAAGTCAGCTCATCGTTAATTGCGGGTCGCCTCTGACCCGACGAAGGAGCCATACCATGAGCAAACGTGAAGTTGTATTCCCGCCCGGCCGCCATGCGCTGTATGAGCGCAATCGCTACTCCCCCGCCGTTCTCTCCAATGGTTTGTTGTTCGTTTCCGGGCAGGTGGGCAGCCGCGAAGACGGATCCCCGGAGCCCGATTTGCAGGCGCAAGTGCGGCTGGCGTTCACCAATCTGAACGCAGTGCTGGGCGCTGCGGGCTGTACATTCGAGGACGTGCAAGACGTCACCGTGTTCATCGTCAACCCGGAAGCGACGTTCGAGCAAATCTGGGAGGTCGTGCCGGAATTCTGGGGAGAAGCGCCACACCCGACGATTACCTGCGTCGGCGTGACATGGCTGTACGGCTTTCAATTCGAGATCAAGGTGATCGCGAAGTTACCGGACGCCATCAAGGAATAACACGGGGCGACTGCCCGCCCCGTGCCGGATCGCGTGTTACTTGTTGCGGGTGACGCGCCACACGGTGTTGGCCAGGTCGTCGGCGATGATCAGTGCGCCTTTCGGGTCGACCGTCACACCGACAGGTCGGCCGCGAGTCTTGCCGTCGTTGCCACGGAAGCCCGTCGCGAAATCGATGGGCTCACCCGCTGGACGTCCTTGTTTGAACGGCACGAAGATCACCTTGTAGCCCACCGGATTGTCCCGGTTCCAGCTGCCGTGCTCACCGACAAACGCGCCTTCAGCGAACTTGTCGCCCATGGCCGGCAAGGAGAAATCCACCCCCAGCGCGGCCACGTGGGAGCCCAGGCTGTAATCGGGTTTGATTGCGGCAGCGACGCGTTCCGGGTTTTGCGGTTGCGCGCGGGTGTCGACGTTCTGGCCCCAATAGCTATAAGGCCAGCCGTAAAACGCGCCCTCGCGGATCGACGTCAGATAGTCCGGCACCAGATCAGGCCCCAGCTCGTCGCGTTCATTGGCCACGGCCCACAACTGGCCGGTTTCAGGCTCGATGGTCAGCGCGGTCGGGTTACGGACCCCGGTGGCGTAAGGCTTGTGCGCACCGGTCACGGCATCGATCTGCCACACCATCGCCCGATCGATCTCGACTTCCATGCCGCGCTCGGTGACGTTGCTGTTCGAGCCGATCCCGACATACAGATAGCGACCGTCAGGGCTGACGGTCAGCGACTTGGTCCAGTGGTGGTTAATCTTCGACGGCAGGTCGGTGATGGTGGTCGGCGCACCGCTGGCCTTGGTCTGGCCGTCTTGATAATCGAAGCTCACCAGCGCGTCCTGGTTGGCGACGTACAGCTTGCCGTTGGCGAACGCCAGGCCGTAGGGCGCGTTGAGGTTTTCAGCGAACACTGTTTTGGTTTCGTAGGTGCCATCCCCGTCCGCGTCCCGCAGCAAGGTCAGGCGATTGCCGCCTTTGACCTGCGTATTGCCTTGGGCCTTGATGTAGCTGGCGATCACGTCTTTGGGCTTGAGCTTGGCAGCGCTGCCGCCTCGGCCCTCGGCCACAATGATGTCGCCATTGGGCAAGACGAGGGTCTGGCGCGGAATCTTCAGGTCCGAAGCAATCGCCGTGATGCGGTAGCCCTGTGGCACCGTGGGCTTCTGATCGCCCCAGGCCATGGGTTCAGCGATCTTCATGCTGGGTAGCAAACCGCCTTGGGGTTCGGGCATTTTCGGGTCAGGCCCGCGTGCTTGAGTGCTGTCCGCTTCGCCACCGCAGGCGCTCAAAAGCAGCGCCATGCTCAATGCAGTCAGTGCGTTGGAATGCTTCATTTGGCTTCTCCCGTGCGCACGTTTGAATGGGGCTGCGACTGCAGATTGCTCAGGCCGGTCCAGGCCGACACCAGGGTCAGCACAAACACGATCACGGACAGCACCAGCCCCATCGGCATGGCAGCCCAGGCGTCTTTGGCGTGTTCGAACGCGTTGACCAGCCCGATCACCCACGTCACCAGCAACAGCAGAAAATACAGCACGGGACGACCAGCCTTGTGGTCTGCGCGGATCAGGTTGACCAGCGCGAACAATAGGGCAAAGCCGCAAAACACCAAGCCGCCCGCGATGAGCCATGACGCAAAGTTGGCCCACTGGATCTGGTAGGTGTTGTAGTAGGTGATATCACTGAGCAGTGCGCCGAGAAACAGCGGCACGGTGCCGGCAAGCAAGATCGCGTGTAGCGGGCTTGGCGTGCTTCGGTAGACGGGGTGGGCGGTTGGGATCACGGTGGCTCCTTAATGTTCGGCGAACCTGGACGATGACTCAGTGCGGGAGCACTGGTTTTTCAAGGTCGCGCTAACTGCGCACAAGAGAGGAGCCCTGCGCTTGGACGTTAGTTCAGCGCTTTTCGTGACGAAATGTTTTGGCCGAAATCACCTGACCACCTGGAAACCTGGCACCCCGTGATTGCTCACCAGGGTTACCCAGCGCGCTCGGTGTGGGCCAACGCTCGCTGCATCGCCTGCGGGTGCTGGCCGAAGGTGCGCAAAAACGCCTGGCGCATCTGCTCGCGATTAGCAAACCCGGCTTCGCGCGCGACGATTTCTATTGGATGGCGACTGGTTTCCATCATGACCCGTGCGGCCTCGACGCGAAGGCATTCGATGGCTTTGGCGGGCGTCTGCCCAGTCTCTTCACGAAACACCCGACTGAATTGACGAGGGCTCAATCGCGCGACGGCGGCCAACGCTTCGACTGACAAATCGCTTTTCAGGTTTTCGCGGGCGTAGACCAGCGCCAGTTGAACCCGGTCGGACTTTGGATCGAGCTCCAACAGCGCCGACAGCTGCGACTGCTCGCTGCCACGGCGCTGGTAGATGACCAGTTTGCGCGCCACGCGACGGGCAATGTCGGTGCCCAGGTCGTTCTCCACCATCGCCAGCGCAAGGTCAACGCCGGCGCTCATGCCGGCGCCGGTCCAGATCTGCCCGTCCACCACGAACAGTCGATCTTCCTCCAGCTGGATATCGGGGTAGCGCTTCTTGAACGCCGGGGCGTAAATCCAGTGGGTGGTGGCGCGCTTGCCGTCCAGCAACCCGGCTTCGGCCAGCACGAAGCTGCCGGTACACAGCGACACAATCCGACGTGAATGCGTCGAGGCAGCCTGCACGAATTGCAGCAGGCTCAGGGTTGGCAGCTCGAATTCCATGTGGCCGCTGATAATGACCGTGTCGTAGCCGTCAGGATTAAGCGGCTCGGTCAGCACCGAAAAGCCTTGGGACGACATCACGGCCCCACCCGATTCGGACACCAGGCGAAACGCGTAGGCAGGCTCCCCACGCATCAGGTTCGCGCATTCGAACACCGAGCCCACGGACAGGCTGAGCGACTGGAAATTGGGATAAACGATCAAAGCAACGGTATGCATCACGCCCTCTTCGGCAATTGCGCGGGTCATGGCTGAGTGTCAGTGCGGGCGAGCAGCCAGCCTTTCTGCGACTGGGGCCGATGCTATCTCGCCGTGTGCCCGTGGCGCACGCATCTTTGTGGCCGTGTCCGAAATCCTTGCGGATACGACATTGTTGGGGCTGACCCCAATGCCTACCATTCACTCAGCCACTAGACGACTGGTCTACTGAGAGAGACGCAATGATGAGCAGCCCCGCCCCCACCGATTCCAGACAACGCATTCTCGATGCCGCCGCGCAGATTATCGGCAAGAAGGGTTTTGCTGCGGTAGGTCTGAACGAAGTGCTGTTGTCGGCGAAGGTGCCCAAGGGTTCGTTCTACCATTACTTCAGCTCCAAGGACGCCTTCGGCCAAGCGCTGCTCGAATCGTACTTTCAGACCTATCTGGCCGACATGGATCAGATATTTCAGCCGGCCACAGGCAGCGAGGGTTTGAAACTGATGACCTACTGGCAGCGCTGGCTGGACAGCCAGACCCGCCATCACGACTTCGGCAAATGCCTGGTGGTGAAGCTGGGTGCGGAGGTTGCCGATCTTTCCGAGTCCATGAGGCTCGAGCTTGAACGGGGCACCGCGCAGGTCATAAAACGCCTGACAGCTGCGCTTTCACGAGGGTTGGAAGACGGATCCTTTGTCTTCTCCGATACGCCGCAAACGCTAGCGCTGAGGCTGTATCAAATGTGGCTGGGCGCCAGTGTCATGGCAAAGATAACGCGTACCACCGCGCCGTTCGATGAGGCGATGTCGGCCACACGGCAGGTGCTTGATTGCTCGACAACACTTATCCACTCAAACCAGAGGTAACACCCATGAAGATTCTGATGGTTCTGACGTCCCACGAAGACCTGGGCAACACCGGCAAGAAAACCGGCTTCTGGCTGGAAGAATTGGCGGCGCCGTATTACGTGTTCAAGGACGCCGGCGCGGACATCGTGCTGGCCTCGCCCAAAGGCGGCCAGCCCCCGCTTGATCCGAAAAGCAATGAGCCCGACTTCCAGACCGATGCCACTCGCCGGTTCGAGGCAGACAGCAGCGCTAAATCGCAACTGTCCACCACGCTGCGCTTGAAAGACGTTGCTCATGATGACTTCGACGCCGTGTTCTACCCAGGCGGCCACGGCCCGCTGTGGGATCTGGCAGAAGACGCCGATTCCATCGCTTTGATCGAAAGCACCTTGGCGGCGGGCAAGCCACTGGCTGCGGTGTGCCACGCCCCAGGCATTTTCCGCCACACCAAAGCCGCCGACGGCAAGCCGCTGGTCTCCGGAAAATCGGTAACGGGCTTTACCAACACCGAAGAAGAGGCCGTGGGCCTGACCGACGTGGTGCCGTTTCTGGTCGAAGACATGCTCAAACAGAACGGTGGCCAGTACTCGAAGATTGGCGACTGGCAGTCCTACGTGGTCGAGGATGGCTTGCTGATCACCGGGCAAAACCCGGCCTCCTCCGAAGCAGCCGCCAAAGCACTGCTGGTCAAGTTGGGCAAGGGCTGAAACCCGAACCGCCGTCACTGATCCGGGCGCCGAGACACGGCGCTCGGATGTTTATCTCGCGCATTTGAGCCCGCCCGTTTTGTTGCCCTCTGGTTCAGAGGGTCGGGCGAGTTCGCGTCATTTTCAGGAACACAGGAACACTTGATGACCACTCTTTTTGACCCCGTCACGTTCGGTGATATCGAACTGGCTAACCGAATCGTCATGGCACCCCTCACCCGCAGTCGCGCCATTGACCGTATCCCCAACGCATTGATGGCCGAGTACTACGCGCAACGCGCCTCAGCCGGCTTGATCCTGAGCGAAGCCACCTCCGTCACGCCCATGGGTGTCGGTTACGCAGACACCCCTGGCATCTGGTCCGAAGCGCAGGTGCAAGGCTGGTCCCTGGTGACGGACGCCGTGCATCAGGCAGGGGGCAAGATCGTCCTGCAACTGTGGCACGTCGGACGGATTTCCCACCCGGTGTTCTTGGGCGGCGAATTGCCGGTCGCTCCCAGCGCCATTCAGCCCGGCGGCCACGTGAGCCATCTTCGGCCCAAGGTGCCTTTTCCGACGCCACGAGCACTGGAGCTTGAGGAGATTCCAGGGATCATCGAGGCCTACCGCAAAGGCGCCGAGAACGCCAAACGCGCGGGCTTCGACGGCGTGCTCATCCATGGCGCAAATGGTTATTTGCTGGACCAGTTCCTGCAAAGCTCGAGCAATACGCGCACTGATATCTATGGCGGCTCCCACGCCAATCGCGCCCGTCTGCTGCTGGAAGTGACGGACGCGGCGGTCAGCGTCTGGGGCCCAGGCCGGGTCGGGGTTCATCTGGCACCACGGGGCGACGGCGGCGTCGGCAGTTATGTCGATCACGGCATGGGCGATGACAACCCGGTCGAAACCTTCAAGCACGTTGCCAAGGAATTGGGCGAGCGCAAGATCGCGTTCATCAGCACCCGGGAAAAGGAAGGCCCTGACAGCATTGGCCCGATGCTCAAGCAGGTGTTCGGCGGTCCTTACATCGCCAACGAAGAATTTGGTAAAGACGCCGCAAATACCTGGCTCGCGACGGGCAAAGCGGACGCCATCGCCTTCGGCGTACCGTTCATTGCAACCCCGGATCTGCCCGAGCGCTTCAAGGTAAACGCCCCGCTCAACGACGTCCGCCGAGAGCATTTTTATGTCGGCGGTGAGGTGGGTTATACCGACTATCCCGTGCTGGCTGAGGTCGCTGAGCCCGTTTAAAACAGATCTGCTTGCGCCAGGCCCTTTGGGAGGGCGCTTGCTCGCGAAGGGTTAGGATCAGACCCTGAAGATGATGCAATTGGACTGGCGCCTTCGCGAGCAAGCTCCCTCCCACGGGTTGATGTTAGCCGCGCGACACAGGCCATTACTGATCACCCGTGCTGCCAGCTTTTGTAAACGAACTCAAGGCTGTATCCGTCCGGGTCCAGCACATTGGCGGCATAGTATTCAGGGTCGTAATGCAAGCGGGCACCCGGCGCGCCGTTGTCGGTAGCCCCTGCTAGCATCGCAGCGGTGTAGGCCGCATCGACTTCGGCTTTGCTGTTGGCCACGAACCCGACGTGCACCGACTGGCCTTCCACCACGCCCGCGCGCAACCAGAAAAACACCCGCCCGTTCGCACCGAAGCCCTTGAGGTCCGGGTGGCCGGGCGGGCCGTTTTTGCCGTCGTAATCCAGCCGCGCGGTGATCCCCAGCGGCGTCAACCCAGCGGTGTAGAAATCAATGGAGCGATTGACGTCGCTCACGCTCAGAAAAATATGATCAAGCATGGGTGCCTCTCAAACGGGATGTGGAAGGGGTGCCGAATTCAGATCATGTAGCCGCCCGCGACTTCGATGCTTTGCGCGTTGATCCATGCACTTTCAGCGGACAGCAATGTGGCGATGACGCGACCGACATCGCCCGGTTCGCCCACCCGACCCAACGCGGTTTGCGAGGCGAGCAAGGCTTCGAATTCGTCATTCAGACCGCCGCCCAGCTCAGTGCGGATGGCGCCAGGCGACACCGAGTTGGCCCGGATGCGTCGCTCGCCAAATTCCTTGGCCATGTAACGGGTCAGCACTTCCAGACCGCCCTTGAATGCAGCGTACGGGGCAACGCCGGCCGTCGCTACGCGGGTGGTGGCACTGGTGAGATTGACGATACTCCCACCCTCCTTCAGCAGCGGCAGCAATGTTTGGGTGAGGAAAAACGGGCCCTTGAGGTGGACGTTGAACAGGCCATCAAACTGCGCCTCGGTGACGCTTTCCAGCGGATTGAACAGCCCGTACCCGGCGTTGTTGACCAGCCCGCTCAAGGTAGAGATGCCCCAAGTCGCTTGCAGTGTCTGCCGCACCGCTTCACCAAAGGCGGCGAAACTTCCGGCGTCGGCAACGTCAAGTTCCAGCGCAACCGCTTTGCCGCCATTGGACTGGATGCGCTGCACCACTGCAGCCGCGGCCTCGGGGTTGCTCTTGTAGGTCAGGATGACGCCCATGCCGCGCTGTGCGCAGTGTTCGGCAGCACTGGCGCCGATGCCGCGACTGCCGCCGGTAATAACGATGACGCTCATGTGATGCTCCGCTGTCGATCAAGTGAGCGTCCACAGTAGCGAGCGCAGGGTGGGCAGGCGCAACCGATCCTGCTCCAATCCTGCCTGTTTCTGCTTTTGTGTTGCGCCAGCGGTCGGGCTGGGTTCAGATGCCGATCATGAATACTCAACTCGATGAACTTCGTTCGCTGGCCGCCAGGGCTGAAAACCGGCGCACAGAGACCGGCATCCCTCGCGTGGCCATGGTTCAGGGTGCGATCCCTGAGCACATGCTCGCAGCGGTTTACGACCCGATGATCAACCTGATCCTGCAGGGCAGTAAGTCAATGACCGTCGGTGATCGTACGTTGCGCTATGACCCGGCGACCTATTTCGTGATGTCGATCGAACTGCCTGCGGTGGGCACCGTGCACCCTGCTGCGACGGGCGAGCCTTATCTGGCGGTGAGCCTGACGCTTGACCCCGCAGTGCTGGCGACCTTGCTGGCGGATTTGCCAACACCTGACGGACGTATGGCACAAGAAGCCGGGTTTTCTGTGGCAGCGGTCACACCTGAATTGATGGACGCGTGGGTGCGCATGCTGCGGTTGATGGACCGACCAGGCGACATCACGGCGCTGAGTCCGGTCTACGAGCGTGAAATTCTGTACCGGGTGTTGCAAGGGCCGCATGGCTGGATGCTGCGGGAAATCGCGGCCCCCGACACGGCCATGGCCCGGGTGAGCCAGGCCATTCAATGGATACGCCAGGACTTCGCCAAGCCGATCCGGATCGAAACGCTGGCGCACAGGGCCGCGATGAGTGTTTCCGCTTTTCACCGTCATTTCAAAGCCGTCACCACTCTCAGCCCTTTGCAGTATCAGAAGCGGGTTCGGCTGCTTCAGGCGCGCACGTTGATGGTCGCCAACGCGAAAAACGTCACCAGCGCCGCCTTCGATGTCGGCTACGAAAGCGCCACTCAATTCAGCCGCGACTACGCCCGCGTATTCGGCCTGCCGCCTGCGCGCGATGCGGCGCGGATTCTGGCGGATACGCGCGGGCGGGCGTAACGGCCTTCGCGGACAGATCCGCTCCCACTTTGGGCTCTGCGGCGCTGCTGACGTCCGGTCAAACACAAACCTGTTGGAGCGAGGCTTACCCGCGAAGCTGCGAATGAGGTGTGTCAGGTAAACCGCAGGCATCAGCTTCGCGGGCGAGCCTCGCTCCAACGAAGATTTCACTCGTCTTTCAAGCCGGGCACAAACCCCGTGGGAGCGGACCTGTCCGCGAAGAGGCCGCTACATCCGATAGATGTTAATCGCCTGAAGAATAGCCTTCGCGGACAGGTCCGCTCCCACTTTGGCTCTGCGGCGCTGCTGACGTCCGGTCAAACACAAACCTGTTGGAGCGAGGCTTGCCCGCGAAGCTGCGAATGAGGTGTGCCAGGTAAACCGCAGGCGTCAGCTTCGCGGGCAAGCCTCGCTCCAACGAAGATTTCACTCGTCTTTCAAGCCAGGCACAAACCCCGTGGGAGCGGACCTGTCCGCGAAGAGGCCGCTACATTCGATAGATTTTCGGCGTCTGACAAACAGCCTTCGCGGACAGATCCGCTCCCACTTTGGATGTGCGGCGCTGCTGACGTCCGGTCAAACACAAACCTGTTGGAGCGAGGCTTACCCGCGAAGCTGCGAATGAGGTGTGTCAGGTAAACCGCAGGCATCAGCTTCGCGGGCGAGCCTCGCTCCAACGAAGATTTCACTCGTCTTTCAAGCCGGGCACAAACCCCGTGGGAGCGGACCTGTCCGCGAAGAGGCCGCTACATCCGATAGATGTTAATCGCCTGAAGAATAGCCTTCGCGGACAGGTCCGCTCCCACTTTGGCTCTGCGGCGCTGCTGACGTCCGGTCAAACACAAACCTGTTGGAGCGAGGCTTGCCCGCGAAGCTGCGAATGAGGTGTGCCAGGTAAACCGCAGGCGTCAGCTTCGCGGGCAAGCCTCGCTCCAACGAAGATTTCACTCGTCTTTCAAGCCAGGCACAAACCCCGTGGGAGCGGACCTGTCCGCGAAGAGGCCGCTACATTCGATAGATTTTCGGCGTCTGACAAACAGCCTTCGCGGACAGGTCCGCTCCCACTTTGGATGTGCGGCGCTGCTGACGTCCGGTCAAACACAAACCTGTTGGAGCGAGGCTTGCCCGCGAAGCTGCGAATGAGGTGTGTCAGGTAAACCGCGTTGTCAGCCTCGCTCCAACAAGAATCCCAGCGCTGCTGCAATTTGAGCCAGGCACAGCTCCCTGCGGTTTTCGCGCGCCATAGATTTCGCATCCGGTACTCAATAGCACGTCTGTTCAATTCCCTGAGCCAGTGCGCCCTTAACCTCGCGGCTTCTATCACGTCGATATCCCGGCAACCGGGCTGGCTGCGTCGGTCAGTTCGCGGCGATGCACGTCGTTCATCAGTGTTGGAGGTACGCATGCGTAACGGTTTGATCGGGGCAACCCTTGCCCTCACTTTGTTGGCCGTACAGATGATGGGCAGCGCTCAGGCTGCCGAGTCGGCGGTGGTTGCAGTCGCGCCGCAGTACGACACCAGCCACGTCTACGTCGCTCCGGCCGACGTTGAAGCGTTCGTCCAGAGTTTCACCGCCACCTTCGGGGGACAGAGCACCAAACAGGTGGTGGTCAACGTCCTGCCAGTGCCAAGCAGCACCACATCGCAACTGCTGCAAACGCCGGTCGGCACGGTCTCACTGTTTGGTTTCACGACGCCGGTCCCGCATCCGTTCGGGCAGGAGCGCAACGGCTATCTGGTCAAGGACATGGATGTTGCAATCAAGGCAGCCCGGCAAAACGGTGCCGATGTGATCGTCAGCGACTTCCCCGATCCTATCGGTCGTGACGTGGTCATCCAGTGGCCGGGCGGCATCAACATGCAGTTTTACTGGCACACCAAAACCCCTAATTACGCTGCGTTCCAGAGCATTCCGGAAAACCGCATTTACGTCTCGCCATACCGTGCCGATGCGTTCATCAAATCCTTCGTCGGCTTCTCCCACGGCAAAGTCGTTGCAGACGACAAACACGCCCCTGCCATCGACATTGGCCGCAGCGGTGAAACCTATCGCCGCGTCAGCATCGAGTCCACCTTCGGGCGCATGACTGTGCTGGTCAGTAACGGTCAACTGCCCTACCCGTTCGGCCATGACACCACCGGCTACGAAGTCACCGACCTGACCCAGACTTTGGCCAAGGCGACGGGCTCGGGTGCCAAGGTGTTGGTCCAGCCGTTCACCAGTAACGGCCGCAGTTCGGCCATGGTGCAGTTCCCCGGGGGTTATGTCGCAGAGATCCACCAGCTGATTGCAGCCAAGTGATCGCCAACCACCGGGGGAGGTCATTCATGAGCCGTCGAGACTGGATACGAGCGTCGGGGTGGAAAATGGCGCTGGTGTGGCCCCTGCTCGGGCCGTTCATGTGTAGCAGCGTTCATGCCGACGATCAGCCCACCCGCCCTGCCATCAAAGCCAACCGCTGGCAGGAAGACTGGTCAGTGCTCAAGGAACCGGCGCTGCGCACCCAGCCGCTGGACAGCCTCAAGTACATCTCGCTGTCCAGCGACAATCCGTTCACTTACCTCTCACTCGGCGCAACCCTGCGCGAACGCTTTGAGATGAACGACGCCAGTGCGTTCGGCCTGCGCGATGTGGCCCGCGATGCCTATTTGATACAGCGCTTTCAGGTGCACGCGGACCTGCATTTCAATGAGAACTGGCGACTGTTTACCCAATTCGAAGACGCCCGCGCTTTCGACAAAACTTCCATCGGTGGTGCGGACCAAAACCGCGTTGATCTGCGTCTGGCGTTTCTGGAATACATCAAGACGTTCGACGCCGGTACGTTCAAGAGTCGCGTCGGCCGGCAGGATTTCGCCTTCGACCTGCAGCGCTTTGTTTCTTCACGGGACGGCCCGAACGTGCGGCAATCGTTCGACGCGCTGTGGGCGGATTGGGAGACCGAGAACTGGCGCTTCATCGGCATCGCCAGCCATCCGGTGCAGTACCTGGACGACCGTAACTTCGACGACAAATCAAACGGCGACCTGCGTTTCCACATGTTGCGGGTCGAGCGGCTGATTGGCGGGAAAAATGAGCTGTCGGCCTACTACGGCCTGTACGAGCGCAACGACGCAAATTACCTGGACGCCGAAGGCAACGAAACCCGGCACATTTTCGACGCCCGCCTGGGCGGCGCAGCCATGGGCTATGACTGGGACGTCGAGGGCATGCTGCAACGGGGCTCGGTGGGCGGAAAAGACATTCGCGCCTGGGCTGGCGGCAGTCGGTTGGGTTACACATTTGAGACGGTAACCTGGACCCCGCGCATCGGTTTGCAGATGGACATTGCCTCCGGTGATCGCAGTGCCGGCGATGGCACCGTTGGCACCTTCAATCCGCTGTTCCCCAACGGCTACTACTTCTCGCTCGCAGGTTACACCGGCTACAGCAACCTCATTCACATCAAGCCGTCGATCACGGTCAAACCCATCGCCAGGCTCAGTGTGCAGACTGCCGTCGGCTTGCTTTGGCGTGAAACCACCGACGATGCGGTGTACACGCAACCGAACATTGCCGCCGCCGGAACCGCCGGGCAAGGCGATCGCTGGACAGGGGCGTACGGCCAGATTCGTACCGATTACGCCTTCACCTCCAACCTGACCGGCGCCATCGAAGCGGTCCATTACGACATCGGCCAGACCCTGCGCGATGCGGGTGGGCATGACAGCAATTACCTGGGCGTCGAGCTGAAGATGAGTTGGTAGCTTCGGCAGATTGCTGTAGGAGCCCACTGGTTGGCGAGACGGATACCCGGTGTGTCAGGCTGATCGTCTCGCGAACAAGTTCGCTCCTACAGTGACTCTCAACAGCGCCAGGATTTCGCTAAGGCACAAACCCCGTGGGAGCGGACCTGTCCGCGAAGGGGCAAGTGAATCAGAAACGCATTCAGCGCCTGACGCACAGCCTTCGCGGACAGGTCCGCTCCCATAATGAATGTGCGGTACGGCTGAAATCCAGGCCAGGCTTGCACTTAATCAATCACTCAAGCAACGGCACATGCGCGGCGCGCTGATAAGGGCCGTATTCTACGGGTATCCAGTTGAAATGCTTGTCCACGCGGGTGATGTGGCCGATGCCGGGGAATGGCAAATGCGCAGCCGCCACCCACGTTTTGCTGACCGCTGCCGCACTGAACACTTGCTCTCGACTGGCGATCGCGGCCTTGGCGTTGGAGTCGAAGCTGATCGAGACTTCCGGGTGTTCAAACTGCACCGCCAGGCTATGAATCAAGTCGCCCATGAACAAAATGCTTTGGCCGTTCGAGGTGAATTGATACGTCGTACTCCCCGGCGTGTGCCCTGCTTCCAGCGCAGTCTTCACACCTTCGACAGGGGATTCACCAGGATTGAACGTCTTGAATCGCGCCGCTGCAATGTAGGCCGCCGTTGACTCCTGGGCGATCTTGAAACCCTCCTTGCCAGCCGCAGGTGCGCGGGCAATGGCGTTGGGGTCCAGCCAAAAATCCGCCTCGGGTTTGGAGGCATAGACCATCGCATTGGCGAAGATCGCCTGGTGCTTGGCGTCGACCAGTCCGCAGACGTGATCCAGGTGCAAATGGGTGAGCAAGATCGTATCGACCTGCTCCGGTGCATAACCGGCGGCGCGGATATTGGCCGAGAGGTTGCCCGCCGTTTCGCCGATGCATTGCCCTGCCCCGGTATCCACCAGAATCAACCGTTTGCCGGTATTGATCAGAAATGCGTTGAACGCAGTTTGCATGCCGGGCGCATCAAGGTCCCGACGCGCCAGCAACGCGCGGATTTGCTCGTCGCTCAGGCCTTTGAGCAGATGGGGAGACAGGTCGTTGTAGCCGTCGAACAAGGCCGTCACTTCGTAATCACCGACGGCCAGCCGGAAATAACCCGCAGCTTGAGTCTTTTGTTGCGGCACAGGTTCTGCGCTGGCCAGAGCGGAAAACATCGCCAGGGTCAGGCACAGGCCACCGGCGATTGCGGCGGGAGATGAGCGCATGGGTTTCCTCACATCAAGGTTGGGACAACGGATCGTTGCCGGACCGATTGAGGATGAAGCCATGCAGGCGAGCGGGATTGAAGGGATGTGCTTGTTTGGTTAGATAACACGCCTGCAGACGGCGCGACTTTTCTGTAGGAGCCAACTTGTTGGCGAGAGGTCTTCGAGGTGTGTCAGGAAGCCCGTCTCGCGAACAAGTTCGCTCCTACAGGGATCCACGCCGACGGCAAGATTCGTATTCGCAACATCTGAAAACACTTTACCGCCCCTTTTACAGTTGTACGACATCATATCCCAGTGCTCAACTTGCGACCTCCAACTAACAATAACAACGAGGGTTTCGCTCATGGCGATTGGCAGTTCAGTCGAAGAAAAACCTGCAGGCAAGCCAGTGTCGCGTCTGGCTCAACTGGGCAAGCTACTGGGACCGGGCATCATTGCGGTCCTGTCATGGCTGGGCGCCGGCGATCTCATCACCTCCTCCGTCGCGGGCGCCAGTTATGGCTACGCGATGATGTGGGTGCTGGCGGTATCACTGCTGCTCCGGTTCCTGATCGTCAACATCATTGCCAGGTTCCAGCTGTGCAATAACCAGGGCATGACCATCCTGCAGGGCTACGCCCAACTGCACCCATTGTTTGCCTGGTTCATGTTTGGCTACGCGCTGCTCATGGGCCACTTGATCAACGCCTACATGATCAAAGGTGCCGGTGAAGCCCTCGCCATGCTGCTGCACGTCGAACAGCCGTTGCTGTGTTCGCTGGTGGTGGTGATCGCGGTCTGGTTACTGGTGGGTCGCAACATCTACAGCCTCATCGAAGGCGTGATGAAAGTGCTACTGGCGGTCATGACCCTGGCCTTTCTTGCACTGGCGCTGATGTCCAGCCCGGACCTGCTTGGCATTCTCAAGGGCACCATCGGTTTCAGCATTCCGCCGGATGAAGGCGTGCACGGCGCGGTACTCGTCGCAGTGTCGGTGATCGGCGCGGTGGCTGGCTCCATTGCCAACTTCGTCCATCCTTACGTGATGCGCGAAAAAGGCTGGACCGGCCCTCAACACAAGCGCATGCAACGCAACGACCTGCTGTTCGCGGTGATGGTGGGGATCGTCATCAACCTGGCGATCTGGGTCGTGGGCGCAGAAATCCTTCGTCCAAACGGGGTTGAGGTCAAGACCTTGAGCGACCTGGGCAAGGCCATGGAAATGTTCTTCGGGCCTCTGGGCTGGTTCGTATTCTTCATCGGCGTGTTCGCCACCTTGTTCGCCAGCATTGCCGGCAAAACCACGGCCTTCCCGATGCTGATCACCGACGCCTTCCAGCACATCCGTCCTAAACGCCGCGAGCGTTATGGCAAGGAGTTCCACAAGGACCCGCTGCACAAGTGGTTCATGCTGTTCATTCTGGTGACGCCGCTGGTGTGGTCGCTGCCGGGCATGCCGGACTTCGTCACGTTGACCATTGGTGTTAATGCGCTGAACATTGTGGGTTTGCCGGTCATCTCTCTGGGCCTGCTGATTATGTCCAACCAGAAATCACTGCTGGGCAAGGAGTACCGCAATAACTGGTTCGAAAACATCGCGCTGGCTTTCGCTACTGGACTGGCCTTGTGGGTGGCCTTCCAGTTGGGTGCTGAAATGCTGGCTTGAGGAATCGGCTGTAGAAACTTTTGGGCCGATACAAAAACGGGTGGGGACTGATCAGGTCCTCACCCGTTTTCCGATGCTGATTCAATCGAATTGGCGAATAACTTAATAAGATAGGGAAAAGAATTTAACGTTAATTAGATATATATCTTTAGAAGAAGTTATCAATTAATAAACATGTCGAGCAAACGCTTTGAATAGATGGCTGACAGCGTCTCTGTCTTCCTGCGGCATCTTTCTAAGTGCGGCAAGTATGTCGTGCTCTTCCCGAGACAGCTCACCGAAAGCCTCTGAGGTGCGCAATCCGGTTATCAAATACCCGATGTCAATGACGCTTGCAGTTGCCAAGAGGTAGTCAACACGGGGCATGCGCTGGCCGCTCTCATAATGGCCCTGGGCATTGGGCTGCACGCCGCCAAGCTCTGCGAGTGCTGTTTGAGTCATCTTGTTGCGGATACGCTCTTCTCTCAACCGACTGCCGAACGTGTCCATACTTGCCGTTGCCTATCAGACTATTGATATCAATCGCCAAGCTTAAGCAGATGAGTTTTTTCAGACAAGCCTCGCGCAGATGGATTTAACGGTGTAGCCATCCGTTTGGGTTATTGATGTTAATTAGCCTCGCTCTCGGTCAAGAATATCGTGCAGCGTTGCCCACGGGTGGGGGTCGCGTTGTCTAACGGCTTTGCACGAAAGTGCATGTTGAAAGGGCTCGTCTGCCAAGGTCAGCAGCTGAGTTCGCATGCAAAAAGGACAAATAACCAAACCATCAGCCAGCGCCCAGGCCGAACACCAGGCAAGCATTCGTGCGTCGGTACTCATAGCGATACCCTCCAGGGGCTTCACCATTTTTAAAATACGCCGGCTGTAACGATTTTGAACGCGTAATCGGACAAGCGTACATGGGGCGTACAGAAATTTGCCGTTAAGCGCTAATCAGCTGAATTTTTTGCGGGGCGAGCAATCTGTTCTTTCAAGACATCACGTGATTGGGAGAATGGATGATGGCCGGACACAAGCATTTCAGAATCGACTATCTGCTGCACGGCAGCTACAAGACGTTTTATATCAGCGCCGCCGGGATGGACAATTCCGAAGCCTGGCACTGGGCATCGGTGGACGCAGGCCTCAGCCAGATCCCGAAGTTTCGCTCTGACAAGATCCCCAAGCTCAGCAAACCGAAAGCTGAAGACCTGGGGCTGTCCAACGTCGAGTGGACTGCGGCCTGATCAGCCTGCCCGAGATACTGGCAACATTCAGCGGGCAAGTTGCGCGCTGATGGCGGCCTTGTCGATGACCGACCACACCGTGCGAACCCTGCCCTCGCTGAACGCATAAAATACATTCTCGCTGAAGCTGACGCGCTGACCGTTCACCGGCAGGCCAAACAGCTCTCCCACCGGCGTGCAGTCGAATAACAGCCTCGCCGCGATTTGCCCGGCATCAGCGATCAGTAAGTCAATGACGAAACGCAAATCCGGGATCGCTTGAAAATCGGCTTCCAGCATCTTTCGATAACCGGCCAGACCGACCCAGTTGCCGTTGTAGTGCACCTCTTCGTCGACGAACCCTGCCAAGGCCTCCCAATCCTGCCGATTGAGACAGTCGATGTAGCCACAATAACGCTCGCAAAGTGCTTGCTTGTTCATTGGCATGGTCTCGTATTGGCAAACGGCCACCGGCTTGGCTGACCGCTATGTTGAGCCTGGCAATCAGGCCTTGGCCGCCATTGCTGTCACTTCCACGCGCATGCCGTCCACGGCCAAAGCGGCGACACCGACGGCAGCGCGCACCGGCCACGGTTTGGCGAAGAAGCGCTTGTACACCTCGTTGAAGGCGGCGCGATCAGCCATGTCGGTGAGATAGATAGTCAAGTGCAGCACCCGGTCCATGGAGCTGCCAGCCTTTTCCAGCGCCAGCTTGAGGGCCTGCAACGTGCATTCGCTTTGTAGCGCGATATCGCCCAGTTCCAGACTGCCATCGGCATGGGTTGGCACCTGCGTAGAAACCAGCAGCCCGCCGAAACCGGCGACGTCCGAGGAGATGGAATCCGCATCAGGATCGGGAGTAAACGTGATGTCGTGGTTAGCCATGGGGCTCTCTTGGTAGAAGTGATTAACGTGAGTCAGCGTTAAATGCCGGCGCGTTGAACATCGCTCAGCGCGCCACGCGATTATCCGGCTCAATCGCAGCCGTGCAACCCGGCTCAGTCCAGGTCCGCCGCCTGATGCCGTTCAGGCACCTGACTGGCCTCATCACCCCAGGTTCGATTGACCCGCCCGCCGGCAATCACCGCAGGACGCTTGGCGATCTCTTCGGCCCAGCGCTGCACATGGGTGTATTCGTCCACCGCCAGAAACTCGGCTGCCGAATACAAATTGCCCCGTACCAGTTGCCCGTACCAAGGCCAGACGGCGATATCGGCAATGGTGTACTCGGCGCCCGCCAAAAAAGGACTTTCGCTCAGCCGACGGTCAAGTACGTCCAGCTGACGCTTGGCTTCCATGGTGAATCGGTTGATCGGATACTCGAGCTTTTCCGGCGCATAAGCATAGAAGTGTCCGAAGCCCCCGCCCAGATAAGGCGCGGCCCCCATCTGCCAGAACAGCCAGTTCAGGGTTTCAGTGCGGCCCGCCGGATCAGCAGGCAGGAAGGCGCCGAATTTCTCGGCCAGATACAGCAGGATCGAGCCCGATTCAAACACCCGAATCGGAGGCTGCGCACTGTGGTCCAACAGCGCCGGAATCTTGGAGTTGGGATTGATATCGACAAAACCGCTGGAGAACTGATCGCCCTCATTGATGCGGATCAGCCAGGCATCGTAATCGGCACCGGTGTGCCCCAACGCCAACAGCTCTTCAAGCAGGATGGTGACCTTCACGCCATTGGGCGTGGCCAGCGAATAGAGCTGCAACGGGTGCTCGCCCACCGGCAATGTTTTTTCGTGGGTCGGCCCCGCTGTGGGCCGATTGATACTGGCGAACTGGCCGCCGGACGGCGCTTCGTGATGCCAGACCTTGGGGGGAACGTACGGTGCTTCGCTCATGGGACAAACCTCGTATCGTGTCGATGCGGTCATCAGGGCCGCTCAAAGGCAATGCTTGAGACTTGATGGGACCGGCCATCAAGGGGCTCGGTTCAGCTGGCGCCCAAGGTAACACCGTCAGTATTGACTGGATCGTCTGGATTGTCGGGGAGAAGTGGCGATTGTAAGAAGGGGTTTTGAAGTAGCTACAGGCAAACCTGCCGACATTGCGTCGGCAGGTTTATGCGCGTTCCGCTGGCTGAGTAAGGATTAGAAATCGATGGTGCCGGAGAACTTCACCAGACGTGGATCGCCCTGGGTCAGGTAGCCGCCGTTGGCGGAGGCCCAGTAGTTTTTGTCGGTGATGTTTTCCACGTTCACGCGCAAGGTCAGGTCTTTGTCCTGCATCTTGATCTTGTAACGAGCACCCGCATCGAACCGGTTCCAGGTTGGCAGGCTGAGGTTGTTGGCCTGATCGGCGTATTGGCCGCCCGTTCGCAGCATGCGGGCATTCAGTGCGGCGCCTTCAAGGCCTGGAATATCCCAGTCCGCGCTGGCGTTGAGCTGGAAGGTGGGTACGCCGATGGCGTGGTTGCCGTCGTTCAGACCGCCTGAGGTGTTTTTCAAATCGGAGGTCATGCGGGTGCCGCCAGCCATCAAGCGCAGGCCTTCAATGGGTTCGCCGAAGATGCTGAGTTCGACGCCTTTGTTGACCTGTTTGCCGTCGCGAACATAGAGGTTTTGACTCGCGTCTACATAACCGTCTGTCGGGCGTTCGATGCGAAACACCGCGAGGTTGGCGCCGAAGGTTTGCATGTCCAGCTTGATGCCGGCTTCCAGCTGCTTGGTGCGACCAGGCGGGAACGCTTCGCCAATGTTGGTGACGCCGGTACCGGAAGCAACAGGACCTTGCGCCAGACCTTCGATGCGGTTGGCGTAGAGCGAGACCATTTCGATGGGTTTGTAAACGATGCCGTAGACAGGCGTGGTGATGGCTTCGTCGTACAGCGAGCTGCGGCTACCGTCGTTAGCGAGGTTGGCCTGACCGTTGAAGGTGCTGCCGTCGTACAGGTAGTTTTCTACCCGCAGTTGCTGGCGACGCACGCCGTAAGTCAGCAACAGGGTGTCATCGAAAAGGCCGAACGTATCGGAAATGGCCAAGCTGCGGTTGCGGGTTTTGCCGGTGACGCCCGGATCGCCCATGTCACCGCCAGTCAAATAGCCGTTGGTAGGTTTCGCCAGTGTGTTGCTGTTGTAGATGTTGGTATTGCCCGCCGTGGCGCTATAGAACGTGTAGGCGTTTTCTTGCTGTGTCCAGATGGTCGTGGCGCCAATAGCAACCTGATGGCTGATAGGACCGGTCTGGAAACGACCGTTGAGGCCAGCGGCGAAACTGGTGTTGTCTTCGTTGTGCGGGATTTCCGAGCCGCTGATGGTCGCAGTTCCGGTATTACCTACCAGCGAAGGCGTGCCGTACACGCCGGTTTCCCGGGTGTGTTTGACGCCACCGGCCAGGTAAGCGGTCCAGCTGTCGTTCAGGTCGTAGTCGCCACGCATCATGCCGAAGGTGTCTTCGGTTTCGGTATATGTCCAATCCTGGCCGTAGTTATGGTCAGCGTCGGGCGCGGTAGGAATGCTGGTCGCGCTGCCCAGTTGCACGGTGTTACGCAGGTGGTTGACGCGTTGTTTCTGGTAACCGAAATCAGTGGACACCCGGAAGTCGTCCCCACGGTAATCCAGTCCTGCGACAAACAGCTTGCTGCGCTGATCCTGATCGTTGACAGCCGTCTCGCCTTCACGCTGGCTGAGGTTTACCCGTGCGCCAAAGCGATTACCTTCGCCGAAACGCTGGCCCAGATCCAAGTGTTCGCCGATACGGCCGTCAGTGCTGATGTCTTGCGTGTAACGACGTGTTGGCACATCACCAGCGCGCTTGGGCTGCAGATTGACGCTGCCGCCCAGGCCGGTGCCGGTCGGGCTGACACCGTTAATGAAGGCGTTCGGGCCTTTGAACACTTCGACACGCTCGATAGCGTCGGTGGAAAGAATCTGTCGCGGCAATACGCCATAAAGGCCGTTATAAGAAATGTCGTCACCAGACAGCGGCAAGCCACGAATCACGAACACCTGCGACTGGTTGCCAAATCCGTAAGACTGGCGCACTGAAGGATCATTTGCCAGCACATCGCCTACGTCTTCCGCCTGCTGATCCTCAATCAACTTCGACGTATAGCTGGTCATCACAAACGGCACATTCATGCTGTCCTGATTACCCAGCACGCCCATTTGACCGCCCCGCGCAACCTGACCGCCCGCGAAGGTGTCCGGCAGGGTGTTGGAGTTGGTTTTTACGGCATCGGCATTGACGTCGGTAGCACCGAGTTCCAGCACCGGATCGGCGGCCTGGGCCATGAAGCTGACTGAGCAGCACAGTGCGAGCAAAGTGGGGCGAGACGGGAATGGAAAGACCATGGGGCGGAGTACCTAAGCGGGCATCATAAGGATAATGAAATGCCTCCCTGGCAATACGACTCATTCATAAGCGGGAAATACTAGCAGTCGTGATTGCAAATTGTTATCAGCAGATAACAAAATTTTCACATCCGTCTTCAGAGGGGGTTTTGCGCACGCAGGGAAGCGAGTTCAAAGCAGAACACGCGCAGTAAAGTGGGGGCTGCCGAGGTACTCGCTGCCCTGAGAGACAGCGATACCGGGTGCTTCGGCGCCTGAGGAGACCTCCCCTTCGGCCGAAGCCCGGTTAACAGGATTACAAGGTGAAATCGCCTTCCGCTGCCAGCTCCGACACCGGGCGGCGCGGGCTTGGGGTTTCACGACCCTGCAGGTACTCGGGCAACGTGGATTTATCGCCCAGCTTGCCTATCGCCAGGGCAGCGTGCAGCGCGTATTCCTCGGGCACGTTCAGCGTTTTACGCGTCAGTTCCTGATCAAAACCGGCCATGCCGTGAGTGTGCCATCCGCTGATACTGGCCTGGAGTGCGAGGTATCCCCACGCAGACCCCGTGTCGAAACTGTGCCACAACGCCGGTCCTTCTTCGGTGGCGCCCGGTGGCGTGAAGGTGGTCTTGGAAATGACGATCACCAGCGCCGAGGCGTGTTGCGCCCAGTTGCGGTTGAACTCGTTGAGCAAGCCCAGATAACGCTCCCAGTTAGGTGTGTCACGGCGCGCATAAAGAAAGCGCCACGGTTGCGAGTTATAGGCCGAAGGCGCCCACCGCGCCGCTTCAAAAAAACTCAACAGCGTGTCTTCGCTGATGGCCTCATCGGCGAAAGCGCGCGGAGACCAACGCTGGGTAAATTGTTCATGGATCGGGTAATCGGCAACGCGGTCATTGACGCTCATAGAAATCCTGATCAGTCGTTTGGAGGGGGATAAATCAGCGACACGGGGTGACGGCCCGCCCGGGACCGGAGCATTCGGGGCAACGGCGCTAGCCTAGAGGATTTCGCCCACGGCACCAATGGGCAACGTTCTTCCTTGCCAGATGACTCGGATGTCTGGTCGCCAGAAGCCAGGCAACAGTCGAAAGTGATCAAACGATCACGCCTGCCCTAGGGCAGGCGCGAGTCAGGTACAGCCGGTATCAGTAAGCTGTTTCTTCTTTTACATCACGCGCTTTCACATCACGAGGCTGCACAACCGGACGATCGTTGCGCTCATGAACATGGCGATGCGGCGTGCGGTCGATGTTCAAGCTGAGTAATTCCGGACGGCTGTAGTGGCCGCGAGCATCCATTTGACGCTTGCGGATTTCGATCTGGAAGAGGTCGATATCGACGATCACTTCGCCCTCGCCTTCGGTCAACGCACCCAGCACTTCGCCCTGAGGGTCGATGATCGCGGTGTAGCAACCACCGGAGATCGGGCCGATGTCGCAGCCAGTGTCGGCCATGATCTGCGCCTGTTGTTCCGGGTACAGCCAAGCGGTTGAGTTGACCACAAAGCAAGCCGATTCCAGAGCGTGCATCCGGATGCTCACTTCCATCTGACGGGTGAACAGTTCGCCGGCAAAGGAGCCTGGGTACATGGCAGCGTGGATCTGCTCGCCGTCTTCGATCAGCGCATAGCGCGCCAGCGGATTGTAGTGTTCCCAGCAAGCGAGTTGGCCGATGCGGCCGACGGCGCTGTCTACAGCCCGCAGGCCGGACGCGTCGCCCATGCCCCAGATCATGCGTTCGTGGTAAGTGGGGTTTAACTTACGGCGAGCCTGGATCAGCGTGCCGTCGGCATCGAACAGCAGTTGCGTGTTGTATAAGGTACTGCCGTCGCGTTCATTGACGCCGATGGAGACGACCATGTTCGCCGCTTTTGCAGCCTTGCCGATTTCGTCGGTGGTTGCCGATGGCACGACCACCGCGTTCTCAAGCAGCTTGTAATGCTCGCGGCCCATTTCATAGGGGGTTTGCACGAACGAGAAGTAGGGATAGTACGGGACGATGGTTTCCGGGAAGACGGCAAATTCAACGCCCTTCTCCCCCAGCTCCAGAATTTTTGCGACGACTTTTGCGACGGTGCCTTCACGGCTGTAAAGCACTGGGGCGATCTGAACTGCGGCAGCTTTTACGATAGTCATTTCATAATCCTCAAGATGGTTAAGTCGTTTCAGTGGAATTAGATTACGTCCGAAATTCTGCGACTGTATGTCGTACTTCCCACTTTTTCGGTCATCTTTGTTTTAACCAGGACAGTTTTTGTGTGCCGTATTCACGCCGACCAGGTAACCGAAATCGGTTAGGCCAAAAGAGGTGCGGGATCGGATCGATAGAAGGTTTTTTATCGCGCTTTCAACAGTTACAACGACCATTTGCAGCGCCAATGAAAACGCCGCAAATGAGGCTATGGTTCACTCCATAGTTCATTTGCGGCGAATTCAAAGCATCGGCATTTACATTTTTCCAGGCGGGAAATCCAGGGTGGTCTTGGCGACATTATTGAGCAAGTTGGTGAATGTAAGCAGCGTTACCTGGGCGATCACATCAATGATTGCGGCGCAAGCGCTGTTGCACCGCACTACTTGCGCGCTTCCAATATCAGGTTAAAGGGTGTCTCGGTCGCGCGACGGAAATGCTTGAACCCGGCTTGCCTGAACACTTCCCGCAGTCGCCCTTCTCCCGCCTGTGCGCCGAGTCCCAGACCCACTTCCTGAGACAGCGAGTTAGGCGTGCAGATCAGGGTCGATGCGGCGTAAAACAGCCGTCCGACCGGGGTGATGTTTTCATCCAGTGTGTCGTTGGCGAATGGCTCAACCAACAGCACCGTGCCGTCGGGCTTCAAAGCTTGATACGCATGCTGCGCGGCACCCACTGGATCGCCCATGTCGTGCAGGCAATCGAAGAAGCAGATCAGATCATAATCATGGCCCGGGTAGTTCTTCGCCGTGCCTTCGGCAAAGCTGACCCGATCAGCCACGCCGCCTTCTTTCGCCCGCTGATTGGCAATGTCGATCGAGGGAGCGTGGCAGTCGAAACCAACGAAGCGCGACGCTGCAAAGGCTTGCGCCATCACCACCGTCGAAGCCCCGTGTCCGCAGCCTATATCGGCTACCGAAGCGCCGCGGCCAAGCTTCTCCACCACGCCTTCCAGCGTCGGCAGCCACTGGGCCACCAGATAATTCTTATAGCCAGGCCTGAAAAACCGCTCGGTCCCGCTGAACATGCACGGATGGTGATCGCCCCAGGCCAGGCCGCCATCTCCGCGCAGAGCGGCTACCAGTTTGTCTTTGTCGTGAAACAGCGATGCCACCAGGCCGGCACCGCCTGCGATATACACTGGGGAATCCTCCACCGCCAACGCCAGCGCATGTTCTTCGGGAAGTCTGAAGTGCCCATCCTGATGTTCGATGTAGCCTGATGCCGCGTTGGCGCTCAACCACTCCCGCACCAGCCGCGCATTGCAACCGGTCTTGTCGGCAAGCGCTTGCGGGGTGAGGGCTTGGCCGTCGGCCATGGCCCGGTAGAGACCGGTTTCTTCGCCGATGATGACATTGGCGAGCATCGCTGCGGCGCCAACGTCGGAAATCAGCTTGCCAACGAATTGATTGAGTCTGGCCTCGTCCATTACGTGTCCTCCTGTCAGAAGGCCACCGTCCGCAAGGGCATCTCGAACCCACTACCTGTAGGCGGTGGTCAGATCGATCACTAACCAGCTCCCCAGCCAGGGGAACCGTAGAAGTCTAGTACCAAGCCGCAGGATTGGTGCTGCGCTCGTCGGTCTTCAGCCCGCCGCCCGTGCCTCGATCGCCATGGCGCTGTAGTGCGTAAGGTGGGGCAATGCCGCGCCGTGCTCTTCGAACAAATGACAACGCGCGCCAGAGACACCAATCGCCAGCGTCTGCCCCGCCTTCATTTGCGAATGCCCTTCGCCCTTGACCATCACGTTATGCCCTTCGGCCGTTTGCGCGTGGGTGAAGGTTTCGCCGCCCAAGTGCTCGACCACCAGCGCTTTGGCCGGGATGCGTGCCTCGCCCTGCCCCGTCTCCGACAGGTGCTCAGGCCGCAAGCCCAACGTCAGCGCCGCGCCAATCGCGATGCCGTCCGACTTGACCGGCACCCACAGCAGCTCGCCGCCCGGAAGACTGACTTGCACCCCGTCGGCGGCCACCGCAACAGTCTGAACCGGCAAAAAACCCATCTGTGGCGAGCCGATGAAGCCGGCCACAAAGCGGTTCTGCGGATGGTGATACAGCTCCAGCGGCGAGCCTACTTGCTCGATCCGTCCCTTGTTGAGCACCACGATCTTGTCGGCCAAGGTCATGGCCTCAACCTGATCGTGGGTCACGTAAATCATCGTGGCTTGCAGGTCGGCGTGCAGCTTGGCGATCTCGATGCGCATCTGCACTCGCAGCGAAGCGTCGAGGTTGGACAGAGGTTCGTCGAACAGGAAGACCTCCGGCTCGTGGACGATCGCGCGACCAATCGCCACCCGCTGGCGCTGGCCGCCAGACAAGGCCTTGGGCTTGCGGTCGAGCAACGGCTCAAGTTGGAGAATACGCGCAGCGTTGCGCACCTTGGCCTCGATCTCGGCCTTGGGCAGCTTTTGCATCTTCAAGCCAAAGGCGATGTTGTCGTAGACCGACATGTGCGGGTACAGCGCGTATGACTGAAACACCATGGCCACGCCGCGATCGGCCGGTTCCAGGTACGTCACGTCGCGCGCGCCGATACGGATTTGCCCTTGGGTGATGCTTTCCAGCCCGGCAATGGAGCGCAGCAGCGTTGACTTGCCACAGCCCGAAGGCCCGACGAATACCACGAACTCGCGACTTTGGATTTCCAACTGGATGTCGTGCAGGACCTTGATGTCGCCGTAGGCCTTTTCGACGCCGGTCAATCTGAGCTCAGTCAAAATGGTTTCCCCTTGATTATTGTTGTGCGGTGCGTGAGCACGGGGGTGTTTCGGATGTAGGTGACGAGTACAAATACGGTAGGACATGTGACGCTTGACAGTCAGCGTTTTCGCTCTACGATCATTTGTAATTCAAGAATTACAAATGTCAAGGCGCGCTCCCAACGTGCCCGAACGACTTACTCCTCACCAACAAAAACAAATGAGGTCACGTAATGAAGAAGAAGCTGGTATGGAACGCGCTTGCCCTGTCGGTTGCCCTCGGCTCCGGGGCAGCGTTCAACTCAGGGGCTGCGCAAGCGTGGACCCTGGAAGAAGCCGCAGCGCCCTACAAAGGCACCACCATCAAGGCGATTTTCCTTGATCGGCCGGGTTATGCCGCCGCTATCAAGATGCTCCCGGACTTCGAAAAACGCACCGGGATCAAGGTCAGCTACGAAACCATCCCCTACGAAAACAGCCGCGAGCGGCAAGTGCTGACGTTCACCTCCGGCGAAGAGCAGGACGTGGTCCTTACGGACGTGGTGTGGGTGGGTGAGTTTGCCGGCAATGGCTGGCTGGAGCCGATCAAGACGTTCACCGACGACAAGAAGCTGGCCGACCCGGACCTCAACCTTAGTGGTTTCTTCCCCATCCTGCTGGAGTCGTTCGGCACCTGGGACAAACAGGTTTACGGGCTGCCGTTCGATAACTACTCGGGGCTGCTGTTCTACAACAAATGCATGCTCAAGGACGCCGGCTTCGACAAGCCGCCTGCCACCTGGGACGAATTGCTCAACGTCTACGCGCCAAAACTTACCGACGCCGCCAAAGGCAAATACGCTTACGCCCTGCAATCGCGCCGTGGCGAAACCCAGTCGGCGGACAGTTTCATGCGTTTCCTTTGGCCGTTCGGCGGCTCGTTGCTGGACGACAAGTTCAAGTCCAACCTCAATTCCAAAGAATCTCAGGCGGGCCTGAAATTCCGCCAGGACCTGATGAAGTTCATGCCGCCGGGCATCGTCGATTACGACCATAACGAAGCGGTCAACGCGCTCGCTCAGGGCAACGTGGCCATGATCACCGAGTGGTCGGCGTTCTACAGCACCTTGGCCGATCCGAAGAAATCCAAAATCACCGATTGCCTGGCCGTCGCCACCGAGCCCAAAGGCCCTGCCGGGCTGAAACCGGCACTGGGCGGTTTCTCGCTGGGCGTCAATGCGAGCGCGACGGATGAGAAAAAAGCCGCTGCGTGGCTGTTCATTCAGTGGGTCACTTCGGAAGCCATGGCCAAGACGTATCTGGATGCCGGCGGCGTCAGTGGCCGAACTTCGGTCTACAAAGACCCGGACGTGCAGAAGAAGTACCCGTTCGTGCAACCGATGGTGACGTCATGGGATGGCGGCGTGCCTGACTACCGTCCGCGCTTCCCGCAATGGCCGGAAATTTCCGAAGTGGTCGGCGAAAACGGCACCGCGATCATGCTTGGCAAAACCACCGTAGAAGCCGGGGCGAAGACTATCGGTGCGCGGGTCGAAGAGATCCTGGGCAAAGCGGGTTATTACGACGGCAAGGCTAAATTGCTGAAGTAAATCCCCCTCCAAACCCCACGCCGTCGTTGATATCACGGCGGATCGTGGGAGCGGACCTGTCCGCGAAGAGGCCATTGTGCCCGATAAAGATCTGGCGCCTGACAGACAGCCTTCGCGGACAGGTCCGCTCCCACAGTTGCGGGGCACAAGATATCTCCAGACACCGAAATCGAGCGGTTTATCGTTGCGCTGAAAAGAGACCGACCACCATGTCCACCCCCAAAAAACCGGTGTTCCCGACCCTGTGGAACAACACCCGTGTCGCCTTCGCCTTTCTCGCGCCTGCCACTGTGGCGCTGGCGCTGATCGGGATATTTCCGACGGTGTTCGCGCTGGTCAATTCGTTCCGCCAGTACAACCTGGCGCGGCCTCGCGACGCGACGCCGTTCATTGGTTTTGATAACTACATCAGCGTGTTCAACGACCCCTCGTTCTGGGCGTCGCTGGGTCGCACGTTCATGTTTCTGGCGAGCGTGGTGCCGATTCAACTGGTGCTTGGCCTGATCATCGCGCTGATGCTGCACAAGCCCGGCCTTTCCGGCTTCAAATTGCTGGCGCGGATGGCGCTGGTGGTTCCATTGGCGACTGCGCCTGCCGTGGCGGGCTTGATTGGCCGCCTGATCTTCAACCGCGACTTCGGCGTCGCCAACGCCCTGCTCGCCCTGATCAACGCTGGCCCTGTGGAATGGCTAGGCGAAACCACCAATGCGTTCATTGCCGTGGCGTTGATGGACATCTGGCAGTGGACGCCCTTCTGCGCGCTGGTATTGCTCGCAGGGCTGACGATGGTCCCTACCGAGATCGAAGAAGCCGCGCGGCTGGAAACCCGCAGCCGCTGGCAGATCATTCGCCATGTGCAATTGCCGTTTCTGCTGCCCAGCGTCACGGTAATTCTGATCCTGCGCACTGCCGACGTGCTCAAGATGTTCGACACAGTGTTCACCATGACCCGCGGCGGACCGGGCGCTGCCACCGAGTTCGTCAGCGTCTACATCCAGCGCATCGGCTTTCGCGTGTTCGACCAGGGCGTCGCCTCGGCGCAGGCCATCCTGCTGCTGATCCTGACCATCGTGCTGGCGCGGCTGTACATCAAATTCGTTTACAAGGAAATCTGACATGGCCACCCCGAGCGTCACCTCCGCCGCCCTGCCTGCCATCGTCAAACAACGCCGCCGAGTCAATGGTTGGCACCTGGTCGGCTTGCTGGCGATCTTTCTGTTCGCCGTGTTTCCGTTCTACTGGATGGTCGCCACCAGTCTGAAAACCCAAGCCGAAGCCTTGGCATCACCGCCGATCTGGGTGTTCACGCCCCACTTGGATAACTACGTGCAGGTACTGTTCAACCGCGATGTGCTGTCCAGTCTCGCCAACTCGCTGATCGTCTCGGCTTCCACCACGGCGCTGGCGGTAGGCCTTGGTACTCCAGCGGCCTACGCGTTGGCGCGCTTCGAGTTCAAGGGCAAGGAAGATTTATGGTTCTGGTTCATTACCAATCGCATGCTCAGCCCGATCGTCGTCGCGCTGCCGATCTTCCTGATGGCTCGCACCCTGGGTTTGATCGACACGCGTCTGGTGCTGATCCTGGTGTACCTGACGTTCAATCTGCCGATCGTGGTGTGGATTTGCACCGACCAGTTTCGCGGCGTCCCCAAAGACCTTGATGAAGCGGCGCGGCTGTCCGGGGCTTCGCGCTTCACGATTTTCTGGCGCATTGCCCTGCCGCTGGCGATGCCGGGGGTCGCGGTGTCGGCGATCTTCTCGTTCATCTTCTCGTGGAATGAGCTGCTCTACGCCCTGGTGCTGACCCGCAATGTCGCGCGCACGGCACCGGTCACGGCCACCAGTTTCATGAGCGGTTACGACCTGCCGTGGGGCGAGATCATGGCCACCGGCACGCTGATTGTGTTCCCGGTGATTATTTTCGCGTTGATGGTTTCCAAGCATCTGGTACAGGGACTGACCATGGGCGCGGTGAAGTAGACTCGCGCAACCCAATGAATATGAAGGAAAAAGACCGTGCAAGACCTTCATCCTGAGCTTGAATCCGATGACGAACGGCTTAACGCAGAGCACCAACTGACGGTCCGCATCGCCTGGTATTACTACGTCAACAGCATGACCCAACAGCAGATCGCCGACCGCTTGGGCATCACCCGGTTGCGAGTCAACAAGGCACTGGCCAGCAGCCGCGAAACCGGGATTGTGCAGATCCGCATCAACTCCAAACTGACCTCCTGCATAGAGCTGGAACACGGCCTGCAGGAGCTGTTCGGCCTGGACCGCGTGACGGTGGTGCCAACGCCGGATGACCCGCGGATGATTTTTCGGGTGCTGGGCGTCGGCGTGGCGCCGACCATTCACGAGCAACTGTTCGACGGCTGCATCGTCGCCGTTGGTTGGGGGCGCACCTTGCGTCAGGCGGTGCTGGAAACCCAGAGCCGCGCGCTGCAAAACATGACTGTGGTGTCGCTCCTGGGCGGCATGCATTACGGCTCGGCGAACAATACGGTGGAGATCGCCTCCAGTTTTGCCGGTCTGTTCGGCGGTTCGCATTACTACCTGGCAGCGCCGATCTACGCGCCGTCAGCGCAGTATCGCGACATGATCCTCGCCGAACCTACGGTGCAGGATGTCTTGGGCAAAGCCAAAAAGGCCGACCTGGCGCTTGTCACCGTGGGTGACCTGACCGAGCGCTCGCTGATCTTCGAGCTGGGGATGGTCAGCCCGGCAGACCGGCAAAGCCTAAAAGCGGCAGGCGCCGTGGGCGACCTGCTGGGGCGCTGGCTCGACCGCGACGGCGTGGAGGTCAATCACCCGCTCAATCACCGGGCCATTTCCCTTGAGCTGGACGACCTCAAACGCATCAAAAAAGTGGTGCTGGTGTCCGGGGGACCGTACAAGGCCGAGATCATCCGCGCCGTGCTACTGCGCAATTTCGTGCATGAACTGGTGATCGATGAGGCCACCGCCCAGCAGCTGTTTGACCGAGGGATCTGAGATGTCTTTATCAGTCGCACAACTGGCAAAACAGGCCTGTGACGAGATTGCCGCCACGTTTGCGCGCGTTGATGAAACCCAGGTCAACGCGTTGGTGGACGCCCTGATCGGTGCCCGCCGCATCGCGCTGTACGGCGTCGGCCGTGAAGGCCTGATGATGCGCGCGCTGACCATGCGCCTCTATCACGCAGGCCTCGACGCGCACCCGGTCGGCGACATGACGACCCCGCCGCTTGCCGCAGGCGATCTGTTCATGACCAGCGCCGGACCGGGGGATTTTTCAACAGTGTCGGCGTTGATCTGTACGGCCAAAGCGGCTGGCGCTCAGGTTGCAATCATCACCGGCAAGCCCGACGGCGCTGCGACAATTTTCGCCGACCTGGTGGTGACGTTGCCCGCGCAAACCATGCTGAACGATACCGGCCCCACCGCCAGTAAAGTGTTATCGATGGGCAGCGCCTACGAGGGCGCGCAATACGTGCTGTTTGAAATCCTCTTGCTGCGCCTGCGCGAACGGCTGGGCATCAGCGCCGAGGCCATGCGCGCCCGGCACACTAACCTGGAGTGACGGTTGATGGCGGTACATGATTTCAGCGGCAAACGCGTGCTGGTCACAGGTGCCGGCAAAGGCATCGGTCGCGAAACCGCACAACTGCTCTCACGCTTCGGCGCCGAGGTCGTTGCACTGGGCCGTACCGTTGCCGACCTGGATTACAGCGACAATCCGCTGGTGGTGGATCTGGCCGATGTCGATGCCACCCGGATTGCCGTCGCGTCGGTATTGCCCATCGATCAACTGGTCAATTGCGCTGGCATCGTCGAGCTTGAATCGGTACTCGAAACCAGCATGGAAACCTTTGACCGCACCCTGGCCATCAACACCCGCGCGCCGCTCCTGGTCGCGCAACTGGTGGCGCAGGATTGGGTGCGACGCGGCCAGCCCGGGGCGATTGTTAACGTCTCCAGCCTGGCCGCCAAAGTCGCCACCCGTGATCATCTCGCGTATTGCGCGTCCAAAGCCGCGCTCGACGCCATCACCCAAGTCATGGCGCTGGAACTCGGCCCACACGGCATCCGTGTCAATAGCGTCAACCCCATCGTCACCCTGACGCCCATGGCTGACAAAGCCTGGAGCGACCACGCCAAATCCGCCCCGATGCTGGCCCGCATACCGCTGGGCCGCTTCGCCCAACCAGGCGAAGTAGCGGCAGCGATCGCGTTTTTGTTGAGCGATGACGCGGCGATGATTCACGGGACCACGTTGACGGTGGATGGGGGGTTTAGTGTGGGGTGAAGTGGGTCTAGCGCCACGATCTCTGTAGGGCGAACTTGTTCGCGAGACGGCATGACTTCAACCCGCAACCTGGCTGACTACTGCGAAGGATAACGCTATTGCAATTAACACCAACGCACTTAAAGGCTATACACCTTTAAAAATCAGCCTCGCATAGCAGTGCTCTCGAGACTCCTTAAATCGGGCAAACGTAAGCTCACAATTTTTTGAAAAATATTTCTCAATCTCAGGCGTGAGCATTGCCAGACCTACTCCAGCAATAATTTGATCAATACTTTTAGAGGAGGCCTCAGCTATTAAAGAGACTGCACTATCAAACTGATCACTCACTACACCAGTCTCAATGAAGATGAGCTCAGTTAACCTAGATGATGTCGCTGAAGCCAGGCATCTGAGTTTCGCAAGATCATGAATATTGCCTGGACCATACTCGCCAGCCATTTCCTTACATTCCGCGTCACGATATTTTATCCACAAGCGCTCTCCCTCAACGAGCAATTTTTTATCAACAAATCTTGGATTTTTCGACATTCGTTGATACTGCTCATTTAGTTTCACATCGATGAGCGCATAAGACTCTGTCATACCCTCAATCCGCTCACCTGCAAATTTTTCGATACTAAAATTATCGCCGGCAATCGCGGAAGTAGCGCTTGCAACAACGCAAAAAAAAGTATTAAACTTTGTAAACATCGATCAAACTCCATTTTTAAATAAATCCTAATTACAACACCCACCTTAATATATTAACATCCAGATTTTCTTGAAAAAATACTACTCCAAATCGCTGTATTTCACCCACCCGTCAGTTGCAAAATTATTACCAATAAATTTGAACTCAGCCCAGTCTTGACCGTCTTCGGACTTATCGAAGTCGATGAGCGCAATCTCATCACCACGAATCAAATATCTTTTTGTTGGCCAACTTGAATCAGGCAAAGAAAAAACCCTTGCGCGGGGAGAAGCTATACTAGCCTTTAATGGGATACGCCTCTCAAATTCAATATCGTCTGATACAAGCACTTTCACAGGCTGTTTTCCGGGGGTGTAAAACTTTCGTCTGACCTCACTACATCCTACACAGCTGTCGGTAATATGGATCTCAGGCTTGCCATTTTTCACAGTGTAAACATCCTCAGTCCAGCTCGCTCCATCTCGATAAGAACTTATAAGGAAACGTCCTCTACTGATGGGATTACATAAACCACCGCCCTTAAAAAGCCACTCTGAAAACGAACGATCATTCTCGTTATAACGTAAAACCTTAGAGCAGTGATTTACATCACTTCCAATGAGATCAAACACCAACTCCCGCTTACCATCGCCGTTCAAGTCATCTATGTAAACGTCGCTGTACAGTCCGTAGACTTGAGACATGAAGTCAACAGGAAGAGAAAGCATACATGATTTTCCTTGCATCAAGGCCGACACTTCAAGCGGGTCTTTACTTTCCACCTTTAATATTACAGACGGTAGCTTTTCCGTTGCCGGAACTGAACCCAAAAAACCAATAAATAACAGAATAGCTGCGAACAGGCGATGGGTAATATTCATTTATGCAAGCCCCCACTCTCTACGCAACGCTTCGTATACGGACTCTCGCTCGTGAAGACCATTATCTCCGCCATTGACCGCCCGGGTTACCAACTTGACATTAGACGGCTCGTTATCAATCAAAATATTTATGTCGCCTAGGGAGTTATACTTTCTACTTATGGCCCCATTGTGACGCCAGTACCAACAAGAAACATCTATGGCATTAAACATATCAGCAGCAATAGCATCGGGAGAGTTGACGAAGTCAACTCCTCTGTACTTCGAGTAGGAGAAGTAATTATTTTTCCAAGTAAGCTGTATTAGCCCCTTACCTTTGTATTTTGCGCCGTCCCCTGGCTCAGTATTTCCGTTAGCTATGGCACCTGCATGTCGCCCTGGATCGTATTGTGCACCCGACCCAAATTCCTCAGTAGTCTCAAATGCAGCAGACTCATGAAAACACTGAGCGATAAAATGCGCTTGCTGATAAGGGGTTCGTATTGCGTACCGGTCGAGAGCGTTATTTAGCTGCTCAACAAATGCGAATTTGTCATAGTTGTATATATTCGGGTATTTTTCTGCGAACTCATTAGCGAATCTACGGCCCCCGCCTTTACCTGTAAACCAGTCACCTGACTTGCCGGTAACCTTCTCCAAAAGCTCAACACTGATCCTTCGCTCTTTAGTTTTGAAGGCTCCCACCAACCCCACCGGATGAAAGTGGTACACCTTCCCATCCGCCCTTAACCCTAGCTTTTCTGCCACATCCCCCCACCAGCTGATCTCCCTGATCCGGTCTTTCTCCGAAAACCAGTTCAGGTGCGGGGTCGAACTTGTGTGGCCGGACGGTTCGTCCAGGCTGTCCCATTTGTGCCGGGTGTAGCACCACTCGCTTTCGGCGAAGATGATCAG